>NZ_JACJSI010000354.1 GCF_014698065.1 Nostoc flagelliforme FACHB-838
CATTGAATATTGTTAGCCGAAGCGATAATTAAAACCTCACTAGTACGTTCTTGCATCCAGGTCAAAAGCATACCAGCGAGGCGTTTGGATAAATCATCATCCCCGGCGAATCCTTTGTCGAAGTCGTCCAAATACAGGATTACACGGTTAATTCGGTCTACGAGTGCGAGTAAATTCTTGAGCTTATATTCAGCCAAATTACCGTAACTGCGAAAACTACCCCACTCCAAAATAATCAGAGGTAGCCCCAATTGTGCAGAACTTGCTTTAGCCGAGTAAGATTTTCCTGTTCCCGGTGGGCCGATTAGTAAAATCCCCTTGGGTAAGCGCAGATTATAGGCTTTCGCCAATGAGGATAGAAGGCGCTTATAAGTTTTAAACGCTTGCTGGATCAGTTCTAAACCACCGATGGGTGTGCTTGGAGGTTGAAGGAACTGAATATTATAAATTCGCTTAAACAGTTCGATTTTGTAAGCGGACAGTTTTTCTACTAGCTCATCCGGTTTAATTTCACCAGGAGCGCTTGCCTGTCTAATTCCATAGTCAATGTCTGTCAAGTACATCCCCAACCCGGCGATCGCCGTCGCATGAATATCGCCATAACTATAACTAGGTAATACTTGGGCTAAGTAACTGCTTATTTCCTCTATAGCTGGCAGTTGTTGAATGACTGTCGGAACTTCGGGGGCAATGTCAGATGACACAGTGGCGTTTGACCCTAAGAGAATCGCTGTCTTGTTGCAAGAGTGATTGTACAGCTTCAGGTTAATCAGGGCTGACTTAATCCACTCGGAAGTCAGAAAGAAATCGGGGTCAGTGGTAGACTCTCCCAGCCAGGGGAATATACCTTCTAGTATCAGGATTCCTGATAAATCAGTAGTTTTCCAGAATCGGAGAATTTCAAAGTAATGTTCGCGCCTGCTTTTAGCGATCGCCTGATACTGGTCAACTCTTTGTAAATTTAATCCCCCCTCCTTAGTAGTCTGCCAACCCAAAGATGCTAGGTGAGGGCTGGGGAAAGGGGCTGGGGAAAGGGGTAAAGGATTTAAAACCTTTCCCCCTTTCCCTTTCCCCTTTAAAGAGCCAAGTTCACTTGGCGAACTATTCGTGGATAACTGGTGTAGCGCATCATCCTCCAGCGTCCACAGGTAACAGTTAATATTGTATTGCTGGCATTCACTAGCGAGATTTGTCAAAAGTTTGACTCTCTCTTGCAATGGAGACTCGACAGCAATCAGCTTATTGTTAAGCTTAATTAATCTAAATACTTGCTTGATTAACTCATTATTCATTAGGGCCTTAGTTAAATTTCACCCCAATATTATTGATAGCTAAAACTCTTTACTAGCTACTTTGGTACTGAAAAAATCGGTACTAAAGTAGCTTGACTTTTTTGCAACTATAGCTCTAATTCCTCGTGTTTTTGTTGTGAATAACGTTGTTGCAATTGATGGGAGAAATTGATTAACTGCGTATTCCAATCCCGACTTTCGCACTTGAGTTGAGTCGAGTGTGGCAGTAGTTCTTTAACAACCCGTGCCGCAGTTGATTGAGTAAAAGCTACCTGTACACAAGGAACATTACGTAATCTTTCGACAGGTAAATTTAAAGTGTCATCCGCTGCCATGTAAACTGTTCTGTTTTCTGGTATTCCTTTAAAGAGATATTCCAGCATGGCTACTGAAATGGCATCAATGGGAGAGCAAGACAGTACGACAGTATTAGTTTGTTCGCTAGGCTTTTTCCCCAAAGTAAAGTAAAACCAGCTATCACGGCGAATTGTACCTAACTCATAACCAGAGAATTTATTAGCTGCCCCTTCTAAAAATGCTCCTTTGGTCTTTCCGTTGAGATCCCGCATCACAAAAACTACATTTGCTTTTGAGTCGGCATAAACTAGCCCTTGGTTATGTAACATTTGTACGCAATCAGAGGGTATGCCTCGTTTCTGGGTTAGGTAATGTTCTACTTGCTGCCACTGTTTTTTATCCTCAACCGGTGGAGTGAATTGCGGTACTGGTTGAGTTTGGATAATGTCAACCGCAACTTTTTGAGCATGAGCGATCGCTGCGCGTTTTGCGCCGGCTTCACCAAATCGCTCCCCGATCCATGCGATCGCTTGGACTTGATTGCATTGATTAACGTGCTTGACCAAATCAATTGCATGATTACCTTCAAAATGAGAACCGGGAGCAAGACCGCTAAATTTAGAGCCATCTATATTAATGGTGTGGTTTCCTCCTACCCATTCATTCCCTTTACGCCACAGTCCCAACTCCCAAGCAACATCATGTAAAGCTAAATCAGTTGACCATTCGGTAAGTTTTTTTATTGATCGATTGTCTTGTTCTAATTGTGCAATTCGTCGCCGTAACTGTTCATTTTCAAGTGAAAGAGCTTTGGCTGTAGCTTCCATTTCCTGTTTTCGTTGATTCGCCCTGTCTCGGTCGCTAGCTTTGGCCTTCAATTGCGCCGCACTTAGCTCATCAACTTCTAAGTCACGCCCCTCCTCCACAATGCGGTAAAAATCTTTGATGTCCTGGTGCTTTGCTCTGCTTCCCTTGATACCGCGCTCTAATTCAATTAGCCGCATCGTGTTGTAGTACGAATCCTGAAATTCATGAATTTTCTGCCGCCCGTCAAAGAAATGATTGCACCGTAGCTGTCCTTGATCATCAAGGGGGACAAAATAAGCGTGAATATGGGGGGTGGCTTCGTCCAGGTGTAACTCGGCGCGGACAATGCGATTGCCATATTCATCCGCTAACCACTGATGAGTCGCTTCCACCCAGTCATCCAGCTTTTGGGGTTCATAGTAATCGGCTTGAGTGGGGCAGTTGGGACGGAAATAACTGGGCGATGCACTCAACAGTAACTCCACGCAGTACACCGCATCAGTGCGAATCTTCCGCTTCTGCTCATGCTCGGCAATTTTGGCTAGTACCAAATCCTCTAATCGTTCCTCTAGGTCGAGGCTACCGATGAACCGAATATTTTTTTGAGTGGGATCTGCATTAGGGGTTTCTCTTTCTCGTGCAGTGTGAGATGCACTCCCTGATATATTACCCCGCTTTAATTTTTTTAATCGCGCGATCGCGTATGCCATTTTTTATCTACACTAAAATTTGGAAATACAAGTTTTTGGGCTGACTGACTGAGAAACAAATATCACTCAAGTTATCGCTGTTTTTTCTCGATTTTACGCCATTTTTCCAGCCAAATCGCTCAAATGCGGAAATGGGCAAAAAACCGTAGTAAGTACGACTATTCTAAGCCGCTCTACAGCATTTCTGGGGCAATTCTCCCGCTATCCCCAAGATTCCCTTAGTAGCATAGTCACTCTTGACACAATTTTAACCTAAGTAGGGAACATCTGACTTTCTGTGAATTGGACTAAAAAACCACGCAATAGCAAGGCTTTCGGGCTATTTTACTGTCAATAAGTCTTGATTAATGAGAATTAATAGGCTGCTCACAGAATTTTTTGAGAATTACTCAAGAATAAAACGGTTGACAACAGAATTTTTTAGCAGTCCCTCGAAGTTAATCAGCGCTAAATTGTAATTTTTAGTAGTGTTTCGTAGCACAAACAGAAAAAAACTGTTTTTTTGAAGTATAAAAACAATACTTTTGTAGTACGCATTCTCAATAAGCTTAAAATTATTGAGAATGCAGCAAACCGGAAAAATCACCTCAAAGCTTTCTGGAGTAGATATTAGAGGGCAATTTTTCAAAAAAGCGATGTGCAAAATAGCAGACATTTTGTACCTGTTTGTCAACATTTGATGACAGCTATAGCAGTTAAAGGCGTGTATAAGCGGTGCAAAACAGCAGACATTTTGTACATAAATAGGGGTTTTAGGTGCAAAATGTCTGCTATTTGTAACTGTGATTAGTAATACATTTTGACCACGTAAAAGCGAATTAAACTCCGGTAAATTAGTGGGGATTAAAAAAATGAGGGTCTTAGTGAAGGATTAGAAGAAAAAATGCGGCGTTGTATGTGCATCCATTCTTAAGTAAATACTTTATTTAGGCGGACAACATAAATTTCAAAAGCAAGGATATTAAATTTAGTTAAGTCAGGCAGTATCAAAATAAAAATAAAAAAACTGGGCGATAAAAATTAGTGTAATAATTTTAAGAAAGCGCGTTACGCTAATCAGAATTTTAGTCAAAAAAAATGAATGATTCTAGATATAGAGTAGTGTCATTTAGAAGACCGAGTGACAGTGCAGATGCAGAAGTAATTGATTACTTGAGGTCAAAGCCTTTAAATTTGAAGGAAGATTATTCGGAAACAATTACATCGACACTAAAAAAACACTGGCTACCTCTAGCCTTGTTTTCTTCGGGGCTGAGGGGAGAAGAATTAAGACAGATTGGCATTTGGGCAATTAGTCAACTAGAAGCACAAATTAGTATGATTCGGAGAACTTGCGGGATAGCACCAGACCCACTAGTGGTGACATCAAATATATCAATGCAAGCATCAAACATAGTGGCATCAGATAGTCTATCTGTCTTAGGGGTTACTTCGGGAAATGGACAAATAAGTTCTACTGATGAGGAAGATGAAGAAGATGACGATGACAATGAATTTCTTGACTCGCAAAACTATCAAGAGATGACCGACATTAAGCGGATGTTTGGCTGGGACAACCAGAACGGGGGTAAAGATGAATAAAAAGAATAATTCTAAAGACTACACAAAAGTTGCGATAACAATTGATTTAGGGACAAGTTTCCAGAAGGGGATAGCACAGATTTATCCAGATGGTGTTCCAATAGTTTTAGCAATGGAACCAGAAATAGCGGATTTAGGGGTAGAGTCAATAGAATATTTGTCAAATCAACTCGTACAAGATACGACGGTATGGATAGGAATTGGCGAAGAATATTATGTCCTGGGAGCATTAGCCAAAAGTATGTTCGCGGGGACATCAGCTATTAGAGATTTGAAGTATCAATATGCCTTACCGAAAGTAGCAGCTATGTTATGGTTGGCAATTCGGCGGCTGGGAGTGAAAAACCCAGATATAGAGCTATATGTACATTTGTTGTTGCCAGTGGGAGAAGCGTCGGATGGGCAAACGCTCAGAGCAAAACTAGCACAGAACTTAAAAACAGGAATAATCACGCCAACAGGGAGGTTAAAAGCGAAATTACGTAGCTTTGATGTCAGTCCAGAAGGGGCGGGTATAATGGCATATCGCAGTCGCAACGTCAACATTAACTATTTCCAAAAAAGTATAGGAATGCTGATGTTAGGCTATCGTAATGCCAGTTTTATTTTGTCGCACAAGGGGAATGCAATAAAAGCTGAATCTACAGATTTAGGGATGAATTGGGTGGTACATCAGTTTGTAGAACGTACTGCTGTAGGTTTATCAAAAGATGACTTACGCCTAATTTCAGCCTTAGCCGAAACCACGAATAACAATTTTGATGCACTGCGGTTTCTATCGCGCAAAACCAGAATCGAAGAAATGAATGCTGATGTAGAGTTGTTTTGTCGGATTTTACCGATAGTTCGCAAAGAGTACTGCCGTGCTTTATGGCGCTGGTTGAGAAATATTGCTCTTATGGATGAAATCTTAGTTTGTGGTGGGACAGCATCCTTTATACGCCAAGAGCTAACCGAACATTTTGATGGTGAAGGCATCCCCATTTGTTGGAATGGCGGAATGGAACTACCCAAATATTTAGACACAATGGGATTAGGCGATAGGATAGCCGATGCTTGGGCATCCCATATTAGCCATATCAAGTTTTTGGATCATGAATTGAGCTATGACCGCCAAGACAAACCCCTAGTTCCTGATTATTATGTTCAACCATTCAAGAGTTCTAAACCAGACATGGAGATTTGGCAAAGGAACGGTTATATCACTACTAGTCAAAAATAGGGTGTTGGGGGTAGGGTGTTGGGTGTTGTGAAGACGGCATTGACCGTAGCTCTGGAACTCCGACCAATGCAA
>NZ_JACJSI010000355.1 GCF_014698065.1 Nostoc flagelliforme FACHB-838
GCTTCCAATACACCAGCTTTTATTACAAATACAAGGCATTTGGAATCAGATTCAAATAATACTTATGTACTAGTAATTGGCGCTCGCATTGTGCCAGTTGCGTAAGTCCTGTAAAGGTATTGATGATAAGCCAACTATTCACTAGTAGCAAATTTGAAAATACATAGGTATAGGATAAGTATTACCCCATCAAAATTCATTTAGATTTCCTATTGCAGAAATGCTTGTAAAAATTCCGGTTCTTACTAGCATTTATCAGCATAACGACATGAGACTTAAGTTAATTTTAATCCTGTTTTGTCACTTTTGGAAAACAATAATCAAAGCAAGATTGTGAAACTTTAATTACCCCTCTTTTGTCACTTTAGGAGAAGCCAATCGCTGAAAGCCTTTCGGATCTTTAATTTTCAGATTTTAGCTACAAACTTTAGTTACTGTTAGAAAATAAAGGCTAAAAGTGCTATCAAATCAAAGTTTTAGAATTTAGCTTCGATTATTGTTTTCCGAGAGTGACAAAAGAGGGTTAAGTAAACCTTTGAGGCTTTATTTTCTAGCAGTAACTTAAATTTACAGCTATGAGCGAAAGATAAAAGCTCCGAAACTCCTTCCTTCAGCGATTAGATTCTTCAACAGTAACAAAAAAGGATTAATCTACCCAGCAACCATCAGGGTAGTCAGGGTCAGGTTGCAAGTCAATCCCTAAACAAGGGTAACAAAATCCGCCCATAGAAAATTCTGTAATTTTTTGTCCTATTTCTGTATTTTCTACTGATGGATTGTTTTCGGTTTGATCCCCCTTGCTACTATCTCCACTAATAAATTGAGTTATGTCGAGTGAACACTGAACCTTTAGAATTTTTTGTCCTGATAAGCCGTATTTTTTAAGGGTCTGGCTCAGGTTAGAGTTCTTCAATAGCTGACGAATTTCTTTGTTAATATCTTCTTGTAACTGCTGTAGGCTTTGCGAATTAATGACTTTTAAGTTTAATTTTTCAGATTCATAGTCTGGTAACTGCTGTAAGTTTGGCGAATCAATAGCTATCGGCTCTAATTTTTGAGATTCCATGAGTTTTGTTTTCCTTTCAGACTGATAGATGTATGAAATAATTTTGTGATGTATTAATTAATGCAAGTTCTACGAGCAAATACTGGAAATCAGAGAATCCAGCATATAGGGTCTTAAGCCTTTTTTGCTACATCAACTTCACACCTGACTAATTACTCAGTCTGGTTTGTAAGAATTATGCAGTCTTTAGTAAAACTTCATAAAGTTGGGGCGAATTTTTTTTTATCCTAGTTGACGTATTGTTTAAAGCATAAATAACCTGGGTAGTCTCTTGTAGAAATCCCATTGACAAAGTTTACTATTTTTCTTTCACTACCGCCCTTGCTTGTCCCATATCTTCTTTTTATGACCTGCATCTTGAAAGTACTTTTTTTGCCGTGGCCATGACTTAAAATGAAAATCTTTAATGACACTATACATTAGGTACTAACGACTTGATCAAGCTAAAAGCATTATGTAGTTAAAATTTAAGATTTTAAACTTAATATTTAAAACTTTTATAAGTAGTAATAAAAGATGTTTTAGTATTAAATTATACTAAATAATAAGCTCCTCTAGCGCCTATCTAAAACACATCAGCAATGAGCCGATTACATCAATCGTAACCGTCACTTTGAGGCTGCGCCATTCTCCCATCTTTGTCCTGTTGCCAGGCTACTGAATAACATGAGCAAACAGGATACACCAAAAATTGGAGTAGCTTTAGCTACCACTGCACTGAGTTGGGTTTTGTCCAAAAGTACGAGGAGTAGCAGTGGATGAATTAGCGCTGAGGACTATTTGTCCTTTGGCGTTTAGCACTGCACCTGTAGCTTCAACAATGCGTTTGGGAGTGGAGATAGCCGGTTTGCTAGTAATAGGTGGTAGGGAACGGTTGTTGTTAGTGGGTTTAAAAGACACCCAATCTACTTGGCTTGCATCAGGAGTGAGAATGTCTTTAGGATTAAATGGTAAACCGCCGCGTCCGGTAATCACAAATCGGTTTTGAGCGTAACCAGGACTATAGCAACCTTGGGCTAGTTGGGTGTCAACTGGTACTGTTGGCAACTCAACTAAACCACTGTTGGGGTCGATACCAGGTGTATTAAGTTCTACAGTACCTTGTGTACCAAATTCTGAACTAGCAGTGATGTCACTCAAGGGAGTTGGACTTTCACGGAACTCAATACCATATATACCAAAGGCTCGGATATCTACTCTCCCACCTGTGCCTGTAAAAGCATTAGCAGTGATGTCGCTATTTTCGCTTGGGACAGCAATGATGAAGCCCGACGGGACATCAATATTAATGTTGCCACCATTACCACCAGTTAGGGCTGTGCCTGCGGTGGTAGAAATTTCAGCGCCACGACGCAGAAGCAGTAAATCAGTTTGTAAGTTGATGTTGCCACCGTTACCCGATGCAGATTGGGCGTTAACTGTGCCACTGTTGTCTAGGGTAACTCTAGGTGAGGTAACGATAATATCTCCAGCAGTACCCGTCGGACTTTGGGAGTCAACAAACAAGCCACTGTTAAAGTTAAAATTGTTACCAGAAATGGTGAAAAAATCAGCAGCATTAACTTTAATTGTGCCTGCATTACCTTGCCCAAGTGTTTCGGCACTAAGTTGAGCGCCATCAAGTAATGAGAAGGAAGCAGAATCGATAGTAATGTTACCCCCATTGCCAACTGTCCCCGTTTGCACCTGGCTGAAAATCCCACTGGCAAAACCATTTTTCTCCCCAGCAATATCAACACTACCTGTAACATTAACATTGACATTCCCCGCATTCCCCCGTCCTACTGGCTGGGTAGCAGATGCACCACTAGTAGCAGTTTGCAGTTGAGCGCCATCAATTAGTGATAGTGTTGCAGCGTTAATGTCAATATTACCTCCCTTACCAACACCTCCCGCTTCCACTGTGCTGAAGATGGCAGCATTATCTGCTAGAGTTACAGCATTTTGTGCCCGCACTTTCACATTCCCCGCATTACCAAGTCCTGAAGTTGAGGCAACAAGTTGAGCGCGATCGCCTAATGAGAATGAAGCAGAATCGATAGTAATGTTACCCCCATTGCCAACTGTCCCTGCTGCCACCTGGCTGCGAATACCACTTAATAAACCGTTTTTCTCCCCAGCAATATCAATAGCGCCAGTCACTTTCACATTGACATTCCCCGCATCACCCTGTCCTGCTGGCTGGGTAGTAGATGCTTCACTAGTACTGGTTAGCAGTATAGCGCCATCAATTAGTGATAGTGTTGCAGCACTGATGTCAATATTGCCACCCTTACCTATGCCCCCTGATTCCACTGTACTGAAAATGTAAGCATTATCTGCAAGAGAAACAGTATCTTGTGCCTGAACTGTTACATTCCCTGCATTTCCTTGCCCAAATGTTGAGGTAACAAGTCGAGCGCCATTAGTAAGTGACAGCGTTGTAGCAAAGATGTCAATATTACCTGCTTTACCTACGCCGCCTGATCTCACCGTGCTGAAAATGTAAGCATCACCAAGAGAAACAGTATCTTGTGCCTGAACTGTTACATTCCCTGCATTTCCTTGCCCAAATGTTGAGGCAACAAGTCGAGCGCCATTAGTAAGTGACAGCGTTGTAGCAAAGATGTCAATATTACCTGCTTTACCTACACCCCCAGCTTCCACCGTGCTGAAGATGGAAGCATCACCTAGAGAAACAGTATTTTGTGCCCACACTGTCACATTCCCCGCATTTCCTTGCCCAAATGTCGAGGCAACAAGTTGAGCGCCATCTCTTAACAAGAGGGTTGCAGCGTTGATGTCGATATTACCTCCCTTACCGACACCTTCTTCTTCCACAGTGCTGAAAATAGAAGCATCTGCAAGGGAAACAGTATTTTGTGCCCACACTGTCACATTCCCCGCATTCCCTTGTCCTGAAGTTGAGGCAGTAAGTCGAGTGCCATCTTGTAACGATAAAGAACCAGAATCGATAGTAATGTTTCCTCCATTGCCAACTGCCCCAGTTTCCACCTGGCTAAAAATCCCACTTAATAAACCGTTTTTCTCCCCAGCAATATCAATAGCGCCAGTCACTTTCACATTGACATTTCCCGCATCCCCCCGTCCTGCTGGCTGGGTATCAGAGGCTTTACGAGTATTGGTTAACAGTTGAGCGCCATCAATCAGTGATAGTGTTGCAGCACTGATGTCAATATTGCCACCCTTACCTACGCCGCCTGATCCCACCGTGCTGAAGATGGAAGCATCACCTAGAGAAACAGTATTTTGTGCCCACACTGTCACATTCCCCGCATTTCCTTGCCCAAATGTCGAGGCAACAAGTTGAGCGTCATCTCTTAACAAGAGGGTTGCAGCGTTGATGTCGATATTACCTCCCTTACCGACACCTTCTTCTTCCACAGTGCTGAAAATAGAAGCATCTGCAAGGGAAACAGTATCTTGTGCCCACACTGTCACATTCCCCGCATTCCCTTGTCCTGAAGTTGAGGCAGTAAGTCGAGTGCCATTAGTAAGTGACAGCGTTGTAACATTGATGTCGATATTACCTGCTTTACCTATACCCCCAGATTCTACCGTGCTAAGGATAGAAGCATCATCTAGAGAGACAGCATCTCGTGCCTGCACTGTCACATTCCCCGCATTACCAAGTCCATAAGTTGAGGCAATAAGTCGAGCGTCATCTTGTAATGATAATGAACCAGAATCGATAGTAATGTTACCCCCATTGCCAACTGTCCCCGTATTCACCAGGCTGCGAATCCCACTGCGTAAATTGTTTTTTCTCCCAGCAATATCAACAGCGCCCATAATATTAATATTGACATTCCCCGCATCCCCCTGTCCTGCTGGCTGGGTAGTAGATGCTTCACGAGTAAGGGTTAGCAGTTGAGCGCCATTTTTTAGCGAGAGGGTTGCAGCATTGACGTCGATATTGCCACCTTTACCGACACCTCCTTCTTCCACCGTGCTAAAGATGGAAGCATTATTTAGAGAAACAGCATCTCGTGCCTGCACCGTCACATTCCCCGCATTACCAAGTCCTGAAGTTGAGGCTTCAAGTCGAGCGCGATCGCCTAATGAGAAGGAACCAGAATCGATAGTAATGTTACCCCCATTGCCAAGTGAACCCAAACGCACAAGATTTTGAACTATGCTCCCACCAGCAACGTTGATTTCTCCGCTAGCATTAAGCGTAATATCTCCCGCAACAGTTTCAGGTGTCCCCAAACCTTGCCCAATACCACCGCTTAAAATACTTCCTCCTAATATTTCTAAATTCCTGGCATTAACTGCAATATTACCGCCACCAGCGCCTTCTACATATATACCTGCTTGATTAGTAAGGGATACCGAAGTTCGCGCAACATTATCAGGAAATCCTAAGCTGAGATTATCGCCATCTATACCTAGCGCTACACTACCAGCTTCTGCTAACCCCCCTAACTCCACTCTTCCACCATTAGCATTTAATCGCCCCCCATCCATACTGACATTACCACCCACCAGCAGTAAACTTTTACCATCTGGTACTCGTAAACCTAATGCATTTAAACCCGCTGGATCTTTTCCTGCGAGTGCAACTGAATTATTTTGAATCCCTCCGTTTTGATTAATTTGATTAAACAATAATGCTGAAGGATTAACTGTCAACAAGGGTGAAGGAATATTTTTATCAGTAGCACTAAAAAGTTCTCGATTTCCAAATTGCAGTGCATTCGCTGTAGTTCCAACAAAAGAACCACCAATATTTAATTGAGCATTCTGACCAAAAATAATGCCGTTAGGATTAATTAGAAATAGGTTAGCTGTACCCTTATACCAATTTTATATGAAGGTGCATATAATAGAGAAAACAAACTCTATAAATTAAAATAACCATGAGCCGCCCTTTTAAGATTGAAATCGCAGAGAGCGAAGAAGAACTTAAA
>NZ_JACJSI010000356.1 GCF_014698065.1 Nostoc flagelliforme FACHB-838
ATGCCAGTTATGCGAGATCACCCTAATTACCATATCCAAGCGCGGACTGTCGGCATTTCAAAATTTTTGCACGCCGGAAAATGTACAGGTACACACCTGCATTTGGAAGTCCCACCTGGGGTAATTGACCCTCGTGTTGGAGTATCCTACAACTCGACATCAATTGAGCGAGAAGAACGACCTTTTGCCGCTACCTACAAATAAAGGCGGTGCAATTAAGGAGAAGATTAAACAAACCCTAGCTATACTTGGCTAACTTACTGCAATTAGATTTTTGTCAATGCGCAAGTCTTAAAATCAGCAATTCTAACACGGAAAAAGGACATAAATATTCTATATTTTTCATCAAAAATCAGGTAGTTTTGACGACTATAGCTATCAAATTTTTATTGGTCGAAAAATAGCGCAAAAAAATTATAAATAATTTACATTTAACTGCATTATTTATGGCACTTTTTTTATTATTTTGCATCTTGAAATAAGAGAATAAACAACATATTCTAGGAAGAAGACAAGGCAATTAAAAAGTCTAATCGCAAGTCAAAAAGCTTGAATAAGGACTACATTTTCAAATGGCTAATATTAGAACTGTTATTCTAAAATAGTCAAATTAAAATCAAGCATAAAAGGAAATTAAATGACAACTAATCTCAACATTAGAAATAATACTTTGGATGATAACTTTCAAATCGCTCCTTTACGCCCAATTGATTTTCATTGTCATGGTGTTGGTAGTTTTGATTTTGCAGAAGTTGCTAACATAGTTCTTGACAGAGTAGAGAAAAGTTTAGTAGCAGATGGTGTTAGAGCAATACTGACTTTATATCTGCCAGAACATCAATTTAATAACTTTCTTGAGTTGATAGAGGCTTACAATGAAGGACGTAAAGAAGGGCGGTATTTGTACATTGTAGGTATTGCACTTGAAGGACCAATACTTGCAAGTCCTGGAGGCACACCCAAACAGGGGGTTTGGATACCTACTAGACATCACTGGCAAATTTTTTCCGCTTGTGGAGAGAAGGGTCTTAAATACGTTGTTTTATCACCGAATGCAGATTTAACTAAACACTCTAGTAAAACTGATGATACCTACCCTCCAAATGTACAATGGATTGTAGAAACTTTAATGGATGGTGGAGTTAGTCCGGCATTAGGTCATTTCGGTAAAAAAAGCAATGCCGAAGTCTGTGTACGTGCTATGGAAAAAATTCTTGATATTGTTGCAAATCGTAGTGATAAACCTATTGTCACAGATCATCTATTTAATGATATGCCTCTTAATTTCAAGAATGCATGGAGAACTTTGTCAGCTAAAGCATTGCGAGAAAGTGAGCTTGAAGAACTTGATTTAGAAAACTGGAATTTAAAAAATCTACGAGAACGTATGGGAATTGTTCCTGCAACTATGATTGAGGCGGCATTGGCTGGACTGCTTAAAATTTGTATTAATTTTGATGGTGAACATGTAGATTTAGCTATTTCTAAAAAAACAGTGGAACTTGTAGGTTCACATAACTTAATGATTATGACAGATAGAATTCAAAGTGAGATTCTTGCTGGACAACGATTATATAAATGTAGTGGTTCTTCACTTCTTTATCAGAATGAAGGTATTGTTGCTGGAGGCTCTCAAGCTATAGCACAACAAATTCAAAATATGCGTATGGTAGGTATTCCTGAGACAGATATTCGTAATATAGTCTCTATCACTCCTGCTAAAGTTTTAGACATTACTCCTTACTAAGTACAGCATTTCATTAATTCGTAGCAAATTAAATTTTGCAATAAGGTGCAATGCGATCGCTTCCCGATACAATGCGATTGCATCCCCCTGCATTTAAAAACGCTACGCTTTTACGCAAAACTGTACTAAGTTATTGCTTTTTTAGTTAATAATAGGTCATAAATATTTTTTAAATATGATGTATTATTAACTAATTAGTTATAGTTTTTAAGTGAATTTTATGCGAACAATAAAAGTTGTTATTTCATAATTAGGAGAATTTAAAATGGCAGTTAATCTTGTTATTTTTGACTGTGATGGGGTTCTTGTAGACAGTGAACCACTTACTAATCGCGCACTTACATATATTCTCAATGACATAGGAATCAAAATTACTTATGAAGAAGTTTTAGAAACTTTCGTTGGTAAATCTTTTTCTAACTGTCTTGAAATTATCGAGTATAAATTACAAAGACCTCTATCAAAATCTTTTTCTAAAGATTTTGAAGAAATTACTTTTAAACTATTTGAACAAGAATTGAAACCTGTTGATGGGGTAACTGAGATACTTGATAGCATTATGGTAAAAACATGTATTGCGTCTTCAGGAAGTCATGAAAAGTTAAGTAAAACATTGAGTTTAACTGGTTTATTACCACGATTCACGAATAGAATATTTAGTGTAACTGAAGTGACTAGAGGTAAACCTTATCCAGATATCTTTCTTCATGCTGCTAATGAAATGGGAGAACACCCGAAAAATTGTGTTGTAATTGAAGACTCAATTCCTGGAGTTCTCGCTGCTGTAGCTGCAAATATGAAAGTTTTTGGTTATGCAGAAAGGACAGATCCTCAACGGTTAGCACAAGCAGGAGCAATTGTTTTTAATAGTATGAAACAATTACCTGAATTGCTTAATAGCATCTAAATAAGCCAAAGAAAATTAGAACCTTAAGTAGGTAGGCATAAAAAATCAAACTATGTCAAGGCAAGTAAATAGTGAGGTAACTAAAATATGGATCGTGCTTAAGAGAATGTTTTAAAAGCGTCGTTTGCTCTCATTGTGAGCATGATAAAGTATCTCAGTACATCGCTGAAACCTTGTTTTTTTGTTGTAGTTGACCTCAGTCAGACCGGATAAATTATACCTTTTGGGACTTTTAAAACAACCTCTAAAGGTATTTGTAACTCGTGAGCTAGACCCAACCCTTTTCAACTTGTAACTATATTTTAACTTGTAAGTAAGAAAAATTTTTGGTTCTACTGATCCCCTTATAAAAAAAGTAGTTTGACTGAAAAAAAGACTTAAAAACCAACAAAAAGATATAGCTGTAACTTATGTATGACAAGGGTTTGTAATTTTTCTTTAAGGGATGAATATCTGGAAAAATATAACTAAATTTACTAGAAATCAAATTTTAGTGTTTGCAAATTTTAGATTACGATGCCTACTATCCTGGCACTTTAGTGTTAAATCTCCATAAGGAGATCGGTAGAGCCAAATTTTTAAATATATCAGTAAAGACATTTATTTAACTACTAATATTTTAAGTTCATATTATGAATAAAAACTTCGTAATTTTTCTTTTAGCTTATGCAATTTCTAATTTTGGTAATTGGTTAACCTTCGCGGCTGTTTCTTACTTAACTTTCCAAAATGGAGGAACTACTACAGTTGCAATACTACAAATAATGCCTATCCTTACTTTATCTATTTTTGGTTCTGGCATTGGTTTACTGGTTGATTATAAACCAGCTAAAAAAACTATACTATTTACAATGTTTTTTTTAGGAGTTCAAACATTATTCTATCTTTTTTATCAATGGCAGCTATATATGTTTTTAATGTCTATACAAGCTATATTTCATTTTACATTTATGGCTGCTTATAATCGATTTTTTCCTGCACTTGTAGAAGACAGTTACTTAGATAAAGCCTGTGGTATAGTTAACCTAATATCTCAAATAGCTGTAACTATTGGATTAACATCTGGGACATATTTAACTAACATTATAGGAACAAAAGTTTTTCTTATTGATGTAGCAACATTTGTAATCGCTATAGCAGCAATATCCACTATTCCAGTTGAAGTTAAAGGAATATTGAAAAAAGAATCTATTAATTTTACACAAACTGAAAAAAAATACAACTTTATATCTGATATATTAGAAGGAATTAAATATATTATAAATAATGAAGAATATAAAACTATTGTAATTTTCTACACTTTAGCTCACGTGTGTTGGGGTTTAAAAGACGTAATTGCTCTAGCTATTGTTGAAAAACAATTAAAGTTACCATTAGAATGGACAGGTCTTTATATGGCTACATCAACTATAGCAGAAATATTTGCCTCAATTCTTATTGCTCATGGTTTAATTAACTCTACTTCAAATAGTATTCAAAAAATCGAGAGTGGAATTTGCTTACTATCATTATCATTTGTCGGGACATCTTTATCTTCTTCACCATTAATTGGTTTTAGTTTCAAATTTTCAGAAGGTTTTGCTTCTGCCATCACAGGTGTAATCTGCCATAATATATTATTATTACGTTCTCCTCAAAACTTACGCGGTAGACTATCAGGAATTATTGGCATGTTAACAAACCTTTCCTTACTTGGAGGAAAGCTACTAGCTGGTATTTTTAGTGATTTGTTTACTCCTCAAGCTGTTTGCGGTTGGGTTGGTGGTGCAGTATTTATAGTTACAATAATTTTTATCAGAAAGAATTTAAACAAAGTTTAAACTAAAAACATATTTTCAATGCTAAACCTTACCCTGATGATAAAAAACTTGCGGAATTTTTCTTAGATACAGCAGATTGCGGCTAAATGAGGTACATTAATAATTAGTGTATCAATTAGGACAATCCAAAACCATACCTGCAAACGCTCTGGTTGTTCTCGCGCTATCGATAAATATTGAGCAAGTTTTTCGGCGTTGCTGAATCAAAGTATGAATCATGCGATCGCCTTAAACTTGCGGGTGCATAGCGCTTGCAGTGCATCCTCACCGTACTTAAGATAATGTATTACTAATCGAATCGAATGCCTAAGCATTTCCTCTGATTTGGAGTAACAAAAAGTTTTCCGATGTAATCGAGCCAAATAATGTCTTAAACGACTGTTTTCTCCCCCTACTCTTGTCATATAAGTTTTGCTCACAAGATGATCTTCATCGCTGATAAAACAAGGGTAAACAGCATATCCGTCAGTGACATAAAAATAAGACTGCCAACATTTTATAATTTGCCATAAAAGTTTAAATGTTTCTGAACTTCTATCGCCTAAAACCCAGGCTAAGATACCTGGAGTATGCTTATTCACAGCAGTCCACAACCAAATTTTATTTTTTTTTACCTACAAAAGTTTCTAGTTCATCTACCTGTGTAATTTCGGGGATTTCATCATAATCTGGAGCATTTGGTAACGCGTTACCAATCGTTTTTACCCAATTTATGATTGTTGTATGATGTACTTTTTTAACTCGTTCTATTGCACGGAAGCCAGAACCATTGACATACATCTCTAAACACTCTTGTTTAATTTCTTCCGAGTATCCTTGGGCTGCGTAAGAATCTATGAACTGACGACCGCAATTCACACAAATGTAATTTTGTTTACCATGTTTTTTTCCAATATGAGCGTATATGAGTTGATTCACACCTTGGACAAAGCAAGCGCGATCGCTTGAATTCATACTTCAATTATGCAACGCCAGTTTTTCTTTAAAATTCGCTCTTTCGATTGGGTTTTGTTTAAGTCCCGTTATGCAACTTAAGTGCCGATTAGCTTACAATACCACGCAGTTGACATAATTTGTCAATCTTTTTCAAATTGTACATATTGGGTGAGATTAGCAAGCCTGTCATTTGCCGCCACTTACATGCATATTGTCAGTTTGGTTTTAATGCAGACATGATTATCACCTTTTAGGGGTTGCGGAATAGAAATATGAATTAGTGCGATCGCGCTTGCTTTGTCCAAGGTGTGCGTCAACTGATATTTGCAAGAAACTAAAATTTCTAGACAAAAATCAGCATAAGGTATAAATTAATCTATATAGTGCGGAAATGAATATTAAATATCTATAATTTAGCTACAGCTTGCGACTCTGCACTTATTTCCTTGACGCGGGCGTGTCCCTTTTATGAAGGACAGGCGTTAGGGCTAGCCACACGTACAATTCGTTATCGAGGTAGCGAAACCTTCGGTTGGGAGGGAGTTTATACTAATTTACAACCTGT
>NZ_JACJSI010000357.1 GCF_014698065.1 Nostoc flagelliforme FACHB-838
CGGATACTTCTGGATATAATCAAAAACCATAACTAATACAGAAAAATGGTAGACACTTACTTAAACGTTTTACCATTTTTCTTTTCCTAAGTTAATATTTCGGACAAGTCTATTTAGCACTTTGATCGTCGCTTGCAGATTGAAAAAGAAAGGGCTTTGATTCCGCTAGTTCCGTTTTCATACGGGTTTAGTTGAAGGTGGGATAAAGCTAATTGAAGTAGATTCACAGAAGACATAGCAGCATCGACAAACTAATCTAGGGATGAACTATCTTGCTCGGAAGGCACATCAGGTAATGCATTGCTTGGAGTTAAAGCTGGAACATTATGCTTGTCAATAAATCGTCGTTTTCAGTAATTTCTGTAACGGCACTCTAAATAATATTTGAGGCACTTTAATGGATAGCATACACGCTACAATTCTCACTCAAATCCTTACTGATAACGGATTCACTTCTGGGACTATTGCTGAAAATTTCATCCAGTGTCAAACGCCTGGGCATAATGATTACTTACTTAGATTTAGTTGGGATAATAATTCCGAATTAGTTGGAATTGAATTATTAGACTGCTGGGCAGATTCTCTAATTTCATCTTGGAAAACTTCTTCCGCCATGATCCATTTAGTTTTGAGACAAGTACAATTCTTTGTTAAAGAGTATGAAACTATTTGGCACTCATAGTATAGTTACTAATTAAAACACTACGAAAGCAGGAGCTTTGATTATTTATTTAAGCCAAGCCTTTAACTTTTTTGCCTCAGATGCAAGGTTTGCCTGCCTGGTTTGGCAGGCTAGGGCGTGTTTTAAAATTAGTACATTGAAAGAGACAAACTAATCTAGGGAAGCGTCAAAAATTTAAAGCCACTGGTTTGGATGCAGAAACCCAGACCTCAACAAAGTAGGTCTGGGCAGTTCAATACTTACAATAAATCGCGTAAATTAGGCAAAAACAAAACTGGTATTAACATCTACATCAGTAATACCATTGAGAGTAGCAAGAGTTTCACCACCAAAGGCAATTGCGGTATTACCTCCTACTGTATTCACCGCTATAGTATTAGCGTTAATACCCAAGCTAGCACTACCCAGGATACCGATGACATCAGTACCCTTTTCAAAATCAAGAATTGTATTGGCAGCTTCTGGCAATTCACCGCTAACAATCCAAAACTGATCTTTACCTTTGCCACCAGAGATTAGATTATTGCCCCCGAACTGGACGTAAAGTTTGTCATCACCGTCACCACCAAGGGCACGATCATCTTTACCCAGGTAGAATACATCATCACCAGCACCACCGGATAGGCGATTACCGCCTTTGCCATCAGTAGCATCAAAAATGTCATTACCATCACCACCAAAAGCGCGATCGCCCTTGTTAACATAGATAACATCATCGCCACTACCTAAACTGATCCGGTTGCTACCAGCGATTGATGAAGAAACTGTTTGTGTATCAACCTCGTCATTCCCTGCACCAGCAAATACGGAGTCATTGATACCGTCAAAAGTTGCATCACCTGCTATTAACTGGTCACCTTGAGAAGTCCCAGATACTAATTTAGTTTCTTGTTGTGCTGCTGCCTCTTCTGCTGTTACACCAAACATTGTTTGGTACATGAGCTTGTATATCTCGGTGTTATCCAAGGTACTAGGCAGTTTGTCAGCATTCATCCCGTATGTCTTGGAGACAATGCTACCAGGGAAGTCAGGAGTACCAACCCAAGCAACACCAAAGTTGCCCATCGGGCCATCTATACTAGCCTCAGCTTGAAAAGGTTTCCAAGGAGCCTGTTCGCTGGCTGTACTACCATTAACACCATCTAAGAAGTTCTGAGTTGTGTTAGTTGTTGTTGGGTTAACGTTGATAAAGGGAACAGTAGGTTCACTATCTGCCAGAGGAGGGTTATCAGTGGAGTTCCCTGAAGGACGAGTATAGGGAGTATATTGAAACACCTGCAAACCACCTGCATCGCTGTCTGCGGCGGTAACTACTAAAGTGTTGGGGTCTTTGGTATCAACATAATCCTTCGCTACACCAATTGCCGCATCAGCTCGGCGTACAGCTTCAATCGTACCCGCAGCGTTATTGTTATTAGCAAAGTTATCGCTGCCCTCTTCCTCTACCACAGCAAAGAAGCCATCTGGATCTTTGTTGATGATTTTCAAAGATGCATCTAGCATCTCGGCTACTGTAGGAGCCGTTGCCACATAGAGTGGCAGAGGATTTTCGCTATTTAGACCTAGTTCCTCTTCAGTGCGATCATCGAAGGTGTCAGTCGCCGCAAACACGCCCAACAATTTCTGTGGCAGGTTATCGCTGTTGACCACTTGGTTCATTTGTTCCTCAGTATAGACCACGCTATAACCTAAGGACTTCGCCAACTCAATCAAGTTGGTGGTTGGGCGGCGCTCTGGGCGGCTTTCTGAGGCATCAATTTCAGAGGTGACGTGGAATCCAGTAGTTCCCTGCGGCAGCATGTATAATTCCCCACCGCCCATGATCACATCTGTACCGGAGCGGATTACCTGCTCAATGATTTCGGCGTACTTATCCCGTGCCCGAATGTCGTCACCTAATCGGTTGGTGGTTTCAGCTGCAAAGGCAGCAGTACCAGGCTCTGCCAACTGACCAGATTGGATTAGTGCAGTAGCTTTTCCAGCCTCAATAGCTTCTTCTAGGATAGTGGAGCCAGTTTTACCAGAAGCGGGGGTAACAAGGGATTGATCTTCATTCAGACCAAAAGATTCATTAAAGACCTTGACTCCATTAGCATGAGTGACTGCACCAGCATTTGATGTACCCGTTAACTGGTTTTCCATGTGTCCCAAATAGACACCAGCATTCGACATTTCGTCCCAATTAAGCCTACCATCTGGGCCCTTGTCGATATTGCGTAGCGCCATGTAATGGGAAGGGCTAGTGCCATCTGGGTGAATAAAGATGACATTGCCAGTGTCTTTAGTAGCTTCAGGCGCGGCTGTCGGCGCAGGATTCCGAGATGGTAATTCTGTCTCAAACAGAGTCTCATACATCAACTCATACATCCCCGTGTTGTCTACTGTCGCAGGCAGTTTATCTGCGTTCAGTCCTTGAGCTTTTGAGACAATAGAACCGCTGAAGTCGGGCGTACCTGCCCAGCCAATTCCGAAGTTAAAGACATCTCCGTTAGCATCTGGTGCAGCGACAAAAGGTAAGGTATCCGCCCCAGTTTGACCATCTAAGGGAACAGGACGTGCTTCTGTGGTGGGGTTGTTGTTGATAGTACCTACTGACTCATCCGGAGGAAGGGGATCACGTACTTGTAAACCACCTGCATCACTGTCAGCAGCAGTTAAGAGTAAGGTATTCGAGTATTTATCAACAAAGTCTAGTGCTACACCAATCGCTGCATCTGCTCGACGCACGCCTTCTAGAGTACCAGCAGCATTATTATTGTTGCCGAAGTTGTCGCTTCCTTCCTCCTCAACGATCGCAATAGAGCCATTGTTGAAGTTAGGGTGCTTCTCCATCAACTTCTGGGTAATTTCCAGCATTTCGGCGATTGTCGGTGCCGTTTCACTATAGAGGGGTAGTCCCCGCTCAGTTAAGACTTCTTCTGGGCGATCGTTGAAGGTATGGATAGGAGCAAATACGCCCAGCACTTTCGTTGGTGGCGTAGAATATTTGGCTGGGTCAAGTAGGTCTTTGAGTTGTTGCTCGTTATAAACAACTGTGTAGCCCTTGCTTTTCGCCAATTCAATCAAGTTTTCACTGGGGCGTTGGATAGGATTAGTGCTGAGAGCATCTAGTTCGGCTGCTGTACCGTGAAAGCCATCAGTACCTATAGGTAAGAGGGTAAGTTCACCACCGCCCAGAATAAAATCAACTCCAGACTCAATCACCTGCTTGGCAATCTCAGCTGTTCGCTGGCGAGGCGGAATTCGCTCTCCATCGACAACCAGTTCACCCACTTGAGCAACGAATGCAGCTGTACCCGGCTCATATATGGCACCAGACTGAACCAGCGCTGTCACCTTATTTGCAGCTACTGCTTCCTGCACGATTGTCTTACCAGTGTTGCCAGATAAGGAAGCAACTGAAGAACCATCGGCGTTTAAGCCAAACGATTCTGCATAGACCTTGGCACCCGTTGCATGGGTAACAGCACCAGCATTGGATGTTCCACCCAACTGGTCTTCCATGTGACCCAGATAAACCCCAGCATGAGCTAGATTGTCCCAGTTCAAACGTCCGTCGGGGCCTTTATCTACAAACCTTGCGAACGCATAATGAGATGGACTGGTCCCATCTGGATGGAGGAAAATTACGTGATTACCAGTTGCCATAAAACTTGTGAATTGTTCTGAATAAATTGGGTTTCGATACTTCTTTTTAGAAGACTAGAGTTCTTTCACGATCCAGCCTGCAACACAGGCTAGTCCAATACCATTAATCAGATCTGCCGTAACTTCCAATCGATAGTAGTCAAGTACAGTTTGCTTGAACACAGATTGAGATAACCATGCTGTCATTAACGCTAAACCCAAAGCTGCTACATCGGAGAGAATATGTTTAGCATCTGCTAAAAGAGAAAGGCTATTGCTCCAGATGCCTGCACTTAATTCCACACACAAAAAGTGCTTAATAATAACTAAAGAAGTCCACAAAACTTGAATCTTTTGCTTCACCTGATTAGATTGCATTAAACCTAAATTTGGAGACTAATTAAAAATTAACTCAACATTCGATTTATCAACCAAATGATTTTGTGCTGAAAGCACCATTCTTAATGCTTGAAAATCCGTTTATTTCCACTTTAGATTATCATTAGTAAGGTTAAGGGCTGAATAAGGAAGGTTTAATTATAAATAAAATTATTTTTATTTATTATATGAATTTTACGGAGAAAATTTGAGAAATGTTATCATTATTAAATTAAGTATTTGCAGATGGAGCAGCACTATCATTTGCTGCTGAACTTGAATTATCAGAAGCCTGATTGTTGCTGCCACAAGCGCTAATACTCATTGTAAAAATTCAGTAGACCGAAAAGTTTGGCGATGCCTTCTCTGCGAGAGGCTTTGCCAACGGCGGGCGTAGCCATCGCTAAAAAATACTAATCTATGATACCGTTTTTTTGAAAATGTAGAAGTGGCTTGTGCTTAGAGTTGATTCTAGACTTATTCGCTCTACGTTTAAATCTTTAGCTAATATGTTAAATTATTAACGTCTAGCTGATATCAAGTTAAAATATGTTAGATGTCAGAAGTCATAACGCTTAATATGTGATTCATAAAACTTAATTTTTGTCATCTATCTATACTGAGATAATTGCTGGATAGATGTATCACTAGTTATAGCTTTGTTGATAGTAAATTACAATTCTACTGACTGAATTTTTGAGAAATGATTAGTGAATTTAGCAGTAATATGTTGCTAGTTAATAGCAACTAACTGTCATTAAACTGCTAGTTGCTTGATTTAGATGATAGTTCATAAATTACTACTATAATTGAAAACACGTAACCATCAAAGGTAGTAGTTTAAGTAAAAATATTACGTATTGATGTATACAAAATTCTTAAAAATTCGTAACCGTTCACAGGATAAGAAACGCTACAGTCAAAAATGGGTTACTGAGATGGTAGATTAAGAGGCATGAATGAAAACTGCCTCGCCTACGGAATTGAAATTTCCGACTCAGATTGGGAAAAGACTCCAGCCAGCATCAAACAACTGGTGGAGAAAATGGGGCAGCATATAAAGCAATCAGAAAAAAGGCTGGCGGAACTTGAGGTCAAATATCAAGAGTTATTAGAAAACGAACCAATTCGTAACTCCATCAAGTCCTCTCTACAAGAGGCTGCTGACTATGAAATTGGTTTCAAAGAAAAGACTCCACTGGCTAAAACTGTTCGCACTTGCCGTCAAATACTGAAGCTTGAACCTGCTTTATGGTTATTTGTGATCC
>NZ_JACJSI010000358.1 GCF_014698065.1 Nostoc flagelliforme FACHB-838
TTTAATAGCAGATTCAACTGCTCCAGAACCAATAGAACAAAGTTGTTCAGCCTGGTAATAGGCATAGTTGACAATACGAGAGCGATGTTTTTCTAGATAAGCAATGAAGTTCTTCGCCTGTTTATCTCGGCAATGAAGAAATAAAGCTTGAGTATTATCTACCTGACCTTGCCATAACAGAGTTTCAGCAGCTTTTAGGCGCTTTAAAGAACCGCCAACTTTATAGAGATTTTTTTTGAGGTGATACCAATCTAAAATTTCCCAACGCCCAAAATTCTCACTTTTACAAAACTCTTTGACGAGATTCCACACACCATCATGACCATCACCCAAGCAGACTAACGGATTAACAAGACGCTGGCTATTGACATAATCAACTAATGATTGGTTGTCATCAAAAAACGCACCATAGTAAATCCCTTGTAGACGAACAGTTTTATAGTCTCGCCAGTGACAGCCTGCTTGAGGTTGTCCGCTAAGTCGGACTTTTCCCCCATCCACACTCACTTCTGACACAGCTTGTTTTGCTACGGGTAGCTGAAAATCCTGTTCGAGAACTAGTTTTTGTTGTGTCGTGTGGCCAACTTTCACTCCTGTTAATGCCTCAATCTCGATTTCTGCTTTTTGATATGATTCATTTGCTGATAGCCTTAAACAGCACTTTTGAAGTAATGGACTTAATCGACTCCTTGGTTTCAAACCTAGCCTCTGTATCTGTTTAGCTTTTAATTTCAGTTCCCCAACTAAGCTTTTGATTTTCCTCGTTTTACCGATGTTTGTTTTTGTTGTTTGTTTGATAAAAAAAGGGCTATTTCTGGGCTGACTAATTCTAATACTTGACTGCGAACTGTTTTTTCTATGCCTTCGAGGTCTGCCACCTTACTTTTGTCTGCTTCTTCATACAGCAGTGTTGACAATTCTTGTAAGCAGGCTTTTATCCGTTCTTGTTTTTCTTGGTTCATTATCAGCGATCGCACAGGGTTATTTCCCTTTATATTTTCCCATAAATGATAAATCTTCCAAAAATGGATGCTCCCCTCGTTGACCTTCTGTGGGTTCATGCTTTGTTTCTACCGCACCTACCCTTTTTTCTCAACAGCGTAACTCCTGAACTAAAAAAAGCTGTTTTTGAAACATGCCATGTTTTGCTCATTATTACGGTTAATCAAGTTTATTTAAGAGGATCTCTTCAATAGGCTAGAGCAATTATAGGGTAATTACTAGAGATTACAAAAATCGGCGCAAAATAGAAAACTTTTCTTACAGGCGAATGAGCGGACTGTCTGTGCAGAAAGGATTTTAGCTTTAGATTAGGTTTCTGTTTCAACGCTCATTTACCCTCGGCAGGCACTTTAATATAAAAGATTGTTGAAATAGCAGAGGCAAATTAATGAAGACACTTATAAGGGTATTTGTGGTATTAGCTCTGGTACTGTTCCCAAACATGACCTTGGCTGAACAAATATTGCTCTTAAATCTTAAGTATAAATCTGACAACACGGTGACAAAAGAAATTAAGTTTTATGGAAATGACATCGATCCTAATTCATCGGCAATTGATGACCAATTCTCTCTCTCTCTCTATTGATGGTCAACTCATCAAAGTACCCGATAGTATTTACGGCAGATTAGAAGGTCTGCGGCGAAGCTTCAGTTATGACATTTTATCCGGCGGAATACAACAGAAAGAGATTGGGAAGTTTGTTTGTCGACTTGGTGGACCAGCTAAGGGTATTGTTCTCGAAGCACGTTATCTAACCTACCAGAATACCAGAATAATTAGTAGTCAGATGCGGCCTGTTTTTAGCTTGGCTAGCAACTGCTTGTTCCCTCAGACCTACTCACCAATAAAATCTAATGCTCGTGAAGATGCTCGTGCGGTTGTTGAGATCCTAAACACTCTTAATCTTTTCCTTGCTAAAGAATAGCGATTGCCACTAACGTAACAACGATACCGATTAGTATTTTCTGCTGTTAGACTAGGACTTGACCCAATTAATGAACTTATTGCGCTATACACTCATAAATCACCGCAAATAACCTCAACATCTCATTATTAACGAAGGAGCGTTATCTCAAGGGTAAAGAACAATTTATTTGTTCTTTAGCTTTACTTGTGACGATTGCTTTCTCAATTGCTGTTGCAGGTATGCCTGTCTCAATCGCTTTTAGTAATTCATTACTTTGTATTTTTTAAAACACGAATGACAAATATTCAAGATCCATCATATTAAGTTTTCGTACTTGGGACTAATCCTTAATTTACCTGACTTTGAGGCTTAACTGAACCGTATTGGGATTCTGCCCCGAATTCGCTGCCACTTTAAGTTTCTGCATACGCTCCGGTCGTACATTTGACCTCGCAACTATCGCCTTATGCGACCATTTTTCAACGCTGGTAACAGGCGCGGCGGAACCTTCACCTTCATCAACTGCTAGTTCTACACCCGAAACTGAATTTTCAGCCATCAACGAAGCGCGATTACCTGCTTCTACTTGCCCCTGTGTTTGATGAGCGATCGCTGAACTTGAAGATAATTCATTTACGGCAACGGACGCGACGGAACAAGTACCTTCATGAGGGAATATCGCTTCAACACCATAATCCTGGCTTTTTCCTATCAACAAAGCAGATTGACCCTGTACATCATCCACAAGCGCTAGCGTCGTGCAGTCCATTGCCGTAGGCAAAACTTCCTCCAACTCTTCCACGCTTTCAACAGACTGAGGCGACGCGACCGCCAAGGGAGCGATCGCCGCCTCACAAGAGTGCGAAATTTCGGTAAGCGTGTCAGAGTTACACCTCACAAACTCTTTTGTAGAGTTTGTGAGGTGTTCCTGAACAGTTCGTGAGAGTTTTTGAAACCCTTGCTCTGAATGACTTTGACCTAAAATAGATGCTTCACACAAAGCACGCATTTCTTCACAGCCAGCATCTATCTCTGAGTCCTCAGCATTTAATTCTCGTTTTTCAGCATCTGGTTGCTGAAAAACGAGAATTAGCTTTCTCCCAAAACTCCTTCATTCGGCTGCCATGTAAATTCTTCACCATCCAGACAACGGTTTCTCGGCTATCCTGAATCGACTTGTCCGGCTTGAAAATAAACAACCCGCTTTCAGAAAGAATTTTCTTCGCAGAGATAAAAGTACTGTAACCCATCGCAGTAGAAAGGGGCATCCACCGAGAACCATAAGGGTCAGCCGTCCAGCACTCTTGCCACAATTGCGTAACAGAGGGCTTTTGCTGCGAAGCCCATAACATATCTTCTATGGGAATAATCACATGAAGCCGCTTATACGGTGATTGGGGTTTATTAGCAGCCTTTTTGAGCTTGGGTCTTGTAATAGTTGCGGTCATTGCACAATCTCCTGTTTATGTTGACGCAAGAAAATTTTCCCCACTGTGATATGGGGCTTGGTACTTGTATTTGGTTGTCTAAAGAATCACCGATACGCTGAAAACTTATTGAGGTTGCCAGAATCGCAATTCGTCTCGAAAATACCTGTCAGTCTTTTTCGATTCGTTTTGCCAGTGATCCCATGCAACAATTACCTCATCTCCTAAATCCTGAATCACTTCTCCTCTGGCCACATACAAAGTACGGTATGGGTCAGCGTGAGCAACGATAGAACCAAGCCCGATTATGGGAGGTTCAATATATGCAAATGTTCGCATTGTGGAAACTTACAAGCTGCGGATTGGTCTGGTGATATAGTTCCAGGACAAGACTTGGGAGTTAGCAAGCTTTTTTAGGGTGGGTAAATAATTACGGGCATCTACCCTATGAAAAACAGCAAGAAATGCTGTGGGAATTGGGAGGAGTAGAAATCGGGGTTGGTACTTTAGTCGCAACCAATGAACAAATACAACAAGCAATTGAACCGAGCATTACTGAATTAAGCAGTTGGATAAAACAGACACAACCTAATATTCATGTGGATGAAACGCCTTGGTCAGTTAAAGGAATCAAAGAATGGTTGTGGGTAGTTGCCAATTCTGAGTTCTGCCTATTTACTGCGGCTGACAGTCGTTCTAGAGCCGAACTATCAGCCATTTTAGGGGCTGAATATACAGGGGTAATCAGCAGCGATGATTTTAGCGTTTACAATGGCTATCCAGCTTTTGCCCAACAGAAATGTTTGGCTCATTTACGCCGTCACTTCAAAAAACTAATTATACTTCCAGGTCTCCACAACCAAGCTATTGGTGAAGTGTTTGTTGATTTAATTGATGAAGCTTTTAGGAATTACGCTCAATGGTTCCAGACGCTTGACTCAAGCAGTTACAACGATTGGGTCAATCAATTCAAATCTAAGTTGCACTCCTCACTCAATCAGTGGATTGATTTAGCCGGAGCTACCGCAGGCCAGCTTTTACGCTCTTTACGCAATAAAGCTGATCAGTGGTGGTACTTCCTTGACCATCCTGAAGTTCCCCCTGATAACAATCAGGCCGAACGCTCGCTGCGTTTAGCTGTGACAAAACGTAAAGTTAGTGGTGGTTCGCGTTCGATGGAGCGGTTTCAACACACTGCTAATTTGTTGACGGTAGTACAGACTTGTCGCCGTCAAGGTAAGTCTGTCATTGATTTTTTTGCACAAGCTCTAATTGCTGACTCCAATAATTATCAGTCTCGCCCTTCTTTACTTCCGCAATATTAGACCTGAATCCTTACGAATAATCTAGTAATCAAATTGTGAATATTTTAAAGGATGCCTTACAATTAATCGATAAGCAGACTGCTATTAAAGATTATGATTATTGGTCTTTTTATGAGGCAATTGAACTATTTTTATATGGTGATATGTCTAAAACGGATGATGGAGAAATCTGGGGTGTTAAAGATTTTCATAGCGTTTGGGAGTCTATGTATTTAACGTATATAGTTAAACACATAGAACCAGAATATATCCTACATTTGGATACAAACTATTTATCAAATGACACATTAGCAATAGTCAATAGTAAACCCAAATCAATAAGTTTAAGTGGAGTTTTTACTATAAATGGTAAAAAAATAATACCTGACGCAGTTATTTTTTATCACTCCTTCAATAAACTTAATAGGAAAATTTTTGATATATTTGACTTCAGGAAAAGCTTTATTTTGAATACAAAAAAATGGGATGATTACGGTTATAGCACAAGCTTTACTTGTAAAGATATACTTCGATCCGAAAGCAACGACGCAGTTGACTTATGCTTCGTGAAGGCAGTAGTCGGAAAGTTACCTATTGCATGGATCAGCCGTCTAATAGGGAGCATCCAGTTTTGGAAGATTTACCATTTATGGGAAAATGTAAAGGAAGATAACCCTGTGCGATCGCTGACAATGAACCAAGAGAAACAAGAACGGATCAAAGCCTGCTTACAAGAATTGTCAGCACTGTTGTATGAAGAAGCAGACAAAAGTAAGTTGACAGACCTTGAAGGCATAGAAAAAACAGTTCGCAGTCAAGTATTAGAACTAGTCAGCCCAGAAATAGCCCTTTTTTTATCGAACGAAAAACAGGAACAAAAGTAGGTAAAACCAGAAAAATAAAAAGCCTAGTAGGGGAATTGACTCTCAAAGCCAAACAGCTACAAAGATTGGGTTTAAAGGCAAGAAGTAGGTTAAGTCCATTACTTCAAAAGTGTTGTTTGAGGCTATCAGCAAATCCCGGATTTCTCACCACACCTCGAATGGAGGAGTAATGAGTAGTAAGTAAGGAGTTATGAGTAAGGAGTAAGAAGTTAGGAGTTTAAAATTTTACTTATTACCCATTACTTATTACTCATTACCCATTACTTATTACTCATCATCAAACACAAAGGAGCTTGTGAGAAATGCGGGAAATGAATCATATCAAAAAGCAGAAATTGAGATTGAGGCATTAACAGGGGTGAAAGTTGGTCACACGACACAACAAAAACTAGTTCTCGGACAGGATTTTCAGCTACCATTTG
>NZ_JACJSI010000359.1 GCF_014698065.1 Nostoc flagelliforme FACHB-838
TCTGGATATTGATCTGTGGCTAGTGTTGGGATACTAATGGCTCCTACCAACAAAATGATGATGGAGCAAACACTTGCAAATACAGGTCGCTTAATAAAAAAATCAACAAACATGGGGATTGGCGGTAGGTATTTGGTAGTATGCTGGCAGGAACATACCACAATTTAGCATCCATTTTTAAGATTCTGGAGCGATTGCAACACCATCCCTGAGATTAACCAGCCTGAGATAATAATTTTATTATCTTTGATTTCACCTAGTACGTGTCTTAAAAATCGATAAAATCTTGAAAATACTAAAGATTAGTGAGTTTAGCATTTACCTATGATTCTTCTACCGCAGCGTCGAGGCGACTTGACACAGCAGCAATGGAAGCGATTAAAGTCACTCCTTTAAGCTAAAAAGCTAGGAAGAGGTCGTTCAAGTAAAGATCACCGCACAATCATCAATAGAATGTTGTAGATTCTGCGAACGCTCCGCGCTGTGGTGCAATCTACCAAAACATTGTGGCGCATGGGAAACAGTAGCAGGTCGATTTTTCCGTTGGTGTAAAAATGGGCTTTGGCAAAAGATTTTACAATCTTTCCAGCGACAGGCTGATGCGTCGGGGTAGTTAGATTGGAAAGTTCATTATGTAGATGGTAGGTAGCGTTATCCGCGCCCACCAACATACGCCTGGGGCACTCATGGGGAGCTAGACGTTACAAATGAGATATCATATCTGCCATTGAACAAGTACTTTTTACAACATTACGTCTGTGTTCCAAGAGTAAATTTATTTAAACTTGCATAGTTGAGAAGTTAAGACATTATAGACAGGAGAAATTGGTAGATAATAATCTGTGATCGGATCGATAATGACGTATCGAACAGAGTTACCATTAATATCTAATGTAGCTAAAATGTTTTTCTGATTCAAGCTAAAAATTTTAATTCCTCTTTGAAACAAACGTTGAAATAAATATGTAGTCTGAATTTTGAGCAGTTGACGCTTTTGTTCGGGGTCGAGAAAACGATGCAAGGAGAACCTGGATTTGCGAAGGATTTCTGGAAAATCAGGAATGTTGAATGTCTGGCAAAATTCAGAACTAAATCCAGTTTCTGTTTTCCCCAATGGAATACCCTCAATTTTTGGCATAAAGAGTACTCGTTTAAATAAGGCACTCCTGACGCAAGTTTGGAAATGCAAGTAAGCAGGACAAATCTGAAGTAGCACTTTCTCTTGCTCGTTTAACTTGGTTTCAAATTCCCAGGCTAATTGTATGCTCCTAAAAAATTGTTTTCTGGGATTTTCTGCACAAGGGCGATCTTCAGAACATTTCAATGCCAGATTTGAATCAGGAAACACTCCTAATTTAGAATCATGGCAACCTAAGATGTGGATTCCTCTATGGAATTTCTCGGTGTAAGGATTGATATTGTATTTCTCTTTATTGTTTTCTAGCGTAGCAATCAAATGAACTAATCTGCGGATGAATTCAGAAGGGCTGACAGATTGTTTCTGTAATTGCTCATAGACGCATGGTTCCAGGTCAATTGCGATTTTACCTTGGGAGTAAGTCTGAACACCCAAAGGTGAAGCTGTTTTGTTCATATTTTGGAGTATTTACGAGAGGCATACCATCGAATAAATAGCTTTTCTGCTTCAATCCAGACAAATACTAGAGAACTAAATCCAACACAAACCAATAGCTCTAATCCACTCAAGTAATGAGTATTGAAGAAGGAACGGAATGGTTCAAAATAAATAAGCATCAGTTGCAGGATACTGGTGACACCAACTGATAGGATCAGGTAGGGATTTGAGAAGGGATTCACCTCTAACATTAACCGCGTGTTGGAACGGATAGCCAGTGCATGTCCCATTTGTGCTAAACAAAGCGTAGTAAACACCATAGTCTGCCAGCGATCGCGATCTAACAATTCACTTTGTACCTGAGCAGTGTAACCGTATGCCCAGACCATCATCAAGATAGTTATCACTGCCAAAATAATGCCAATCCGCACCATGTAAGAGCCTAAACCTCTGGCAAAAATGCTCTCTTTTGGGTCTTTAGGAGGTTGTTGCATGACGATTGGTCTACCGGGTTCTACTGCCAGTGCTAAAGCCGGAAGTCCATCAGTTACCAAGTTCATCCAGAGAATTTGCAGAGGAGACAACGGTACACCACCTAACCCCAACAATGGAGCAGCTGCGATCGTCAATACCTCACCAATGTTGCTACCAAGGATGTAGCGAATAAAGCGACGAATGTTGATGTAAACAACTCGACCTTCTTCGACTGCCGAGACGATTGTAGTAAAGTTGTCATCCAGTAGCACCATGTCGCTAGCTTCTTTACTGACATCCGTACCAGTAATACCCATTGCCACACCAATATCTGCTTGTTTCAAAGCTGGAGCATCATTAACTCCATCCCCAGTCATCGCAACGACATGTCCTTGGTGCTGGAGAGCTTGGACAATTCGTAACTTATGCTCTGGTGTGACGCGAGCATACACGCTAACTTGTTGCACAAGTGCTTCCAGTTCTGGCTGGGTGAGCTTCTGGAGTTCCTGCCCAGTCAGGCAGCGCTCGCCTACTTTTGCAATACCCAAGTCTTGGGCGATCGCCTGTGCGGTTAACTGGTGATCGCCTGTAATCATCACCGGACGAATGCCTGCGGTACGGCATTTCGCTACCGCATCGCGTACTTCCGGACGCGGGGCATCCAGCATTCCCACCAATCCCAACCAGGTCAAGTTAGTTTCAGCCCTATCTTCAAAATCGCGGTCTGATAATTTTGTCAGGTTCTTACTAGCAAAACCTAAGACCCGTAACCCTTGACTAGCAAGCTGATTATTCTGCTCTAAAATTTGTTGCCGTTGTTGCGCTGTCATAAGCTCAGGCCGATCGCCCTGCTGAATGTGAGTGCAGAGTTCCAAAACGAGTTCGGGCGAGCCTTTGGTAAACACGAGCGACAGACTCTCTCCCGGTTTGTTGGACGTATCTTGCACGATAACGCTCATCCTTTTGCGTTCGGATGAAAAGGGAAACTCAGCAATACGCGAGAATGCTTGCTCCTCTTGATCTTTGCGAAACCCTCCTTTACTGGCAACTGCCAGTAATGCTCCTTCAGTCGGATCGCCTAATACTGCCCAGTCGCTATTTTCTTTATGCAATACGGCATCATTACAAAGCACGCACGCCAGAAGCAGCGAGCGCAATTCTGGCTCTCCATCCAATAAAATTTCTTGCTCTGCTCTGGCATTGACCTTATGATAAAACGCACCTTCAGGGCTGTATCCCTCGCCTGTTACACGAATGGCGTAGCTAGCGGTATGCACTGCCTGCACCACCATTTTGTTCTGGGTTAGAGTTCCGGTTTTATCCGAGCAGATAGTCGTGACAGAACCGAGGGTTTCCACCGCAGGCAGTTTTCGGATCAGAGCATTCCGCTTCACCATGCGTTGAGTGCCTAATGCCAAAGTAACGGTAATAACGGCGGGTAAGCCTTCTGGCACAACCGCAACCGCCATACTCAAAGAGACTTTGACCAGTTCCTCAAACAGCGAGGGGTTAAACATTGTCCCCCCCAGAATCACAATCGCTACTATAATCAACGATCCTGTTACCAGCGTATTGCCCAGTTGGGTCATGCGTTTTTGCAAAGGCGTTGGCTCTGTTTCGACGGATTGCAGCGCGGTTGCAATCTTGCCCAATTCCGTTTGCATCCCAATGTTTGTGACTAACACCGTTGCTCGTCCCTGCACCACCTCTGTTCCAGAAAACACTAAATTAATCCGATCTCCCAGAGGCGCATCCTCTTCGAGGATGGCATTGGCTTGTTTTTCAACTGCGTGTGCCTCTCCGGTGAGGGCTGATTCTCGCACCTGTAAGTTCGCTGCTTCTACGATCCGCCCATCTGCTGCAACCTTAACCCCCGCTTCCAGCAGCATAATGTCGCCAGGAACCAGTTCTTTAGATTCCACCTCCACTAGTTTACCTTCGCGGATCGCCCGCACTTTGGATGATGCCATGTTTTTCAGGGCTGCCAGTGCTTTTTCGGCTCCACTCTCCTGAAGGTAGCCCAATAATCCATTCAGCAACACCACCGCAAAAATTGCCACCGCATCTTTGGGAAAAATGAACTGTCCCTTTACCAAAGATTCGCGCACATCCAGAACCATCGAAATAATTGCTACGGCGATCAGCATTAGCAACATGATGTTCTTAAACTGATCCCAGAAAATTTCCAGGGGCGATCGCCCACTCGTTTCGACCAGTTCGTTTGTACCGTAGTGCTGTAAATTCTGGTCAATCTGTTCCTGAGTTAAACCATGCGTGCGATCGCTCTTGAGTAGCCAAAGAGCTTTTTGAGCCTCAATAGTATGCCAGGCACGGTTCTCAAATGGTTGAGAAACTTGAGGATGCGATAGGTTAGCAGACATGGGTAAAATGAATTGCACTAGAAAATAGTTCTTATATCATGGCACTGCACTAGAAAATAGTGCAAGCAGAGATGCATCGAAAATTCTTCTGGCGTTGTTAGAGAAAAGTAGATAGTTTTTCAGTTCAGGTTGGTTCAAAGTGAGGAGAATCGGTTGACGATGATGAACGATGCTTTTAAGCCACAAAGGTTAATTGGCAGACAGCCTGAGCTAGAGCAAACCTATGAAATTTTGGCGGCTGACCAAGATTTGATGCTCACAGGCGTGACAGGAAGTGGACGGCGAGCGTTGATTCGCTATGCTGCACAGCAAATTGGAGCCAGGATTTTAGAGATCGACTGCTTGCGAGCCACTACCTCTTCTCGCTTTTTAGAGCTGATGGCTTCAGGGATTGTGCAGATATTTAGCACATCGGAAGAACGAACTTTTATTCAGCAGTGCGCTTGTGCCTATCCCTTGCAATTAGAGCAACCAACCGTACATCAAACCCGCTTGGTTTGGCAGGTTTCTCCAAATGATGAATGGCTGATTCTACAAGCCTTATTAAATTTACCTCAGATGATGGCAGAACAGTTAAGCTGTCGGGTAGTGTTTGTCTTTCAGAATTTTCCCCATATTCGCTCCTGGGATCGGTCAGGCCAATGGGAATCATATTTGCGACAAGAAATTCAACGCCAAAACCGGGTTAGTTACGTTATCTTGGCTACAACTCCAGAAGATTGGGTGGAAGATAGCTCGCTTCAATTTGTCTCCTTGCTCCCAATGCCAGACCGAGAAATTGAAACCTGGGCTGTTGAAGCAATGGCAGCAGCAGACTTAAAGTTTGAAGTCGATGCCTTAAAACTGTTTTTGGATTATTCACAAGGACATGTTGGAGATGCCATTGCTTTGGCGCGGCGAATTTGGAGCGACCATCATTGCTTTTATCAGAATGAACAAACCAGTTTTGCACTCCAATCCTCCCCAAAACTCATCCAACTTCATCACGTATATTGCAGCACGTTACGATTGGTTGAAGATTTGTCTGTTACCTTTGAATCTCTCCTTTTACTGCTGCCTCCTATTCAAGCACGGGTACTGGAAAGTTTAGCGATCCATCCTACTGATAGCCCTCATTCACGCCCCTATCTTCAGAAACACCAATTTTCACGAGGTGGTGGCTTTCAAGGCGCTCTTACAGGATTGGAACAGAAAGGATTAATTTATGGAGCCAAAGGCGGGTATCGAGTGGCATTACCACTTCTATCGTTTTGGCTCAAACATCGCATTTTGTAGCTTTAGTTACTTTCTTTACTTAAATGTTAGGTCAAATCTAGTGGTTTCCCTCATTACTCGCAAATTACAGCAAATTTTAAGTTTGTAAGGTATAAAATCCCCCTACCCGCGCAACAGTGAGGGTAGGGGTGAGTGCATTTATCTATAATTTTGACTTTGAATACTCCCCAAACGAGCAGCATCACGAATGTTATATTCGGGTCGAGTAAAGCGATTTAGCTGCATTTCAAAAA
>NZ_JACJSI010000036.1 GCF_014698065.1 Nostoc flagelliforme FACHB-838
GAGCGCATCCAAGAAATATTCGACCAACTTACTTTTGAGCAGGTAATTTCTGTCTCTTCTTACAACTTTATTCTAGAAGCTTTATTCTATGCAGCTTCATATTAAATTGGTATTATTACTGGGGTTATCAGTCTTAATATTGACTCAATTGAGAGCTTCGCTACTTTTCTACAAACCTTTATCGTAGCGTTCTGCAGGAAAGGTATCACCAATTTATCAGTAATATAGACAATTACAGAGGGCAAATTGTTGAGATTGCTCATATCATAATGCTGAGGTATAAATCCATCTCAGTCAATGCTGATATTGAGTAATAAATATTACACGACTATGAAAAAGCAAATTCTAGGTGCGGCTGCATTTTTAACCACGATTAGTTTGACAACAACCGTACAAGCAGCAAATTCTGAACATGTTAGACAGTTATTAGCAACTAAACAATGTCAAAACTGTGATTTGAGTAGTGCAGGTTTAGTGATGGCTGACTTATCTGGAGCGAATTTGAGCGGTGCTAATCTCACAGGTGCTAACCTCAGCCGTGCAAACTTGAGCGGCGCAGATTTGCGGGGTGCAAACTTGAGTGGCGCTAGTTTATTTGGTGTTAACTTGAGCGAAGCTAAATTTAGTGGAGCAAATTTGACGGGTGCTGATTTGAGAAATAGTTATTTAGCAAATGCAGAACTGACTGGTGCTTACCTGAATGGTGCTAACTTTCAGGGTGCAGTTGGGATACCATCACAAATTGCTTCACCAGAAGAATTTTATGCTTTGGGTGTAGCAGAAGGGCAAAAAGGCAACCAACAGCAAGCAATCAGTTATTTTAATCAAGCGATCGCTATTAAACCAGAATTTGCGGGTGCTTATTTAGCTCGCGGTGTCGCCCGTTACCAAATACTAGATAGACAAGGTGCATTTCAAGATGCCCAAATTGCTGAAAAGTTGTTTACATCCCAAAGCAATACCCCTGGAACCCAAACAGCCCAAGCTTTTATTAAAGAACTGCAAACACCCGTAAATGAGAAGGTAAGTGCTGGTAGCCCCAGTTTCGTTGACTTTTTAGGAAGTCTAGGCTCAGTTTTACTCCAGTTCTTTCCTTTTTAAAGGGGATAATAACAAATGACAAATGACAAATAACAAATGACTTTATCTCAGGAATTATGGGCAGCAAATCAAGACTTAGCCCAAGCTTGCCTAGAGCATCCTTTCGTTCAAGGCATTGGCGATGGTACTCTTGAGCAAGCTAAATTTGCTTACTACGTAGGGCAAGATGCTTTTTTTTTAGAAGCTTTTGCCCGTGCGTACAGTATTGCCGCAGCTAAAGCACCAGACTGGTTAGGTTTCACTACATTTCATAACCTAGCTAGTGGAGTTTTAGAAGAACTGCGGCTGCATAGTGGCTATGCTTCCCAGTGGGGAGTAAATTTGCATTCTGTGGAACCTGCATCCGCTACCCGTCGCTATACTGACTTTCTGTTAGCAACTGCTTGGGGTGGAGATGTGGGTTTAACTGCTGCGGCAATGTCTCCCTGTATGCGTTTGTATGCCTTTTTGGGAGAAAAGTTAGCTGCTAACGGCATTCCTAATCATCAATATGCAGACTGGATTCGTACTTACAGCAGCGCAGATTTTCAACCGCTAACGCAACAATTAGAAAATTTGGTTGACAATNATGCCACTACTAATTCTGTTGTGCATTCAACCTATCGTTATGCGATGTTTTGTGAACGCGACTTTTTTCAGGCTGCGTGGATTTTGGAGTAAGGTAGCACAACTAGCTGTGCTACCTTATGAACTTAACGAATAATACCTGCCCCATTAGGTAAAATAAACTTAGACATTGCTCAAGCTGCCTTTGCCGTTAGTTGCAGTTTGGGTGGGTTGAGTTGTGGGAACTGCAACAACTGAAGGAACTTGTGAAATAGATTTTTGACTAGTACTCCGCTTTCGGGTAGAGCCGCCTGCCTTTGAATACTCCATGCTGCTTCTGCCGTAGACAGTCGCAACTCCAGTAAGCATCCTTTCAGAGAGTTCCGAGAGTGTTTGCTCCATCTGAGTCATCGTCTTACGAGATTCCTCAAGATTAGACAAAAGCGTGTTATGAGCTTCTAGTGTGGCACGGGTGTTATCGATAAGGCGGGTGTAAGCCTCAATGCTTAGTCCATGCCCTAAATCTAGATTCCCATTGATGGATTTAAGCAGGGCGAGACGGCGTTGAGCTTTGTCTACAGCAGCAGAACCGCGAGTTTTTAAAGACATGGGAGATATTCCTGGAATACTTCTATTTCAACATAATGGCGTGTGCTTCTGCGTGATAAGAGTATTTTTATGTATTTAATTTAAACGCAATATATAAGATTTGCCCTGTGTTTGTACTTATTGAGTTGTATCTGTCTCTTGTTTGGGGATGAACGCAATTAGCAAATGCTGTCGCCGAACAAGCAAATGCGATCGCCAAACAAGAAAATGCTGTCGCCGAACAAGCAAATGTGATCGCTTAACAAGCAAATGCTGTCGCTCAACAAGCAAATGCTGTCGCTCAACAAGCAAATGCTGTCGCTCAACAAGCAAATGCTGTCGCTCAACAAGCAAATGCTGTCGCTCAACAAGCAAATGCGATCGCTGCTTTTTAATCAATTCACCATATATTTTCAAAATTAAGCATAAATCCAGGCAGTATATCTTCTCCTGATAAACTAGCAGGAGATTGCAGCACTTCAATATATCTACCAGAGCGATAAATTTCTACTTGCCGAGTTTCTAAATCAATTAACCAACCTAATCTAGCACCGTTGTCTCGGTACTCTTGCATTTTATTTTGTAGCCTTGTCAAACAATCAGTATCAGAACGCAATTCCATTACAAAATCAGGACATACAGGCGGAAACCTCTCTTTTTGCTCTTGTGTAAGAGAATTCCATTTGTCACGTTTTAACCAAGATGCGTCAGGCGATCGCACTGATCCATTTCGTAAAATAAACCCAACCGAAGAACCAAAAACTATACCTAGTGATTCATCACGATTCCATACTCCAAGTTGAGCAGTTAAATTAGCATTGCGGTTGCTGGTTAAACCTCCAACTAGAGGCATTAGTAGCAATGTGCCATCAGCATTACGCTCAAATCTGATTAATTCATTTATCTGACATAACTGGAAGAATTGCTCATCTGTTATTTGAAGAACAGGAGCAAAGTTGATAGTTAAGGCATCCATAGAAAAATTTAAACTTGAATATTCTTATCAAAATGCCAAATGGGAATGTACTTTAGCAAAAAAATATTTAGAATGATTAAATATAATACCAATTTAATGTGAAGTTACATATATCTTGATCCCCCTAAATCCCCCTTAAAAAGGGGGACTTTGATATTATGATAGATGTTTTTCCGGTTCCCCCGTTGTTAAGGGGAGCCAGCGCGGTCTTGGGGGTTTCCCCCATGAGCGACTGGCGTGGGCTAGGGGGGATCGAATTATATGCAACTTCATAAAAAATTGGTATAAGTATTGATTATTTTATCCGCAGCACCAGTTAATATTTCATCCATCCAAGCATTTATGCTTTTGCCAGCCTTTTTAGCAGCAATAAATATTTTGCGGTGGTGTTCAGGTGTTGTGCGGAATGGAAGTTTACGACAGTTGAAGAATGGCGGACTCAATTTGCTCAAGCGTTAACATAAAGGGATATAAGTTTCACTTTGAATAAAGTATAGCTTGCCTGGTGATTTTCCTTGTGTTGGAACTAATGTAGCGATCGCCTTGCAGAAACCTTCAAAAATAACGCGATCGCTTGTTGTAGAAGAGTGAGCAATGTTTACGATGGGCTACGCCTACGCCTGACAGAAAACCTCAAAACAAAGTGTAGACGCATAGCGGCTTGTCGTTAGACATCGCCCGTAATTATAGTGTTAGGTTCGCTTCTGCCACGATTTTGGATCTCTGCGACCATGAAAAATTGCCGTCACTATTACTCGACTCGACACAATCCGATAGTACACAGCATAGGGAAATCGTCGCACTACTGCTCGTCGAATATCACCGTAGACAATTACATAGGATTCTGGCATCTGAGAAATTCGATTCACCGTTTCGTCTACACAGTCTAAAAACTCGTCACCCAGACCGGGTTTCTGAGTCTCGTACCAACTGTGCGCCTCATTAAGTTCTTCTCGAACCTCTGGGCGAAACACCAGGACATAATTCATTGCTGCCCCTTAATTGATGCTTTGATTTCCTCCCAAGTCAGCACATTATCTGGATTTGAATTATAGTCAGAAGTTCGACGATCAAGCTCTCGCTTTTGTGCATCGGTTAAATCAGGGTAAACTTGCTCTGCTGCGATGCTATCCCAAATTGCCTGCACAATACGGATTCTATCTTCAACACTCAGAGTTGCAATCTCGTTCAAAGTAGCTGTGATATCCATATTGATTAATTTGGAGGAAAAGTAAGCGACTGATATATCTCAAATATAACGGAGAAGATTTTGTCGATCAAATTGAACGGTGCAATTGACAATCCGACCGTTTAAAAACTTCATAACAAGCCTGTGAACGATCGCCTTACAGAAAACCTCAAAAACAAAGCGATCGCCTGTTGTGGAAGAGTGAGCGATCGCTTTATTTATAAATATTCAATTCTCAATCTTGCGAGGCTGCCATAGGCTCCTATCACAACCCCAACCAATACCGCAAAGATTGCTCTAAAAGTTCAGCATCAGCATCAGCTAACTTGCCAATCACTTTGACAACTAAGCTTTTATGCACTGTGTATAAACCTCTCTTGACTGCTGTAGCCACGTTTAGCCCTGCTGCTGCCCATTCAGACAAGACAAACTCACCTTCTAGCAATGCTCCAGTTTTGCTCGTCAAGGGTGTAATTAGGATATCTTGAGAAACGTGTGGCGCACTTACAACAACAGCAGGTCTAACTTTTGAACTGGACAAATCTGAAAAGGGATACTGAACCAAAATGATGTCATTTTTAGAGTAGTTCGGCATAGACATCATCCTCAGCGTTATCCCAAACTGATGAGAGTGATGTTTGACTGGTTTGAAGCCAAAATTCAGTTTCATCATCAGGAAGCAGCGTCACTAACACTCTTGTCCCTTCCGGTAATTCCTCTGACTCCAGCAATTCGATTTTTCCTTCCCGAACAGTAGCCCAAAGCGTTTTTAGCATATCTGTTTTATGAATAGTCATGCTTTAATTTTATGCTTTGATAGTTTATGAGGTGCGATCGCCTTACAGAAAACCTTAAAAACAAAGCGATCGCCTGTTGTCCAAGAGTGAGCGATCGCCTTGTAGAAAACTTCAAAAATAAAGCGATCGCTGTTGTGGAAGAGTGAGCGATCGCCTTATAGAAAACTTCAAAAACATACCGATCGCTGTTGGGCAAGAGTGAGTGCGTTAGCGAAGCTCACCGTAGGTATCGCCTGACAGAAAACCTCAAAAACTATGCGTAGACACGTAGCAGCTTGTCGCTAGACATCGCCTGTTGTGGAAGGGTGAGCGATCGCAATAGTTATTTTGATAAACGTGTTAGTGTTGGATACACTCATAGTTTGAGTCTTTTTTGTATGTTGCGATCGCTGATTTGATGATGGCATTGTAGGCGGTCGCCTTGCAGAAACCCTCAAAAATAATGCGATCGCCTGTACGCAAGAGTAAGCGATCGCTTGTTGTGGAAGCGTAAGTGCGATCACCGTGTAGAAAACTTCAAAAACAAAGCGTAGACGCGTAGCGGCTTGTCGTTAGACATCGCTGTTGTGAAGGAGTGAGCAACGTCTACGACGGGCTACGCCTACGCCTTACAGAAAACTTCAAAAACCCTCATACATAAGAATTTAATTAAATCAGAAGTAATATACTAAAAATTTAGCATATCCTAGTTATACTTATTGTATAATCGCACACATCATGAGATGAATAACAATGAATATTGCAATCATTTTGGCAGTTAGCGAGTATCAAAATACCAACTCATTGCCAGGTTGTATTTTGGATGGTCAGCTTATAAAGAGCTTGTTGGACGAAACAGGTAAATATGACGAACTTCTTTTTATTGACCAGGGGACGGATAGCATTAAAGTTAAGGAAAAACTATCTGAATTTATTACAAATAACCAGGGCAAACCATTTGATGAAGTCTTCTTTTACTACACGGGGCATGGCGATTTTTACAATAATGAGTTTTACTATATCTTGTCAGATTTTAATAGAAATTCCTACAGACAAACGTCTCTAGCAAATTCTGAGTTAGATAATCTTCTCAGACAGCTAAATCCAAATTTGACTATAAAAATTATAGATGCTTGCCATTCAGGAGTTACTTATATAAAAGATAATGATGTTTTTTCTAAACATTTAGATGACTCAAAACGGCGTTTTAATAATTGTTATTTTATGTTCTCTTCAATGAGCGATCAGGTATCATATCAAAATAATATAATTAGTCATTTTACAAAAAGTTTCATTGATTCAGTATTGAAATATGAGTCTACAGATATAAGATACAAGCATATCGTTGATTATATCTCTGATGATTTTGAAAAAAATTCTTTACAAAATCCATTCTTTGTGACTCAAGCAAGCTTTACAGAGATTTTTTGTTCTGTTAATCATAAAATAAGAACCATGCTATCAATACAGATGGATAACTTATTAGAAAGCAAATCTGAAACTGATGATTTGAAAGTTTTATCTTTAGTAAACATGGTTAAAAATGATGCTGAAAGATACTGTTCAGAGGAGGAAGCATTAGAAGTTATAAACAAAGTGAAGAACTTTGTTGAAAACTGTCAATATTCATCTGATATGGTTGACTTGTATAGCATAAATTATAAGTTTGAGAGTGACTATAACTCTATTTCGGAATACAGTGACTCTATTGGAAAATGGCTTAAAGACAACAATAATAACTATTTTTCAAAAGTCACTTATCGACGTGAATTAATTAAAAAAAGTGGGATAAGAACTCTTGCTCAAACTATAGCTGATATTTCTGTCTTTTATGGAGATGATGGAGATGATGAAAACTATAAAACTGTAATATCTGGATTTGAATTAACTGTAGATGTTCCATTTAAAGTGATTCATATTTATGCTTATCCAAAATACCCAAATCTAAATTGTTGTGATTGTAAAATTGCTTTTGTTTTTTCTCAAGCCAGTATTAGATTTTTCTATTTTTACTCCACCTTCAAGTTAGAGAACTGGAAAAAGTATTCTGATGATTCTAGTTCCAAGCGTCAAACAATTGAAGTTGAAATAAAAAACTTTGATCAACTAAAAGAAACTTTATCTAATATTTTAAATAAATTTGATTCCTTTGTACTAGATCCGTTGAGAGCTAAATATGATTTTGATTAAAGATAGGAGAACAACTTAAAACAGTTGAATGGTTAAACTTCAACGAATACCCGATTATCAATCCCAAAACATTGACTTACCGACAACCTTACTCTAACTTAGCCTTTAACACCAACACATGAGCTTTATTCTTGTTAGTGTTATCCAGAATTTTCCGCACAACATCTTTTTTCTACATCCCGTGAAAACTTAGATAAATGCAGAAGGCACGGTAATACCGTGCCTTCTAGCTCATTGCTTAATATCTAAACCTAGTCTATCCCTTCAATTCGGTCTTCAACCTCTTGGTACAACTCGCGCAGACGATCTAAATTATCCTCGCTAGTCTCCCAATAACCGCGTCCATTCACTTCCAACAAAGTTGATACAATCTTGCGGAAAGAATGGGGATTAAGGTTCAACAAACGTTTCTGCATTTCTTCATCTTTGATGAAGGTTTCGTTAGTATCCTCATAAATCCAGTTATCTACAGCGCCGGCTGTCGCACTCCAACCTGTTGTATTCACCAACCGCTTGGAGAGTTCGCGCACACCTTCGTAACCGTGAGACAGCATCCCCTCGTACCATTTGGGATTTAATAATTTGGTACGCGCATCCAAACGCACGGTTTCTGATAATGTTCGCACTTGGGCGTTAGCTGTGGTTGTATCTGCAATATAAGATGCTGGTTTTTTACCATCACCCCGCAGACTTGCCACCAGCTTAGTGGGATCTGAATCAAAGTAGTGGGAAACGTCCGTTAAGCTAATCTCGGAAGAATCCAAATTTTGGAAAGTTGCATCAGCAGTTTTCAATGTACTTTCAAAAATCTGCCGGGATTCATCCATGATTCCGGGGTTATCGGAATTGAAGGAGAAGGATTTCCGGTTGAGATACATTTCTTGCAACTCGGCTTCGCTATCCCAAGTGCTGTTTTCTACCGCCAAGTTGATATTTGACGAGTAGGAACCAGAAGCGTTGGAGAAAACGCGCGTCGCTGCTTGACGCAGATTAATCCCCATATCTTGGGCTTGTTGCAAAGCGTGTTTGCGAACAAAGTTCATTTCTAAGGGTTCATCTGCCTCAGCCGCCATCTTCACCCCTTGGTCTAGCAGGTTCATTTGGTTGATGAACAAGTCGCGGAATACACCAGAACAGTTGATTACTACATCAATTCTGGGTCGTCCCAACTCTTCTAGAGATATCAATTCCAACTTGTTCACCCGTCCCAAGGCATCGGGAACTGGACGCACACCCACCATCCACATAATTTGCGCTAGGGATTCACCGTAAGTCTTGATGTTATCGGTTCCCCAAAGGACGCAGGCGATGGTTTCTGGCCATTTTCCTTCGTTTTCTGCCTTGTTACGTACCAAAAGCCGATCTACAACGATTTTAGCTGATTGGACTGCTGCTGTTGTGGGGATGGATTGCGGATCGAGTGCATGGATATTCTTACCTGTGGGCAATACATCCGGGTTGCGGATGGGATCGCCACCTGGGCCGGGTAAGATGTACTCACCTTCCAAGCCTCTGAGTAATGCTCCGAGTTCGTTGTCGGCACAAACTTGTTGCAGGCAGAATTCCAAATACTCAAATAGGGGTTTTAGGGCTGCGCCATCGACTTTGGGATAGCCGAGTTTATGCAATGCTTCTACCCAAGGTTCCTTTTTACCCATGTTGAAGAAATTCAACCGGGAAACCAGAGAAACTCGTCCTTCCGCGTCGATTTGCTCTTGGACAAGGGCAGTAACTGCTGCACGGGTTGCCAAAGTGATATCTTGCAATAACTGGACATCTTCTAAAATGCCTCGATCGTTATTTTGGTAGATATCGTCAATGTTACGCCCAATGCTGTTAGCGATAATTCCCGGTAAGCCTTGAAGTCCTTCTTCTTGACGATCTAGACTAGCAATGTTGACGAGAGTTGCGATCGCTTCTTCTGCACTTGGGGGTTTACCAATAACGTGCAACCCACAAGGCAACAACCGAGACTCGATTTCCATCAACCTGCGGTAGACGTTGCCAACAATATTATCCCGCTCATCGGTACTCATGTCTCTGGCATCGGTTTCTGGCAGGTTAATATCCTTATCCAGATTCACGATCCGGCATTTATCCATGATGCTGTTAACAATGGAAACACCGCGTCCACTATCTTTTAAGGTTTGGTAGGAAGCAATTAACTCGCTGAGTTCCTTCAAACCTTTATACAAACCAGCATTTTCTGCCGGCGGTGTCAAGTAAGAAATTGTTTCGGCATAACTCCGACGTTTGGCAATTGTCGCTTCACTCGGATTATTCGCTGCGTAGTAGTACAAGTTGGGAATTGAGCCAATCAAGTTATCTGGATAACAATCACCAGACATCCCCATTTGTTTACCTGGCATGAATTCCAAGGAACCGTGTGTACCAAAGTGCAGTACAGCATCAGCTTTCCAAACTTGCTCTAGGTAAGTGTAGTAAGCAGCAAAACCGTGGTGAGGACTAGCTGAACGGGAGAACAACAGCCGCATCGGGTCGCCTTCGTAACCAAATGTAGGTTGTACACCGATGAAGACGTTACCGAATTGTTTACCATAAATCAGCAGGTTTTGCCCATCGCTGTTGAGATGTCCCGGAGGTGGCCCCCAGTTTTCCTCTAGGCGTTGAGAGTAAGGGGTAAGTGCCTCATACTCAGGAACCGACATTTTGTAAGCAACGTTCAGTTCTGGGCTGTTGTACTGCGCTTGGGCGTCATGGATGACTTCTTGCATCAACGCTTCGGCTGATTCTGGCAATTCTGGTAAGTCGTAGCCGTTATTTTTGAGAGCTTTCATCACCTCGTAAATGGAGCCGAAAACATCCAAGTAAGCGGCGGTTCCCACGTTGCCTTTATCTGGCGGGAAGCTGAAAACGGTGATGGCGACTTTTTTATCTAGCTTCGGCTTGCGGCGGAGGTTAGCCCATTTTAAGGCGCGTTCGGCTACAGCTTCAACCCGATCGCGCAGTGCGATCGCTTTGCCTGTAGTCCCATCTCTACCTGATAAAATTATTGGCTCAATTGCGCCATCCAATTCAGGAATCGCAATTTGCAAAGCTACTTGAATAGGATGTAACCCTAAATCGCTATCCATCCACTCTTCTGTGGTTTGGAATACTAAGGGTAACGCCACCATGTAAGGACGGTTTAAGCGTTTGAGTGCCTCAATTGCCTTGGGATGATCTTGTCTGGCTGGGCCACCTACTAAAGCAAAACCAGTCAGCGATATCACTGCATCTACCAACTGTGTGTTGGTATTTGGTTCATAGAAGTAAGCCTCAACAGGCTTGGAGAAATCCAAACCACCAGCAAAAACAGGTAATACCCGTGCGCCTAGTGCTTCCAACTCCTGCACCATTGCTACATAATGGGCATCATCCCCTGTAACTAGGTGAGTGCGTTGCAATACTAACCCGACACAAGGAGCTAGGGGATCTTTTAGATCACTAGAAATATCCTTACGAGCTGTATACCAATTAAGGTACTCTCTGACATCTTCAAACATACTCGGAGCCAAAGGATGCCAAATCCCTAAATCGGGATAAACAACTGGCTGTTGATATGTAGAAGGTGCAATTTGTTTTTCTAAACCTTTAAATACATATTTATCAGCTAGCATCAACAAGAAGTTTTCCAGGTTTTCTGGAGAACCACCTAGCCAATACTGAAAACTGAGCATGAAATTTCGGGCATCCTGTGCCTTATCCATCGGTAAAAACTTCAGCACTTGCGGCAGCGTTCGCAAAAGCTTCAGCATTCCATCTTGGAATCCTGCACCTGATTTTTCTTTGCGTTTCCGCATGAATTGCGCGATCGCACTTTTTGACTGACCCAACTGTGCTAGAGAAAAGCTGCCCATTTTACTCAGGCGCATTACTTCTGGCATCGAGGGAAAGACAACGGAAACGTCTAGATGATCGCGGTGTGGTTCTACTGCTGCTACTACTTTCTGTGCTAAGTCTTCGATGAAAATGAGGGAAGCGATGAAGATATTCGCACTCTCAATTTCTCGTTTGAACTCCTCATAGTTCTCTGGGTCGCGGAGTTCCTCAATCAAGTACCCACTGATTTCAATCGCCAAGTTGGGATTGTTCGCGTTAATCGTGCGAACCGCTTGCGACAAAGCACTCTGGTACTGGGACTCAAGCACGACATAGACCACCTTGATTAAATTACGTCCGCGTAAATTATCAGGCGCAATGTGTCTAATGGTGGACTTGACGTGTGTGAACATGCTTCTTCGGCTCCTTTGATGCGTGTTCTCTCTGTAAGTTCCTAGCGGCATCATCAGCCACAGGTAACTTTGTGATCTTTAGGCAATATGTGTTTTTTATCAGAAAACGCTTGCCCAGTGGGCATTTTATCGTGTATCTGACACAAATCGATATAAAAAACGAAATATTTCTTTGTAATTGTTGACTTTACATAGAAGTATTCGCTCACTTATTTGTAAATTTTTTGTAATACTTATTTTTAATAGTTAAATAGCTATTTAGAGATTTAACTCCATTTAACGAAACTTGCCTATGCTGACTAAAAAATATTTAGTCAGCATAGACAGGCTCCAATTATGTATGTCGTTGCCATTTATACCATTTATTAAGTAGGTAAGGTTTCTTTCGGGTAAGATTCCAAGTTCTCAAGATTTAGATTCTTTAGAAGATGAATTAAATAATTTAGATAATTATAAAAGCAATTAGTATTTATCTTTTGCGTAAATCACACCATACTTGATAAGCAAATAGGATAAAAATGAAGTACAAAATTTCTCGTCATGCACAGACAGAAATGAAGAGAAGAAATATATCTCAATTTTTAGTTGAATCTGTTCTTAATGCTCCTGGGCAAGTAATCTTAGAAGAGGAAGGCAAAAAAGTCTACCAGTCAAAAATTGACTTTGGTAGTGGAAAAACATTCTTACTGCGCGTTACCGTAGTAAATGATATTAACCCGGCAGTTGTAATAACCGTATATAAAACTAGTAAGATTGAAAAATACTGGAGAGAAATATGAAAATTAACTATGACCCAGAAGTAGATATATTAAGAATTATATTTAGTGATGTATCGATAGAAGATAGTGACGAAGAAAAGCCGGGTATAATCTTAGATTACGACGAAGATGGAAATATTATCGGGCTAGAAATATTAGAAGCTTCCAGAAGAATCGATAATCCACGTTCCCTAGAGTATTCGATTTCTACATAATAAAGCTTGGAATCTCGAAGAGAAGCAATTCGCTTGCGGTTGGGATTGCTTCATTTCGCTTCTCTACGAGACGCTACATTCGCAATGATATTGTGTAATTAATTATGTCTAAGGATTGCGTTTCGGGTAAAAACCGTCCATTTTCAACTGTATTTAAGTTAAAATCGCGTTTTACTTTTGACAGCGAGAAGTCACTATAAGACATTGTTAATTAAACTTTATGGGATGGGATGCGATCGCAGCACCAAAGCAATCTGACAGTGTTCCAGCTAGTGGGGCAATTAACCCACTAAGTACAGGCGACACGGCTAGTAGCAGCCCTACTTTTACCGTCGGATATTGCTTGACTCCCTCTAAAAAGAAACGGACGATGAGTAGCGAACCGCCAATAACAATGAACGCTAGCCAGCCACTTAGCAACCCCATACTCAACTGAAGATTGCGAAACAGGTGCAGTTCTAGTAATGGCTGCTGTGCGATCGCTTCAAGTACCAAAAAAGTTGTGAAACTCACGGCTGCGGCAGGCATTTGGGGACTGATTTGGCTAGCGATGTCTACGACGGGCTACGCCTACGCGCCTCGTTTTCGACATAATAAAAGCTATTAGGCACAGGGCATTTTTGGAAGAAGCCATACCACAGCACAGGTTTTGCCAATGCAGACAAACAGCGCGTAATATTAGTATCATCTATAACCAAAATAGCTTCCTGATTGCCCAGTTATTAATATATAGTATGGCTAAAATTACCGTTTGCATTCCTACTTTTAATCGTGTTCATCTTCTCCCCTATGCCATTGACAGTGTACTCAACCAGTCTGAGCAAGACTTTGAGCTAATTGTTTGTGATGACGGCTCTAGCGATCGCACACCTGAGTTAATGTCACAGTATACAGACCACCGAATTAAATATATCCGTCATCTGCAAAATATTGGTAAAAGTAATAATATGCGTTCTGGCTTTGATGCTGCCAGCGGTGAATATTTTATTAAATTTGATGATGATGATCGACTAACACCCGATTTTCTCGCAAGTACCGCAGCTATTCTTACTCAAGACTCTAGCATTGATTTTGTTGGTACAGACCATTGGATAATTGATATCAACAATGTGCGGGATGAGGTAAAAACTCAAGAAAATTCTCATCGCTGGGGTAGGAAGAATTTACCAGCAGGTGTTGTAGATAATTTGTTGGAAGTGGTATTTATTCAGCAAAGCTTTCAAGTTGGGGCGACATTATTTCGCCGTAAAACATTGCAAGAATTAGGATATATGCAGCCAAATCTGCAAAACTGTGAGGATAATGATTTATTTGTGCGTCTGGCTTTGGCTGGAAAAAAGGGCTATTATTTACCAGAATTATTGATGGAATATCGCTCTCATGCGGAGCAGCAAGGTATAAATAGAGCCATTCCTTATTTATTTGATAAAATCCGGTATTTAGAAAATTATAAGTTTGAGTTTGAGAAAATAGAGACAATCAGGAAAAATCGTTTAACTGAAACGCAATTATTATTAGGTTTGCGTTTAATTGAAAACGGTGAAACGCAAAAAGGCAGAGAGCTAGTTCTAGCAGGAAAGTCTTTTTCGACTGCTAAAGCTTGGACTGGTTTAGGATTATCGTTATTACCAGTTGGGTTGCGAGGTAAGGCGTTTAATGCACTGCGACAGATGCGGGGTTAGAAAATAGTTATTGAAATGTTTCACATAGAAGTGCAGAGAAAATTATGCAGGGTTTAACACTGTGAAGAACTTCTCCTAATACGGTTCAGTTAGCCCAAAAAACTTTAAGCTGCGTAGGTTGGGTTGAGGAACGAAACCCAACATTAAGCCTTAATCGTTGGGTTTCACTTCGTTCAACCCAACCTACTAGCTGCTTATTTGACTAACTACTAACTTCTTGACCACTCATCAATAATAGTCAAAATTGTTTTATCACCCAAGTTCTTAACAGATTTTACTACATCACGATAATCTTCAAACTCTTGCTTCGGTTTCTTGCGTCGAGCATCAAATATATCTTTTGCAAGTTTTTCAGCCCCACGAATTCTAGAGCGTTGTAACTTTCTAAATAACTCGTCTTTCTCCAAAGAGTTCAATAATTTAAGTGGATTATTCTGTTCATCCTTTTGAGGGATAAGTTTTTCAAGTTCCTTGAACTGATTATCTATTCTCTGTTTTTCTTGTATAACTTCTGACTTAAAATCATTAAAGTGCTTCTCAAGCCGTAATTCTAGATTTGCCAGACGTGGTTCTAACTTTGTTGTTTCAAGCTGTGGTGTTACTGGTTTAATAGAAGAATCAATTCCTTTAAGAGATGCAACTTGTTTTAAAGCTACATCCTCGTTTTCAGAAGATATAATTAAAGCACTAACCATGTCACCTTCATTAGGGTTTTTTTCTTTAGCTCTTACAGCTGAATAGTACTCGAAATGCCCATCAAGTACCTCATATTGTTCAAAGCCAGTCTTTTTTAAGACTAATGGTTTTAAAATACCTCCAGATTCTAGTATCAGGTCAGCAAGAATTTCTAAATCAGCCTCTTGAAAGTTTGAACGAGGAATATTAGAAGTAACACTTTCAACATCTACCATAAAAAACTTAATCATTATTGCATCCCCATTTTACTTAAAACTTCTATAGCTAGAAATTCAAACTCAGCAGCGGCTTGATTTGCAGAAGGTTCATTAAGAGCAAAATCAAGAATAGATTTAGGATCAGGTATTTCCATATTTCCCATTAATATAGTTTTATTAATGCAAGCAGATAAAGCTGTTCTTTCTGAAATTAAACTATCCATTATTGGCATATTATAACGATCATTAATTACACTTTTATGTTTTGCAAATGTGTATTTGAGATACTGAGCATTAGTAGAAATTTTAGATGGAAGAACACCCATAATAGTAAGAGGTGGCTTTCCTAGACCTTCTTTATTCTCATTAATTTCTTGTTGAATAAAGTTTTTTACACTAGGTAATCCTTGGTTAGAAAATGGCTTTAAGTCTGAAGGAATTATTAGGTAATCAGCAGCAGTTAAGGCAGCTTGTGCATACACATCTAAAGATGGAGGCGTGTCGATAATTACAATATCATATTCATTTTTTACTTTTTCTAGTTTTTTAGCCAGTCTGAAACGACTTGGGCCAGATTGGACAAGGTTTTGCTGCAATGCAATCAAGGTGATATGTGAAGGGATAACATCAATTTCTGGATTGTTAAAAAACTTAGATTTACAAACAATATCTGGAATAAATTTAATGTCATTTTTTTCCAATAAATGATAAACATTACAGTTTTTTAAATCATCATCTTCCTCAAATTGAAATTTAATCAATCCTGTCGCAAAAGTTGTATTTGCTTGAGCATCTATATCAATTAGAAGAACTTTTTTCCCTTTTTTACTTAATGCAGCTGCTAAATTTATAGCAACTGTGGTTTTACCTACGCCGCCCTTATGATGGTAGATTGCAATTGTTTTCATTGAATGTTGCCTTTTTGTTTCCAAAATTGATTTTTTTTCAGTTATTTGAACTTCTAGTTTATCTACTAACTGTCTTTCTTTCAGGCTCTCTCTACCAATTAAACTTTTAATCGTATCTAACTTTATTTCAACTTCTTTCCCAGAACATTGAAATATTAATTGAATATCAGTCTGCAATTTTTGATAAATTCTAATCTCTTTGCCATTAGTCAGTAATCCATACCTGACATTCAAGCTGGTTAAATAATGCCTGAGTCGCGGGACATGATTATTTAAGTTTTGTTTGGGATGCTTTGCCTCCATGACGACACTCAGCGGTGAGTTGGCATCTAAGACAAAGGGAATCACTTGTGCGGCAAATGCTAAGAAATCTAAGCGGATGCTACCAACGGCAACCTCTTGATGCCAGGTGTCAGGAGTATAACCTAGCTGTGGTAGCAAATATTGCACTATGAGTTTGCTTTCAACTTCGCTTTCGTTACGGCACAGCTCAGGATTAAAAGGCAATATTTTTCTACCTCTAAATAATTATTGGACTTAAGACGAAACCTCATATTTGCTAGATTATGGCATAGCCTTAATTATGTTGAGTGATAGAAATCACTTAGAAAAATATAAAAAATCATCATAAAATTAGTACTTTTACTGATAAAATAACCAATTCTGAGAGCTAGGCATATTCAAAATTAACAGGCTACGCATATACAGCGTATTTCAGGTAAATGAAGTACATGCGTAGGGGCACAACATGTTGTGCCCCTACAATTATCTGTACTCGCCAAGTTGCTATCTGCTGTATTTACCCATTGCTCCTGTAAATGGCTAGAATCAAAGAGTTTACTCAACCTATTTACGTTAAAGGTTTTGGCTACTGTATCTTGTCCCCGCTGCCATCAACTCGTTGAGAGTCAAGCTATTAGTTGTCCCAATTGCCGGACGATACTCAAAGCTTACGGTCATCCCGGTATTCCATTGCATCGCGCCACTGGGGACGGGTATCTATGCGAGACTTGCACTTATCATGCTGATGATACTTGCAATTTTCCCCAGCGTCCCTACGCCAAAAACTGTACCCTCTACCAAAATATTGAAGAGACAAAGTTAGAGTTAGAACAGCAGCGTTACACTAAGGGTTTTGCAGTAACTGTGAAAAGTTGGGTAAAACGCAATCAGGCTTTGCTGTTGCTATTAGGTTTATTATTGGTCTGTTTATTGTTCGTTATATTAAGACCTTGATTTGGGTTTTCTGGGGAGTGGTGAATATAACGCTTTTGTGTTGAGTCTAATATAGACCTAAAATAGTTCCGATTTTATATTTCAATTGTCTCCCCAGCTAAATTGAAATTTATTTTTTTATTGCTTGTGAGAAATCCGGGTTTATGCATCTGAATTATCGCCTATTTGAATTTCTTGCTCGTATTGCGCGATTGCTTCTTCAATTGTTTCATTACTAACATCTGAAATATCGGATTTGGAATAAATTGTAGTGAGTATAATTCCCTGATCAGTTTTCAGATAATAAATGACTCGATAGCCTCCACTTTTTCCTTTTTGAATGTTGCTATTTTTGAGACGAACTTTAAAAACCTGATATTTAACTCCAGCAATTCTATCACCGAGGATTTCACCTGCTTGAAGTTGGTCAATTAAGGGTTGGAGATCAGTACGAATTGAACGATAGCGTTTGGCAAGTTCTCGAAGATCCCTTTTGAAACGAGGTGTAAGAGCGATCTGGATTGGCGATGGTTCACTCTGCATCGATACCTGACCACATTTCTGAGAGGGGAAGAGTTTGTCCAGTTAAAGCTTCGTGTAAACCTTGGCGAATACCTTCTATAACAACTTCTGTAGGTGTTTCATCAGGATCGGTTTCGTCATCTTCGGAAAGTAAGACGATAACACGAACACGCTGTGGTTTAATGAATCCCAGTGATTTATCGAGCGTAAGTTGTCCACTCTCATTAATTGTCGCTGTGGTTTCAATTGCTTTCATAGATAATGATAGTGTGAGTCAATTCAACCTACTTATAGTCTAGTGCAGCTATCCCCCATTCATCCGGCAATCCCCTCAAATGCTTCATCCAAAATCGCCACTATAGGGAATAGTCAAAAATAACAAACTATGACCAATTCCTAATCTTCAGGCTGTGATGATTTTGGATGCTGCCGCAATCTCAAACTGTGGTGATTTTGGGTTCTTCGGCAATAGGTTCAACTTGTATCGCTGGCGCTTTTTCCTCAAAGGCGGCTAAGTCGAACCAAAAAGTAGTGCCTATACCAACTTCACTCACTAAATGGACTTTACTACGATGTCTGTCGATAATATTTCTAACAATTGATAAACCTAAACCCGTACCTTCTAGGGTATGAACTCGGTTTTCTACGCGAAAGAAGCGTTCAAAAATTGAGTGTTGATCTTCTGTGGCGATGCCAATCCCAGTATCGGAAATTTCAATCCGCACTGGAGAAGATTGGGTGTGACTGGGTTTAAAATCTAGCTGGTAGGCGCGGATTGCCACTTTACCACCGGCTTTGGTGAATTTAAGGGCATTACCAATCAGGTTGCCAAATACTTGTACTAACAGATCATAATTACCCATTACCAGGGGCAAATTAGGAGCAACTTCCTGAACTAGTTCAACACCTTTATCTTTTGCATTGAGTTGGTAAGTACGCAAGGTTTGCTCGATCGCTTGGGCTAAATCTACGCCATCGAAGCTGTAGTTGCGACCAGATTCGAGTTTTGATAAATCTAAAACATCGTTAACTAGGCGGGTTAGGCGATCGGTTTCATGGTTCACAGTTTGCAGAAACTCTTGCCGTTCTTGCAAAGCTAAGTCTTCGCCGTAGTCGTGCAGGGTTTCAATATAAGTTTTAATGTTGAATAGAGGCGTTCGCAGTTCGTGAGAAACGTTGCTGATAAATTGGCTTTTTGCCTCGTTGAGTTCGACCTCACGGGTTATATCTTGGATAGTAATCGCAATACCTTTGATGCTTTCTCTTTGCAGGTTGAGTACTGTAGTCAAGAGAATGCGGATCGTTCGCGGCGCGGGTTGGTTAATAGAAATTCGGAATTCGGCGCTTTCGCATTCGCCTGCTGCCATTTCGTACAAAGGACGGGTGATTTCCATTTGTACCGATGGGGGTAAGTGATGTAACACATTGCAGCCAACGACATCAGCGGTTTCCCAGCCAAAAATTCGCAGCGCTGTAGGGTTGACTAAAATCACTTGCATATTGTTATCAATCAACACAGCACCATCTGCGATCGTCGAAACTAGGGTTTCTAGCTTGGCTTTTTCTGCGGTTAATTCTTCAATATTCTGTTCTTCATAGCGCTCTAATCGCTCTCCCATTTCATTAAAGCTTAAAATTAACTCTCCCAGTTCGCCGCCTAAAGGTAAATCAATGCGCTGCTTGAAATTACCAGTAGCAATTTGCTTTACCCCCACCAGCAGTTCTTTTATTGGCTTAGTGATAGTCAAGGCGTTGATCACTCCTGCCAAAATCACCATTACCCAAATCGTGATAAAAACGGCAATGGTGACATCACGGGTAAAATTGGTGGAGATGACAGCAGTCTGATTGGGATTGATACCGATCGCTAATACACCTAAGTATTTTTGATTGACTATCAAAGGAATAAATACATCGGTAACTGTCCCATCTGGGGTTGTATGTTGCCGCACCATCGGCTTTTCCCCATCCCCAGGGTAATCCTCTGGCAGTTGTATTCGCCGTTTAATGGTGAGGGAGTTTTCTACCTCGGCTTCCCAAAAAGGTATGCCAAAAAAGATTTCCCCGTTTTCGTCAGCGTATAGCATATAACGCACACTAGAGGTGCTGCTGTAGAAGCGTTGAGAAAATTGGGCAACCTCTGTAAGATTATTGTCAGCAATTAGGGGGGCAACGTTGGCAGCAAGTAGCAACCCTAAGTCACGCCCGAAGCGGGTGTCATTCATCCGCGCATCCTGCTGAATTGTATTCACAGCCCAGAAAGTCAGACCACTCATCACCAACGAAACCACCAATGTAGCCACAGCCAGCAGTTTAGTCTGGAGTGTGAACTCAGACCACCAACTTGCGATCGCATTTCGAATTGTTTTTAACAGAGTTAGCATCTTAAATAAAGTTGTTAGTAGTCTTTGTTATAAAGCCCAACAACTAAAAAATTAACAGTTAATTTGACAAATATGTTAGCGGAGAGAGGGAGATGAGAAAGTGCAGGGAATATTTCCGTAAGGTAGTCCTAAGGAATTTACCCCATTTCAGCCATCGGAGTTGATATCGAGTTGAGGATTAACGCGTTAAACCCCATTTTTGTGACTATTGTTTACGCACAGATGAGTAGTCTAACAAAAATCCCACCTGTCGTGATTTTGAAGTTATCTAGCTCACGTTAGCGGTGGCTAGTAAACTTGAACTCAGCCCAAGATACTTAAACCGACGCGCCACCGCTACGATGCTACTGCAAAATCTGTGTACTGCCGCTATAAGCGATCACATCGACAGCAAGGTAAAGTATTAAGTCTGCCTCGCTGCCTGATGAAAATCAGCACCAGCCTTAAAGCCAACATCAAACTGGATGCTTATGGAGTTTTCCCCTGCTTCACGCTGACCACTCTATGACCGATATCTCTTCGGTAATATATGCCCTCAAATTGAATATATTTGATACTAGAGTATGCTTGAGCGATCGCTTGCTCAAAATTTTCGCCGATTCCAGTCACATTTAATACTCGACCCCCATCGGTCACTATTTCTTGTTGCTGGTTCAACTTCGTACCTGCATGAAATACAGTTGCTCCTGTTGCTTCTGCCTCACCAATACCAGTAATCACCTGGTCTTTCTTATACTCTCCTGGATAACCACCGGAAGCGGCAACGACAGTGGCAGATGCTCCCGCTTTCCAAGCAATGGGCGGCAATTCACTTAATCGCTGCTGTACACAGGCTAGAAGCAACTCTTCGAGGGGTGTTTCTAACAGTGGCAAAATTACCTGAGTTTCTGGATCGCCAAAACGACAGTTAAATTCCAAAACCTTCAAGTCGCCATTGGGTGCAATCATCAACCCAGCATACAGTACGCCTCGGTAGTCAATGCCTTTAGCTCGTAAGGTGGCGATCGCTCTTTCTAAGACTTCTGTTTGAATGCGTGCCATCAACTCTGGTGTAGCGATAGGTGCTGGGCTGTATGCTCCCATCCCGCCAGTATTTTCCCCCGTATCGCCGTCACCAATCCGCTTGTGGTCTTGAGCTGGCAACAAGGGTCGAATCGTTAACCCATCGGTTAAAGCTAAAACTGACACCTCTTGCCCAATCAAACATTCTTCGATGACGACAAACTTACCAGCACTGCCAAACTGTCCCTGAAAAATAGCATTAACGGCAGTTTCTGCCTGTTCAATTGTTTCAGCCACCGTTACACCCTTACCAGCCGCCAAACCATCAGCTTTAACAACAATTGGCGCTCCCGTAGCTATCACGTAAGATTTAGCTGCTGCTGCCTCCGTAAATACCGCAGCCCGTGCCGTCGGAATTCCCGCTTCTTGCATTAGGGCTTTTGCCCAAGCTTTACTCGCCTCAATTTGCGCTCCGGCTCTGACTGGGCCAAATACCATCAATCCTTTATCTTGAAGGTAATCTGTGATTCCCTTAGACAGGGGCACTTCTGGCCCAACTATTACTAGAGTTATGCCATGTTCTAGAGAATATCTGCTTATGCCCTCAAAATCATCTACTGCTAGGGGCAAGTTCTGGCAACGTTCCATACTTGCTGTGCCCCCATTGCCTGGTACACAGACAACTTGCTCAATTTGCTTAGATTGCAACAGTTTCCACGCCAGAGCGTGTTCACGCCCCCCATTACCTACAACTAAAACTTTCACTTATTTCCTCGTGCGTCCCTTGCGAAACGAGAATGCCCGATTCGGCTCTCGTAGATCAATTTTTTCATCAATTCTCACACTTGTGCAAGCCCCCTCATGACTAAAAAGACTGAGGAGCATAGTGCAAGAAGAAATCTAGTTATGGAATTTCTACTGTATTTATTTCTAAAATCCAACTTAGTGCATTAAGTAAATGGGCGTAAATAAATATAATATGTTCTTTCATTGCGAGTGCTTCGCTTCTCTACGAGACGCTCCGCGAACACTCGCAATGACATCTTAATATTTAATCATGCCTACCTATTTAGTATAATGTTTACACTCTCCCGATGTTTGCGACGCTGTGCTAGTTACTATTTTTCAAGGCTTTTCAGTCAGCCACATGATAAATTTTATTAATATGAATATTTTCATGTATCTACTTATATTTTTCCCACTACAAGTATACTTTTTAAGTATTTATCATGATTTTTTCAAACATTGGGATAATTGAGTAAAAAATAATCTTCAGCTAATAAAGATTATTGATTACAAGTATTAACTTGTGAAGCTGGAGATTAATGAAAATATCAAAAAATAGACAACATGGCTAAAATTATTGTTACTGGAGCCGCTGGCTTTATTGGTTCTCATCTTGCAGAAACATTGCTGCAACAAGGAGAAGAAGTGATCGGAATTGATGAATTGAATGATTACTACGATCCTATGTTAAAGCGTAAGAATGTTGCCCACTTACATCAGTTACCTGGCTTTACATTAATTGAAGGAGATATGCAGTTTTTAGATTGGCAGCAACTCTTAAAAGATGTTGATGTAGTTTACCATCAAGCGGCCCAAGCAGGTGTTAGAGCAAGTTGGGGTAAAGCTTTTCGTAGTTATACAGAACGAAATATTAATGCTACACAAGTTTTGCTAGAAGCAGCTAAGGATGCTAAAGACCTGAAAAGATTAGTGTTTGCCTCATCATCAAGTGTATATGGTGATGCGGAAACATTACCTACTCATGAGGAAATTTGTCCTCAACCAGTTTCTCCTTACGGCATTACGAAGCTAGCAGCGGAGTTTTTGTGTGAACTGTATCACAAAAACTTTGGTGTGCCCTGTGTGGCATTACGCTACTTCACAGTTTATGGCCCCAAACAGCGCCCAGATATGGCATTTAATAAGTTCTTTAAATCTATTTTGCAGGATGAAGCGATTCCGATTTACGGCGATGGCCAGCAAACGCGGGAGTTTACGTTTGTTAGTGATATCATCGCCGCCAATTTAGCTGCCGCCAGCGCACCCCAAGCAGTGGGAGAAATCTTTAATATTGGCGGTGGTAGCAGAGTAGTTTTAGCGGAAGTTTTGGATACGATTGAAGAAATTGTCGGGAAAAAAATCAAAAAAAACCATATAGAAAAGGCTATGGGAGATGCACGCCACACTGCTGCTGATGTATCTAAAGCACAGAAATTTCTGGGATATCAGCCACAAGTCTCTCTCAGAGAAGGTTTGACGCAGGAATGGCAATGGATTAAATCTTTGTATTGACTGTAAGAAACTAAAAAATAAGAAAGCCTGGGTATAAACAGTCATAAAACTCACTATACACAGGCTTTTCGATAACCAATGCTGCTTACCTTCCTTGCGAAACATTGGCTAGATCAATAGATTTGTCTCAGTTAAGTTTTGTAATATGCTGTTAACTCATAAAAGAGAATCTATCTTAAGAAGTATTGGTCAAAAGAGGTAAAACAAATATAGTAATTATGGTAAAATTTTAACTTTAATAATTTGTATTTAATAAAATAAAAGCTTCAGATGCTAGGGCTTGCTAAAGCTTTTTATTTTGATCGTTAATGGACAAATTTGTGGCACTGAATAGGGCGAAAAATTAAGTTGAACGCGCACAAATTTGATTTCTCCCTCATCATTAATAGATAAGTTATAGCGGTTCCCGATATAGTGAGGTACGTTTTCAAAACTACTAACCTTGCTAACAAAGATTTGGGTATACCTTAGTTGCTTAGAAAACGCTATAGTAAATCAAAAAGATAAATTTTGCCATATTTATTTACGATGTGTCTGATTTTAAAAGGAACCTGCTCCCTGCTTGCTCAATAGGGTCTGAAACCTCGAAGAAGGTATGGGGTTTGCTTCCCTACTTTCTTCATTCACAGCTAGCCTTCATAGTTTGGTGAGTTGAGCAACATGAATGTGGATAAATTTAGCCAACAGATAGAGAAATTGCATTCAGAGATACAGGAACTATTGCAATGTGATAGAACTAAGCCAAACTCACAACAGGAGATTATCACAGAGGCTTTCGAAGAACTTGACACCGCAATGGAAGAACTATTGACAGCCTGCGAAGAGTTAGAGGTAACACGAGCGGCAGTAGAGAAAGAGCGCCAGCGTTACCAAGATTTGTTTGAGTTTGCTCCAGAGGGTTACTTGGTAACTAATACTGTTGGGACAATTAAAGAGGCTAACCATGTAGCAGCAATTTTGCTCGGTGTCCCACAAAAGTATTTAGTAGGTAAACCATTAATTCTCTTTATTGCTCAACAAGACCGCCAGTCTTTTAGCTCTCAAATGAACAATTTGCAGGAGGCACTGAACTGGGAAATTAACCTACAGCCAAGGAGAGGAACGCCTTTCCCTGCTAGTGTGAAAGCGTCTGTAGTATACGACCTTGAGGGGAAGCAGCTTGGCTGGCGTTGGCTGCTGTGCAACATTAGTGAACGTAAGCAAGCTGAAGAAATGTTGCAGCAAGCTTACAGTGAGTTAGAAATACGGGTAGCGGAACGCACGGCGGAACTGGTAAAAGCAAATCAGAAATTGCTAAATGAAATTACAGAGCGTAAACGAGTCGAGTCACAACTCCTGCACCTTGCCTTTCACGATGCACTGACCGGTCTGGCAAATCGTGCTGCATTTATGAAGCGTCTAAGACATGCAATAAATTATTCAAAAATTTAGATTATCTATATGCTGTGCTATTTATCGACCTAGATCGGTTTAAAGTAATAAATGACAGCCTTGGACACCTAAGTGGAGACCAGTTACTGCTTGCTACTGCAAGTAGGCTAAAAGTATGTATACGCTCTATAGACACAGCCGCACGGCTTGGGGGAGACGAATTTACAATCCTGCTTGAGGGAATCAAAGATGTGGCAGATGCCATCGTAGTAGCTGAACGTATTCAGAAGGAACTGGCATTACCCTTTGAGTTTGACGGACAAGAAGTCTTCATTACGGCAAGTATTGGCATTGCATTAAGTTCGACAGTAGACTATCAACACCCAGAAGAACTGTTGAGGGATGCTGATACAGCAATGTACCGAGCTAAGGTGCTAGGTAAAGCGCGTTATGAGCTATTCAACTCAGATATGTATGCTAATGTTCTGGCGAGATTGCAGTTAGAAACCGATTTGCGCCGAGCAATTGAACGCGAAGAATTTCAGGTTTATTACCAACCGATTGTTTCGCTCACCAGCGGCTCTATTTTAGGTTTTGAGGCTCTATTGCGCTGGCAGCATCCAGAGCGTGGTCTGCTTAATCCAGCAGATTTTATTTCCGTAGCAGAGGAAACTGGACTAATTTTGTCCATTGGTAAATGGGCATTGCATGAAGCCTGCCGACAGATGCAAGCTTGGCGGGTGTATCATCGTTCTAACTTGCTAGAGAAAATTAGTGTTAATCTCTCCGTCAAACAATTTTCTCAGTCGGATTTGATTGAGCAGATTGGGCAAATTTTGGACTCAACTGGTCTTGATGCTGGCACTCTAATGCTAGAGATTGCTGAAAGCGTAATTGTGGAAAATGGTCATCAGGTAACTGCCGCAATCTTACAACTTCGAGAGATGGGTATTGATTTATCAATTGATGACTTTGGTACAGGCTACTCTTCATTAGGTGGTCTTTATAAATTTCCGATTAGTGTATTAAAGATTGATCGTTCTTTCATCAGCCGGATGAACACTAATAGTAAAAATATAGAAATTATTGAGATAATTGTCACCTTGGCACATAAGCTGGGTGTGGATGTGCTTGCCGAAGGAGTAGAAACAGAAGAGCAACTAGCACTTTTAAGAAACTTAAATTGTAAATATGGTCAAGGACATTTTTTCTCTGTTCCATTAAATAGCTTGGCAGCAGAGGCATTAATTATGGAAAATCCTCAATGGTAAGGATTATTTTTTGATAACTCAGATTTATAACAAAGACTTAAGTATATTTGACTAAATTAGAAATCGCTATGAGCAATTCTTCTGGTGCTACAGGTTTAACGATGTGCTGTTGAAATCCTGCTTTTAGCGCGTACTGCTGATTAATTTCGCCTGCATAAGCAGTCAGAGCGATCGCGGGAATCTGTTTTCTGCCGATTTTTGCTTCCAGAGTCCGCACCTGTTCCATAAGCATATAGCCGTTCATCTCTGGCATGCCAATATCGCTAAGTAAGATATCTGGCTTTGACTGCGTGAGCGCTTTTAATGCTTCATCTCCTGATGCTACTGCGGTAACGATCGCACCAAACTGTTCTAGGACAAAGCTGAAAAAGTCGCGGCTATCAGCATTGTCATCTACAATCAAGACTTGTAAACCCATCAGGGGAGAAGAGGCAAAAACAGCAGCTGAGGAATCAGGATTTATCTCATCCGGGATTTTCGCACTGTCTTTGATCAGCGGCAATCTAACTGTGAAAATCGCTCCTTGCTCCTCGCCAAGACTTTCAGCCCAAATCGTTCCCCCGTGCATCTCAATCAAGTGACGAGCGATCGCTAAACCTAACCCTAGCCCCCCAAACTTTCTCGTTGTTGTACTATCAGCCTGACGGAAATAGTCAAACATATAAGGTAGAAAGTCTGGGTGAATGCCCTTACCTGTGTCGCTGACGGTAATCTGCGCTTGAGAATCGATGCACTCCAATCGCACATTTACTTTTCCCCCAGTGGGTGTAAACTTGACAGCATTTGATAACAGGTTCCAAAGAACTTGTTGTAAGCGAGCTGAATCACCCAGAACTTTCCCCGTAGTTGGATCAAGCATCGTCTCAATCTCAATGGTTTTAGCCTCTGCTGCCAAATGTACTGTTTCCATTGCGGCTTGAATGGCAGATACCAGATCGACTGGGATCATGTTGAGGCTGAGTTTGCCTTGGAGGATGCGAGAAACATCTAGTAAGTCTTCAATTAGTTGAGCTTGTAATTTGGCATTGCGTTCAATAGTTTTCAATGCTTTACTGAGCGATATATCATCAAATTTACGGCTCTGCAAAAGTTTTGCCCAACCGAGAATCGGATTCAAAGGCGATCGCAGTTCATGGGAAAGTACCGCCAAAAACTCATCTTTAATCCGATTAGCAGCCTCAGCTTCCGCCCTGGCTAATTGCTCAAGTTGCAAAAGGCGATCGCGTTCTGATTCTGTGCGTTTGCGATCGCTGATGTCAGTTAACATAGCGATCGCCCCTAAGAACTCATTTTGCTCATCAAAAATCGCTCTAGCAGAAACCAGTGTCCAGATGTACGAACCATCTTTGCAACACAATCGAGCTTCTTTAAGATTGTTGTTTTCTCGCTTCAGCCACTCCAGTTTCTCTTCATCTGTTATGCCATCAGTCCGATCTATAAAATCAAATATGGAACGACCGAGCATTTCTTCTGCCGGATAGCCCAACATCTGAGACATCCGCTGATTCACAAACTCTGTTTGGGCTTCTTGGTCAATCATCCAGATTCCTTCATAAGAGGTATCAACAATTCTGCGATACTTCGCTTCACTCTTCTGTAAGGACTCCTCTGCTTGCTTGCGCTCACGCCGCTCTTTAGCTTCCCGCAATGCCCGTTGCACTGAAGGAACTAATCGCTCTAATCGTTGCTTTAACACATAATCGGTTGCACCGTTCTTTAAAGCTTCGATCGCTAATTCTTCACCTAGCGCAGCAGAAACAAAAATAAAAGGAACCTCTGGACAATAATTTCGGGCAATTTCCAAAGCTGAAATTCCATCAAAAGAGGGCAAGGCATAATCGGCAAGAATTAAATCGAAAGTCTCCGTTTCCAGAGCAGCCAAGAAATCAGCACCGGTTTCGACTCGGATCAGTTCGTAATTAATTTCCCCTTCGGTTAGCATCGCTTCGGTTAGCTCTGCATCTAAGGCGCTATCTTCCAAAAGGAGGAAACGGAGGAAATTCATCAGTTACTCTCCTTTTGAGGATGAGGCGCTGGAGGTAAAGCACCAACGGGAGGCTGATTGATTACCGCCCAAAACAGGCCAACACCCTTAATGGAATCGACAAAATCATGGTAATCCACTGGCTTGACAACATAAGCATTGACCCCTAACTCGTAGCATCGAACTAAATCCGGTTCCTCACGGGAAGAGGTCAGTACCACAACTGGAATCACTCGCATTACTGGGTCTGATTTGAGTTGTGCTAGTACTTCTAGCCCATCGATTTTCGGCAGTTTCAAATCGAGCAAGACGACAACAGGATACCCTTCCATTCGCAACCGAAACAATCCCCGGCGATAGAGATAATCTAGTGCTTCTTCTCCATCACGCACTACTACCACTTCGTTAGCGAGATGGTTTTCCGACAAGGCAGCTAATATTAACTCTGCATCATTGGCACTGTCCTCAATTAGCAGAATTCGCTTGAGTTCTTTCATCACTCTCATTTATCAACAACTTAGGCAGCGAGAAATAAAAGGTGGCTCCACTGTCAACTACAGCCTCTGCCCAGACTCGACCGTTATGTCGATGAATAATGCGTTGCACGTTTGCCAATCCAACACCAGTGCTTTCAAATTGGGGGTCGCTATGTAAGCGTTGAAATACTCCAAATAGCTTGTGTATATATTGCATATTAAAGCCTACGCCGTTATCTTGAACAAAAAAGACAACTTCGTTTTCGTTGTCAATACCTCCAACGGTGATTTCTGCTAGGTTTTTAGTCTGGGTATATTTTACGGCATTGCCCATCAGGTTGCGAAACACGAGCCGCAGCATGGAGGGGTCGCCCTGAATTTCTGGCAGTGGCTTGATGTGCCAATTGATTTTGCGTTCTTGGGTTTCTGTGACTAAATCGCGTTTTACCTCTTGTACCAATTCCTCCATATTGAGGTTGATGTAGCGCATTTCGGTGCGCCCCATGCGAGAAAATGTCAGCAATTCATCGATCAGTATTCCTGCCTGTTTTGCAGTTTCGGCAATTATTTTCAAATAGCGCTGGCTTGTTTCATCTAAACTTGTTGAGCTATTACGTTTCTGAAGCAATTCTATAAATCCGGCGATGTGGCGTAGCGGTGCCCGCAAGTCGTGAGAAACTGAATAAGAAAAAGATTCGAGTTCTTTATTGGCGGCTTCAAGTTGGGCAGTGCGCTCTTGAATCCGTTGCTCCAGCATTTCGTTGAGTTGTTGTAGGGCGGCTTCGGCAACTTTGCGATCGTGAATGTCGCTAGCGATGCCTACCCATTTGATAGTCTGTCCGGCTGCATCTCGAAATGGCAAACCGCGAACAATATGCCAACGATAGCTACCATCTGAAACTTGACGAAAGCGAATTTCTATTTCGTAGTTTGTACCATTAGCAATAGCCTGCATCGAACTTTTCAAAACGCGATCGCGATCATCAGGGTGAATGGCATAAATCCAGCCATAGCCAGAGGTTTGCTCCATTGTCAGTCCGGTGAAGTCTAACCAGTATTGATTGCAATAGCTAATACCACCATTGCGTAGGCGTAGCCCGTCGTAGACATCGCCCATCCAAATAGCCTGCGGTGACACCTCCGTTAAAATTCGGTATCGCTCCTCACTGTCACGTAGCGCTTTTTCTGCCAAATTGCGATCGTGGGTATCAACACAGGAGCCGATATAGCCGAGAAACTCCCCCGTTGGTGCAAACCGAGGCACACCAGTATCAAAAAGCCAACGATATTCGCCATCATTGCGTCTGAGGCGATATTCCATTGTAAAATTTTGTCGGGCATCAAAGGCATTGGTGTATGTGTCTAAGCAACGCTGAAAATCATCAGGATGAACACCTTCAGCCCACCCATTGCCCATCTCTTGCTCTAGAGTCCGCCCGGTAAAATCTAGCCAAGGTTTATTAAAGTAGTTACAAAGTTTGTCAGTGCCAGACATCCAAATCAGTACGGGAGCGGTGTCTGCCAAATTGCGAAAGCGGGCTTCACTTTCGCGCAACGCTGCTTCTGCTAGCTTGCGCTCGCGTAGTGCGGCTTGCTGTTCGCTGATGTCAGTGATCAACGCTGCATACCCTTCAACGATTCCCTGTCTATTAAACTGAGGAACATAAATACAATTGATGTAGCGTGTGCCACCATCTTTATAAGGAATTTCACCTTCAAATATTAGCTGCTTTCCTGCCAGTACTTGTTCCACATTGGGACGAAGCATTTGATATGCAGATTCACCTAGAACTTCCCAAAGATACTTTCCATAGATTTCTGCTGTCGAATGCCCAAACCACTCTTCATAAGCTCGGTTGTTGAAGCGGTAGCGTTGTTCTGCATCTACAAAAGAAATTAGTACTGGTAAAGTATCTGTAATTAAGCGAAGTTCTGTTTCTCGTTGCCACAGTGCTTCTTCGTTAGACTCTGTTATGCGACCAAACCTGACCTCGTTTTCGCGTAGTGACTTCAAAGTTGCCTCAGCTTGCCATTGGGCTGCGCGGCGTGATTCGTTGAGCCAGCTGATTAACCCTGCTGTCAGCATGAACGCGATTAGGGGGATTACAAGATTCAGATTTGTAATTTTCAGCTCATAAAATGGCTTAAAAAAGAAGTAATTGATTGCCAAAGTAGACAAAATGGTTGCAAGTAAACCAGGCCCCAAGCCACCGTACCAGGCACTCACCATCACCGCAGCAAAAAACAGTGCCGCAGGCGTTGGGGTGAGATATGGATTTAGTAGCAGGGTTGCCCACAGTGCTAAAACAACGGATAGCAAAGCAACACCATAGTGCAGCAGTTGCTCTCGGATGAATGCGCCCTTGTCTCTACGGCCAGCAAAGATGTCTTGGGATTCAGATGCCCTCGCCTTACGACTCATAACCCTAATCTGCTTCTGGAAAATACTGATTTAGCAGTCTTTTGCCGGGTTCGCCCATCTTGCGTAACATTTCTTCTATTAGTTTTAGGGCTATGCTTGAAGGCTCTGTATGCCCATTCTCCCAACGGTTAACTGTTTTGAAAGAAACTCCTATTTTAGCAGCAAACTGTTTTTGAGAAAGATTAAGTTGCTGCCGAAGCTCCCGAATTAAATCTAAAATTTCCAGCCGCTTTGTTACAGGCATTTCTCTATTTTACTTTCATAAAATAATTATCATAGGACAGGCGTCTTATTGATTTTCTCCTACTAAGGAAAGATTTTCTTTGTTTCCGTCTCTTACTGAACCGTATTAGTTAAAAGGTTCGACGATGAAGCTCAAAGGTTCGACGATGAAGCTCAAAGGTTCGACGATGATGCTCAAAGGTTCGACGATGAAGCTCAGAGGTTCAACGATGAAGCTCAAAGGTTCGACGATGAAGCTCAAAGGTTCGACGATGATGCTCAAAGGTTCGACGATGAAGCTCAGAGGTTCAACGATGAAGCTCAAAGGTTCGACGATGAAGCTCAAAGGTTCGACGATGATGCTCAAAGGTTCGACGATGAAGCTCAGAGGTTCAACGATGAAGCTCAAAGGTTCGACGATGAAGCTCAAAGGTTCGACGATGAAGCTCAGAGGTTCAACGATGAAGTTCAGAGGTTCAACGATGATGCTCAAAGGTTCAAGTTTCAGTATCTAAAGGTGAAACTTGAGGTTTCCAATGTTTGGGTAGTTGAAGATTTTCCGGTAGGATGGTTGTGCGATCGCCTTTAGCCAATTCAATCTGCTGTTGTTCTAGGTTTTCGGCTCCCGTAAGGATCGCATTTTTAAGATCAGCACCCAGTAGTTGTTAAATCTTTAATTCCATAATCTAACCTTTGCTCTGTTGATAAACCTTCAACATTCACAAAGGCTAAAAAAACAATAAATAAGCAAAAAATAAATATAAATTGTAGAACTATTAACCAATTTCTCAGAGGGTCTGTCTTGTTATCAGACATATAGAAATTCTAGAGGTTTTTTTAACGAACCGCGAAGGACGCAAAGAGCGCAAAGGGAAGAGAATTTTAAAGGGTTTTTGCCGCAGTCCCGCGAATTGTTGAAAAGCTGAGATGCTCCTGGTAAAAGCATATCATTTTGTAAAACTGGTAGAATGCGCCCAAATAACGAATGATGCTGAGATAACTTAACTAGACTGCCGCCAATGTGTCGGTGCTTCGATATAATCAGGTAGACGAGTAGTGCGATCGCCAAGTGCGTCTGTAATCTGCTGCAACTCTAAATTTTTAGCTCCTGTCAAAATTGTCCCTTCCAGTTTGACATCATTAAGGTTAGTCTCTGAAAAGTTAGCTCCCATCAGGTTTGCTTGAGTCAGGTTAGCTTGATAAAAAGTTGCCCTATATAAATTTGCTCCAATGAGGTTAGCCTGAAACAGGTCAGCTTCCGTTAAGCTGGCTTCGGAGAGGTTGGCAAAATAGACTTCTGTTTGATGAAGCTTGGCTGCATTCAAATTAGCTCCTGAAAGATTAGCACCATTTAAATTAGCCCCACAGAGATTAGCACCAATCAAACCCGTTAGCTGTAGGTTGGCTTTCCCCAATTTTGCTCCTTGCAAATTAGCTAAAAACAGCTTTGCCCCTGAAAGGTTGGCAACTTTTAAGGTTGCTTGTTGCAAGTTAGCTTTATAAAGGTTCGCCCCTTGCAGATTAGCTGCACGCAGACTTGCTCCAGATAGGTTGGCTGAACGCAGGTTTGCCCCAGTGAAGTTGGTACGGTTGAGGTTAGCCCAACAAAGGTTAGCTCCACATAAACTAGCTTTTTCTAATTTGGTTTCATAGAGAATAGACCTAATGAGTTTAGCGCCACTAAGGTCAGCCCCACTCAAGTCAGCTCCACGTAAGTCAGCCCCACTCAAGTCAGCCCCACGTAAATCTGCTTGTTGCAGGTTAACTTTTAACAGGTCTGCTAATCTAATATCGGTGTTACGTAAATCAAGTTTCTGATCTTTTGGGTCTTCGAGTAAATTACGCCTGCCGATAACAGTTAGGGCTGCTTGAATATCGGTGCGTATTTTTGGCAATTCTTCATGGAGATTTTGATCTAGCTGCTGTGTCGGACGCGACTCAGTTCTACGTCTACTTGAGTAAATTTCTGCTTGATATTCCGGCTTTTGTTGCTCCCCTTTTACGTGCTGGATAGGTGCATTCTCTCGCACAAAGGCAGTGAGGATTTCCATAATTGTCCAGTGTTCTTTCGGAAAATCCTGAGCAACTCTTTCTAATGCATAAATTGCGCCTGTCCGGGTTTCGATTTTTTCATGTCCAAGCTGGCCAATTGCCCCCATAAAGCGCTCTGCAATCAATCTGTCTTGATTGAGTTTTGTATTTTGAAGACCAATTTCGAGATTTTTCTCAGCTGCGATCGCATTTTTCTGCATCGCTTGCGCACGCCTTGCCGCATAATAAGTATTAAACATTGCTGCCGATGCGAGAAAAATTATTGCAGTAGTGGTTAATGCTTGGTTTCTATACTGTATTTTTTCCTGTATAGACAATTCTTTAATACTAGACAATACGAAAAAAATTATAGTCAATGAGAAGCCAAATATAACTGTTATGGTTATCAACCAATTCAACTGAGTATCTGTCTTTTTAGAAGACATGGTAAAAATTTTCCTTACAACTTAGAATTATTACTTAGGTGTTGAGGAAAAATAGTATAGCATTTAGCAGAAAATTATAATAGGTGTCCAAACACTCCTTGAACAAAGGAATGATATGGAATATTATTATGTCCTAATTTTCAAAGCTCATTAGGAGTTGCTGCCTATTAGAGACTCAATGAATGCATTCCCCAGTTCTGTCTGTGAAAGTATTAAGCCTTATGTATGTACACTGTAGGTTTGCGGGGTGGGGTAATTAGTGTTTAATAAGTAATCAAGCAGACATGATATTAGTCTTTTACTGAGAGAATTTGATTTCTCTAAGATTTGCCCCATCGAGTATGGCATCATTGAGGGTTGAGATATGTAACCCAGCTAGATATAAACTTGCACGATGCAGGTTAGCTCCACAAAGGTTAGCCCTCTCTAGGTTGGCAGCGCTGAGGATTGCTCCTTCTAAGTTGGCTAAATGTAAATTAGCCCCTTCGAGGTTAGCTGCACTAAGTATTGCTCCTGCTAGATTAGCTTCTTTAAGGTTGGCTCCGGCTAGATTAGCTTGATAAAGATTTGTTTGTTTTAGGTTTGCCCCATTCAAGTTTGCTTCTCTCATGTCCGTATAGCTCAAGTCAAGCTGCTCACCTTCTGGGTCTTTGTTTGCATCTCTTCTGGCGATAACAGTGAGAGCTGCTTGAATATCTACACGAAGTTTTGCTGACAGGTTGTTTGTTACTTTGTCTTGGGGAATACAAGGTGCATTTTCTCGTACAAAAGTAGCAAGAATGTCTGTAATTATCCAGTGGTACTGTGGATAACTTTGGGCAATTCGTTCTAGCTCAATAATTATAGCTAGACTGCTTTCTATTGTGTTATATCCTAGCTGTTGGCTTGCTATTCTTAAACGTTGCTTTGGCGAATAATACTGATTATTTTTAAATTTTTCTTGGAAAGTGTTTATCCAGAGGGATATTTTTGATAGCTGTATATTATTTATTGGTGAAATATTTTTCATAGTATGAAAAAAATCAATAATAACTGAAAATATGCTGAAATGTCCGCAATATTTCTGAAAAATTTATTCGCGTATGTTATGGCAGATGGAATACAGGCCTAACCCCCGCCCCCTCCCCTACAAAAGAAAGGGAGTAAGTCTCAATGCCCTCTCGTTTTAGGAGAGAGGTTTGGAGAAAGGTCAAAGTGTATTGCATACAAATGGGAAACGTTATATTGTTTCATGCGTGGTCAATATTTTAATATGGTTATGCAATAAAAACATGAAGAATATAACTGTTGAAATTCAACAAAACTTACAACCAATAGTTAAAGACCTGGTGTTAATTGGTGGCGGTCACAGTCATGCTATTGTTATGAAAATGTTCGGGATAAAACCGTTACCCGGAGTGCGTTTGACATTGATTACCGCAGCCTCAGACACAGCCTACTCTGGAATGTTACCAGGACACATTGCCGGATTTTACAGCCACGATGAATGCCATATTGACTTGCGACCTTTGGCGAACTTTGCTCAAGCACGGTTATATATTGACACGGTAGTTGCCCTAGACTTGGAAAACAACAAAGTTCTTTGTGCTAACGGACTGGTGGTAGATTTTGATTTGCTGTCTATTGATATTGGCAGCACTCCGTCCAGAATATCTGTATCAGGTGCGGCAGAATATGCGATCGCAGCTAAACCAGTATCGCAGCTATTAGAGCATTGGGATAAATTAATTGAAGCCGTAGGTAAAAATCCTCAAGAACCAATTAGCATTGCGATCGTCGGTGGAGGTGCTGGCGGTGTAGAATTAGCGCTATCGATGCGATCGCGTTTACATCAGATTTTACATCAAACTCAACAACCTATTCAAAACCTGGAAATTCATTTATTTCAGCGTGAGCAAGAACTGATGCCCAATTACCATCAATCAGTGCGGCATCAACTTCAGCAAATTTTAACTGAGCAAGGTATTAAGCTGCACCTTGGGGAAACTGTGTGTAAAATTGCACCTACCACCCACAAGGGAACTAAAGAAGTATTTGAAATAGAATGTGAATCTGGCTTGATAGTAGAGTGCAATAAAATCTTTTGGGTAACACAAGCATCAGCACCCGAATGGTTAAAAACTGCTGGACTAGGAACTGATGAGCAAGGTTTTATTTTGGTAGAAGACACGTTACAATCTCAAACACACCCGCAGGTATTTGCTGCTGGTGACATTGCGACAATGGTGAATCATCCGCGTCCGAAAGCTGGAGTATTCGCAGTTAGACAAGGCAAACCTTTATTTGAGAATTTGCAGCGAATTTTATTAGGTAAGTCACTTAAACCTTATAAACCACAGAAACAATATTTAAGTTTAATTGGTACAGGAGACAAACGAGCGATATCTGCGATGGGCAACGCCTACGCAACCAGAGGCGCTTTTACTTTACCACCTCACAAACTATTGTGGCATTACAAAGATTGGATTGACCGCCGCTTCATGGAACGCTTTCGCTTTGAATAATATCATGTCTGGATAATTGAGTGGGATAAGTTCATGTACACAAACGGACAGATAAGCAACATTACATTAAATGTGTAATCATAAAGAAAGTATTGCATCAATCCTAAAGGCATCATTAATCAATCTATGCTTTGATGCTCCGGTTGTAAGTTATGAAGTTTACAATTTCTGAATAAAAACAACCTTTTGACCTATTGGGACTAGTTACTGGCTGCTCTCAAGCTGCTCTAGCGTTGCTTCAATCAACACAATGACGCTAGGTTTTAATGTCAGTATCTAAGCAACCTCATCTCGCAATAGAAAATCAAATACTTACTGCCATGACTATGGCAGAGTACCAACGTCTAGCTCCCCATCTAGAGCAAGTCCAACTTGAAGTTGGGCAAGTTCTTTATAAAGCTAATGAACCAATAACACACGTTTATTTTCCCCATCAGTCAATAGTTTCTTTAGTTTCTACCCAAAAAAATGGCTTGACTGTCGAAGCTGGTATAGTGGGCAATGACGGCATCGTAGGCGTTTCCGTCATTTTGGGCAGCAACACTACAAATACAACTGCATTTGTCCAAATTTCAGGCAGTTCTCTAATGATGAAGACAGAGTTGCTAATCGCCGAGTTCAACCGAGGTGGAGAGCTTCAAGGTTTGCTGTTGCGTTACACTCATCGGCTGCTTATCCAGGTAACACAAACACTTGCCTGCAATACCTTACACAGTATAGAACGACGGCTTGCGCGTTGGTTACTCTTCGTTGCTGATCGCGTGCAATCAGATACATTCTTTCTAACTCAGGAATATATTGCTAAAATGCTGGGCTGCCGTCGCACTGGGGTTACGGAGGTAGCAAATAGACTCAGCCGAGCCGGAATGATTAGCTACAAGCGTGGCACTATTAATATTTTGAATCGCTCGGGCTTGGAAGATAAGTCTTGTGAATGTTATTCCATGATTAAAGATGAATACGCTCGATTGCTTAGTGTACCGAGTCAGCCTGCTCTTGACAAAGGGAGCAGGGAGAGGGAAAATCATTTTCCCCTCTCCCTGCACAAGAATCTTTGACTCAATATCCAGGCGGACAGAGCTAACGGGAAGGGAGACAAAGTACAGCTTTGGCGGGGTGGAGTTCTTCAAAGCTGTTCAATTAACTCAATAATTTGTTGATAATACTGGATATTTCCTTCTTGATAATACAAGTCTGCGGATTTCTGGAAATCTGTAATTGCTCTTTGAGAGTCTCCCAGATTGCGGTAGACATCTGCTCGAAGAATGTAAGCTGAAGCCCAATTAGGTTGACGCTGTAAGGCTTGATTTAAGTCTGCAAGCGCTCCTTCTAAGTCTCCCAATAGTGAACGGCTACGACCGCGATTATACCAGTCTTCGGCAAAGCTGGGGTCGAGTGCGATCGCTCGACTGTAATCTTCTATAGCCTTTTGATAATCTTCTAGGGCATAGCGAGCATTGGCGCGATCGCTGTAAAATGCAGCAGATTGGGGATTAAATTGTAATGCTTGGGTGTAATCTGCGATCGCACTTTCATAAGCTTCTAAAGCATAGTGGGTTGAACCCCGGTTGTAATATGCTTCAATTAAATCAGGATTAATTTTTAATGCTTGATTATAATCTGCGATCGCTCCGTGTTCATCTCCTAAAAGACGACGAGCATTTCCGCGATTACAATAGGCTTGGGAAAATTCAGGAACAAGCTCTATGGCTTGAGTGTTATCATCAATTGCTCCCTGTAAATCTTGCAGAGCTTCACGGGCAATACTCCGACCATAATAAGCTGCGGCTAAGTTATCATTAATCTGCAATGCTCGATCATAATCTTTAATTGCACCTTTATGATCTCCTAAAGAACGACGGGCCGCCGCGCGATCGCAATATCCTTCTGCTAAATTAGGATTAAGTTGTAATAGGCGATTGCTATCTTCAATTGCGCCTTGATAATCTCCCAATCGGCGGCGAGCATTGGCCCGAAAGCCATATACTAAAGCTAAAGTTGGATTTTCTTGTAACGCTTGGTCATAATCTGCGATCGCACCCTGATAGTCTTCAAGAATACTACGAACCAGGCCCCGCTCACAATAAGCTTGCACATCATCAGGATTCAGCTTCAATGCTTGGTTAAAGTCTTCAATTGCTTCATGATAATTTTTGATGTGAGCAAGCACAAGACCCCGATTATAGTATGCTCCGGCAAAGCTGGGGTTAATTTTTAGAGCCTGGTTGTAATCTGCGATCGCACTTTGATAATCTGCTAAAGCGTAGTGAGCATTACCTCGGTTATGATAAGCTTCCGCCAAATTAGGATCTAATTGTAATGCCTGATTATGGTCAGCGATCGCTTCCTGATAATTTCCTAAGACCTGGTGAATATTGCCGCGATTGCTGTAAGCGCCGGCAAAATGGGGATGCCATTGTAAAGCTTGCTGAAAATCTGCGATCGCCCCTTGATGATCGCCACGTTCAAAACGAGTTACGCCACGATTATGATAAGCGTTGGCTATATCAATATTGATATTATCAGCTAATTGGGTACTATTTTCGATAGTTTGGATATAATCTGCAATCGCTTTGTCGTAGTTTTCCAAAGCAAAGTAGGCGTTTCCTCGGCTGTGGTAAGATTGAGCTAAATTTGGATCGATTTCTAATGCTTGGTTATGGTCTGCGATCGCACCTTCATAATCGGCTAAAAAGTAACGAGCATTAGCCCGGTTGTAATAAGCTATGGCAAAATTGGGATTGATTTCGATGGCGCGATTAAAGTTAGCGATCGCACTGCGATAATCTTTGAGTTGACTACTTAAAATCAGCCCTAGATTGTGGTAAGCTTCGGCGTAGTTAGGATTTAGCTTGATTGCTTGGGTGTAAGCTGCGATCGCGGCTTGATAGTCCCCTTGTAAATTGTGGTTTAATCCTTGGTTAAAAAAATCTTCAGTATTCATATAATTTTTTTTGGCTTTTGACATTCTCTAGCCTAAAGCATTAGGATTGCTAACGATATGTTTTGAAAATTATTCCAATTAGGCACAAACCAAAACCCACTTGTAGAGACGTAATTTATCGCGTCTTGAAAGCCCAATCATCTATACCAATAACCCTTAACTAATAAATCAGAGACTATCTCGTTCCCAGTCTCTAAAAGCTTTGCAATTCTTATAAATAATTCAGAATTGCTATATCTTTGATAATGGAAGAGTAGGCATAGACACCATCTGATTAGCATTTTCAGACTTCGTTTGCATAATTTCAAGCTTCCAGTCTGAAGAATAATCAGGCAACTCATAACCAACACTCTTAACATGAGCCAACATCAACTCATCTCGTTGATGCCAAACAGCAAAGATTTTTTCCCTACCATTACATAGCGTTTCTAAATCAATTTGATAAACCTCATTTACTCGCTTCAGCTTCAACCCCAACAAATTTAATAGTCGGCTGAGTATTTTTATTGCTGAAACCTGCTCTTTCTCCCCAACCAAATTAATGCCAAGCGCTCTTTTAATATGCTTACTATGTTGAAACGCAACATTTTTTAGCAATATCAAATCTGGGTCAGTCTCAGTAAATTCTCGTTTATCTTCAAGAAACTGAAGCATCCCTAAAGCTCTCATCGCTTCAACTTTGAGCGTGTAAGTTTTTAAATCTGGAAGAAAAACTTTTCCTTCGCCCCAAGACAATTGCTGATGCCACTCTTGCTCATCTCTAACGTGAAAATATTCGCTTTCGTGAGTTAAATAATAGTGAATTAACAGTTGACGATAATATCCTTGGTCATCTTGTAATTTCAGCCAAGGAGTAACTTCTACACCATACCTTTGTCTAAGAACATATTTGTTGATTTGGTTGCGTTCTCCATCCGTTAGGGAATGCTTAACTAACAATTGCTCATACTCCATATAATCGATATCTTTAGCATTGGCTACAGCAGATGCTACCGATAATTGATTTTGCTGCTTAATCTCTTTTATTTTGCGTTTAATTTCTTTAGCTTTTTGACGACTTTGTGCCCAATCTTTTTGAACCTTGATAATTTCTAAAACTAATCTTCTGCGGGTAGCTAAATCATTGGCATCAGTTGCTAAAAAAGCTAGGCGTAAATCTCGAATAATATTATTGTGAACCGCATTACTTCGCATCTGAATTTGATGCCCATCCGCAATTAAACCATCTTGCATCGATTGCCGATAAAGGCGGATAGAAGCATTTACCCTCGCAGATAACTTCGCCCAAGTTCGCAAATGAATTGGGTCATAAACTAAAGGTAAATCCACATCTATTTTATGCAATGGACTCAGTAAAGCTAAGTTTTCTTTTTGATTTTCTTGATACCAATCAGATAATAAACGATAATTTGTACTTCCACTACCAATTAAACCAATACCTCGTTTAGCACACCAGACAACACGCGGCACATCATCCCTAACTCTTGCTAAAGCTTGTCTTGCTTCTGAGTCAGGAATTACCCCTTGAAAAATGCCATAAACTCGGTCAAAGTGTTGGACATCAATACTAATTCCTGTACCAAGACTAGGGGTAACAAAAACCCCGTCATATTCAGATATTTTTTGATTAATCGCTGCGATAAAATCAACGGCTGCATGACCAGGTGTATTTGTAGTATGACTACTAACTACGAGAGTTTTAGGAAATTGTCGCCGTAATTTTTGTAACCGCTCTTTCAGATAACGTTCAATTGTTTCACAACTGTAACGCCCAGCCCGACTATCAGTAGTAACATAACATTTACGTCCAGCAAGTAAATCCAATTCCAGTTGGTGAATTAGCGGTGTTGGGTTCGGCGAATCATAAAAAGTCAGGTCCCAACCATGCTGAGGTTTCCACTGGTTGAGAACTACCCAAGGCGTTAATTTAATCCCTGCTAATCCCTGTAAATATTCCAGTGAAACATCTGATAAATCAGCATCTTGGGCAATTACTAACCCTCCACTACTTAAAACTGTAGCAATTAGTTGCTGGAATAACTTTAATATTTTTACCCGCTTGTGCTTACAAGTATTACTGTTTAACAGATGCCATAAAGATTGCTCTACTTCATCTAAAATTACTATTGCCCCGCGCCAATTTTCCGGGTTAAGTTTCCAAATCGAATCAACACATAAGCCGAGTGAGGGCAGAGGAAAGAGAGAGCGGAGGATGGGAGGAGCAGGAGTAAGTGTTTTATCAATTATTTTCTCCCGATCTTCTTTATGCGTTCCCCATTGAATACCAATTTTTTCACACAAAAATCGTCCAAGTAAGATTCTGTGAGTAATTAATAAAATAGGTTGGTTTCTACTTTTTGCTTGCTGAACAACGCTTTGCAGTGCCGTAGTTTTTCCCGTTCCTTTCGCTGATTTTACTCCTACTAATCCAGAAGTGGGGAAAGGTATTTCACCTATATAAGGACGGTTGAAGGTGAGTGCAGCTGGAATGCTTAATTCGGTGTGGGGTTTGGTTTGAGCAAGATAAATTTCTAAATCAACACTTTGGCGATAAACTTTCTCGAAACTACTTGCACCTTTAGCAATAATAAATTCATCAACCCCTTTTTCAACTCCTGGAAGTTCGATGACTTTAACAGGGCAATTTTTTTGCTGAAATAAACAACCAAGTTGAGAAATAGCATTGTTAACAGCAGCAATTGTCTTGGGTTGAGTTTCAAAATCAAAGCAAATGTAAAAGCTGCGTTTTGTAATTGTAAATGCTGCTAAATCAGGAATTAGCTGACGACGGGTAACTTTGCCAAATTCATCTTTAACAACCCGATAACCACTGGTAATTCCGGGAATGGCGATAGCTACATATCCTTGCGTTAATAATGTAGCTGCTTTCTTTACACCTTCACAGATGACGAGGGGAATGTTCTGTTGCATCACCCATTGCCAAAAGCCTCCAGCCTCGCCATCAGGAGTAATGGTAATATTGTCAGGCATGACCAGATTGTAACGCCCAGCGACTTGCTGCCACACTTGCAGCGTTACCCGCAAACAAAATACTCGCGTTGGCGTGCTGGGGGGATGCTCGTACTTGATGGACTTGCCATTGTGATTCTGTCGGGGTTGGTTTGGCTTAAAGCATCCCCATTCCATCATTTGCCAATTATTCAGAGGGTCTAGTCCCGAACACCACCAACCACCTTCGGTGATATGAGCATAACGCTGCAACCAACTACTTTTCACCATTCCGGTATTGGTGCGGGGAAGTAGCTCAGAAATCAATAGGTACTCATAAGCTGTTACGCCTTGGAGCGACCTAAAATTAAGATGCACTAAGTGTAAGTCTATACCACTACTCTTGACTAATTCTTCAAGGTGTTGGGGGTGTAAATAGTGCAGATGCATAGGGAAAGGCCCGAAGGGAAAGTCAATGAGATTAAAACATTAACATGCATCTGCTTTTTTTCTATAAGAGAGATTGCGAGGCTTTTAGGATGCTTTTTTTACTTCGTTACACTAGACACATCGGTTAAAACCCTAGTGGGTTATCCTGCCTATTAGATCCCCAAAGTAATAATTTTGTATTGTAATATTTGTTCAATTTTAATTTGAATTTATCAGTAAATTTCTGCGTTAAGGAATGCGATCGCTAGAGGGGTTGCAGCAGGGATTAATATAAGGTAGTATCTTCATTTACTTCAACAAGAACTTTACACTGAGCATCAACTTGTTACCACGCCTCATGTTTGGGGCGTGACCCCTTTGATGAATAAAAATAAAACCCCTCACTCTACAGAATCCTTTAACTCGCTCTAAAGGTATGCGAACAAAGGTTCCAGAGGCTAATACAGATACCTTGACGTAACACTTTTACTCAAGTAACACGGTAACTTCAAAAGCTGATTGAAGGTAAAATAGACAACAACTCTCCAAATAAGTTCAATCTGCTTTATAAACTCTTTGCTTTTAGTTCCGAATGTAGGAAATATGGCTTTGTACTTTTTGATTGTACCGTGTGCTTGTTTTATTACTGGCTATTTTTTATTAAGAAAAAATAATAATGAAATTTCACATTTAGTAGCTGTCTTTGCAGCTATTAGCCTGATTTTAGGTTTAATGTTAGCTCCTTGGCAAATTTTACTTTTACTATTAATTCTTATTCTTATCAGTACAAGCTACGAATATTACACAAGCAAAGTGGTAAGCAGGGAAATACAATATTCGCAACAGCCAGTTCCAAAATCTGAATCAGATTATAACTTAATCTACCGTGGGGCTTGCTATTGTCCTGATATTAATAGCAAATCAGATGGAGAAACCATACCATTAGTAATCCATAAATTGAGCTTTCGGGGATGTACTTATTTTGTTTGTGCTGATCCTAATGCCCAATCGACTGAAATAATTACACCACCAGTAACCTATAAATTAAGCTTTAGGGGAAGTACCTATTCTATAAACAGAACTACACACAAAGAAATTAAATAGCAAAGAGTGTAGTAAAGCAACTCAAATCATCTGTAAAGCATACCTAATTCAAAGCTGGACAAAAAAGCCTATTTTGAAAGATAGGGGCTATGAGTTACACTATTGAGTAAAGATTGTAGCTGTAACTATGGATTCTCTCAAAGAAAAGATTTTGGAAAAACTAGAACACCTCCCAAAAAATGCACAGCAGAAAGTTCTAGATTTTGTTAAGTTTTTAGAGTGGCAAAAGGAGAATATTCAGGAATCTCTGTTATCTTTAGTCAGTGAAGAATCTGATGCAGGATGGCTAGAGACTGACTTATCAAATTTGGGTGGGTATGAACCTTGTGATTGGCAACCCGGTGAACTAGATAAAGGTTTGCCTGTTAAGTATGTTGAGGGAAACTTAATTGTACAATCTGAAGGCTCAAAAAAGTGGGAAACAGTTGTGCATGATTTAAGAGAGGAACGAATTAATAAATGAGTATACTCTGGTTGCAACGTGTTCTAACAGAATAAAAGGATTTGTTTCAACTTACACTCTGGCTGAACTTTATCCTGTGTATCACTCGCTTTCTAAAAACTAAATCTATACTCGAAGAATTAAAGTATATAAGTCTGAGTTTAAGGGAGACTAAACTGATTGATTATCACGGCAGAGAGGTAGTCTTATTTAAACTCAGTGCGGGTAGAGATCCTACTGCATACGATTCTAAATACTACGAACGTATTGGTGCAAATGTTGAAGAAATTAAGTTTTCAGAATACAACGAGCTTTTTAGGCGATTTTTTTAGATTTAATAATGATATGGCTTCTACGAATTATTTTATTAACAATGTGAAGCAAGGTTCTTAGGTAAGGTAAGCGTAAAAAATATGAGAGTGAGTAATGAAGAGTAGAATTTCATTTAGTGTTCATTACTCATATATCGTTTTTTTAAATTCGTAATTGGTGAATCAAATGGCTAAAACATTAACAATACAGTTGTCAGATGACTTAGAAAGTAAATTAACTGCTCAGGCGCAAAAACTGAATCTATCTTTAGAAGATTTAATTCTGCAATCATTATCTCAATCAGCTAAACAAGAAAATATCTCCGAATTAGATCCAATTTTACCTTTACTAGGTACATTAAAATTTGATAATTCTGATGTAGGCGAAAACCACGATCAATATCTCCAGCAAACTTTGCAGCAGGAGTTAAAAATTGACGAATAAAGTCTTTATAGATACATCCGGGTGGGCTAATTTGTTTATTGCAACTGAGTTCTACCATGAACAAGCAAAGCAGTGGTTTCAACATAAACGTCAGCAAAATCAAGTAATGGTAACAACTAATTATGTTGTTCTTGAACTGGTGGCTTTGCTGAATAACCCTTTACGCGTACCTCGCCCGCAGTTATTTAAATACGTAGAAGCTGTCAGAACTGCTCCTTATATCAACTTGATTTATATTGAACCAACAATAGATTCAGCAGCTTGGGAGCTACTCAAAACTAGAGAAGATAAAGCTTGGTCTTTGGTGGATAGCACTTCTTTTATAGTCATGCAACAGCTTGGCATTAAAGAGGCATTAACCACAGATCGCCACTTTGAACAGGCTGGCTTTCTTCGTCTGCTGAAGTCAGAATAAGTAATAATAAAAGGCATTCCTTAAGATATGCCCTTTATTATTAAAAATCTCTAACCCGTTAACCTACGCCCCGACAGCTTCCTTCGCAGCATACAATACCTCAGCATTGATTTCCTTGAAACCGCGATCGCAATTAAATTTATTGGTGCTGCACTAGATTTATATTCTGTTACGTGAAATCATTACTGAATAGGACGTAAAACTTCTAATTCACTAGGATGAGTTAAAACTTTGCCTAATGGCTCACTGAAATAAACAACTTGATAATTAGGCGCGAGTTCTGTTTGCAATTCCTTCCAAAGACTAATTCCTTGTTCTTCAAAAGCCGCTTCAGCCTCTGCACTCAAATCTGGTGAGTTAGCAGGATCTTGCCAATTTAATGTTGCATTGTAAGCAGATGCCCATTTTCTCAGATGGCTAATGGTTTTTTGACTGAGGGGCAGTTTTGCTGGATCGATGTTACCAACTTTATCAGCATCTGCCCACCATAAAGGGTCGCACCCATAATCAGCCATTAGTTTTATCTTTACTGCCATAGCTATTCAGGTGGAATTATGGTAAAGAGGCGGGATTAGCTCCGACTATATAACCATTATCGCCTACACTCACTGCTATGTATTGTGTTTGTCCATTAAAAATTACTTGATAGATTTTCCGGCGAGGTTCTATCGTTCCTTGATAACCAAGAAACTTTCCTCTTGTCACAGCAGCCATAACAGCATCAGGGATTTCATTCTGAGAGATTCCGCGTCTGGCAAAATCATCTTGATGTTCCTTTAAGATGTGTGATAATCCGCTACCTGTTCTACCAGCTTTGCCCTCTTCTAAAAATACGATTTTGCCATCAGCTTGCTTGGCAATCCGCACAACTTTTTCTGGACTGTCCTTAATACCAGCCTAACACAGTGCCGCAAACAATGCCGCTTTGTCATCATTCATATTTAATTTAGTTATTTTAAATAGTTATTGAGAAAAATATATAAAAATTAATATTAAATCTATAATATCTCATAATTTAATTTTTATCACTAAAGCAAAAAAATGGGGTAAAGAGTATACATAACTCCTCACCCCTCAATCCTCTCGATTAACCGCTAATCTAAGCCCCGACAGCTTCCTTCGCGGCGTACAAAACCTCAGCGTTGATTTCTTTGAAACCGCGATCGCGGGCAAATTTTTCAGTATTTCGCTTCACTTTACCGCGAACAAATCCCGGAATCTTATTCAATTCTGCTTGGCCATCTTTTGTCCAATTCAAATCAGAATCAGCAGAAATTCCTCTAGTAATAACTTCTTTGGTATCATGACCACCGAAGATTTCTAATAGGTGATCTTCCATTCCCAAAGTGAAGGAATTGTAGATCAAATCTGTAATCTGATTAGTGCCTTCGTAACCCATAAATGGTTTGTAACCAATGGGGAAGTTTTGGACGTGGATTGGTGCAGCAATTACGCCGCAAGGAATATCTAAACGTTTACCAACGTGACGTTCCATTTGAGTGCCGAAAATGGCAGAGGGTTCGACACGAGCGATCGCATCCCCAATTTCACCATGATCTTCGGAAATTAGCACTTCATCGCAATACTCGCTCACCTGTTCACGGAACCAGTCTGCATCATATTTACAGTAGGTTCCAGCCCAAACAACATGAATCCCCATTTCTCGCGCCAGAATCTTGGTAATGGCGGCGGCGTGCGTATTGTCACCAAATACCACAGCTTTTTTGCCAGTCAAGTTTTGACAGTCAATCGAACGGGAGAACCAAGCAGCCTGAGATACATGCAAGGTTTGCTCATTAATGAAGTTTTCGTAGTCAACTTCTGCACCTTGAGCGTTAATTACTTGCTGAATCTTGCGAATACAACGGGCAGTTTCTACAACACCCATTGGAGTAATGTCTATATAAGGTGTGCCAAATTGTTCTTCCAGGTAACGAGCTGTAGTCAAACCGAGTTCACGGTAAGGCACTAGGTTAAACCAGGCTTGGGACATCTTTTTCAAGTCATTCACCGAAGCACCTTCGGGAATTAAAGTATTTACCTCAATTCCCAAGTCAGCCATCAGCCGTTTGAGTTCGGTGCAGTCGTGATTGTTGTGGAAACCAAGGGTGGTAGTACCGATAATGTTCACCGAGGGCTTCGCAGTTTTGCCCTCAGCCAATTCGCCCCGCCTCCGGGCTTTTTCAATGTAGTATTGGACGATTTGATCCAGAGTGCGATCGGCTGCTTGCAGTTCGTTGTAGCGGTAGTGGTTCACATCCGCCAGCATTACGTCTCCTTTTGCTTCCAACTGCGCCCGTTCGACAAAGTTGTGCAAATCCTCTTGCAAGATGCTGGAGGTGCAGGTGGGAGTTAACACAATCAAATCTGGGTGTTCCTCGGCATCCTTGCGGACAATGTTATCTACTACCTTCTCTTGGGAGCCGCGTGCCAAAACGTTGCGATCGACGACACTGGTTGTCACCGGAGTAAAATCCCTCTCCCGCGATAGCATGGAGCGCATGACGTTAAAGTAGTCATCGCCAATGGGGGCGTGCATGATCGCATGAACATTTTTAAAAGAGCTAGCGATTCGCAGAGTGCCGATGTGGGCTGGGCCAGCATACATCCAGTAAGCCAATTTCATGCTTGTGTTCTCCCTTTTCAATAGAAATAACACGGAGTCCGATAAGAGTGGACTATAAGTGCTTGATTATTATTAAATCGTTTCTGATTGTCTCAAAAGTTGTAGCCCTCAAGAAGTGAAGAGTTGTAAGGGTTTTATCTGGGGTGCATGGGCGTAGGTATCGCTCAAACCTTTTTACTGGTTGGGGTGTAGCTCTTGGCTTTCACAATATGCCTGCTGTTTTATTTAAATAAATCTTAATTTTTCAGCAAATTAGTTTTCAATTTGGGGCGATGCATTAGTTATTAAGGCTATATTACGCATTTCACAGTGTATTACGATACTTAAAAAATAATTACCAAAAAACTCTATCGTCTAGCAATTATGTTTGCACACCAAATTCTTCTGGATCTACTCCCCAATTTACCCAGCGAATTGCTTCACGCGCTGAGTTCATCTCAGGTGGAACTCGCAAGGCGTGAATAAACCCTGTACTGGGGCAAGTCATTTTTAATAAGTAAATTGGTTCTTCATCGACATCATTATCTATTTTTAATAGAGTATATTCTTTCCAAAAATCTAATTCAATTGCTTGTAATTCTTGGCAAATTCTGGCGTAACCAATACCCTGAATTAACACTCGCCGTAGTTCGGCGTTTTCCTCTGTTAAAAGCCATTGAGATTGCCATTGCTGCGGGTGGATTTTACCGTATTTTTCAGGCAAGCTTACACCGTGGTAGGAGTAGAGGCTATATCCATCAGTAAATTCAATGGCGGGTTCGCCTTCAGCGTGGAGGCGATTTTGATTGTCGAAGCGTAGGTGAAGGGGGCGATCGCAGATAATACAAATGTCATCATACGCAAATAACCAACCACATTCTTGAATTAAAGATTGAAATACTTTCCATTCCTGTTGAGGATGAACAATGTTCAAAACAGAGCTACATAAATCAAAACCACTCATTAAATTACTGTAATTTTCTGGTTGGAAACAGTCATGAAGTTGAATTTCAATCCACCACGAAAAATTATCTGCTTCTTCGTTTATTTGAGTGCTAAATTTTTCAATTAAATCGTTGAATATTGTATGATTTAAAAGATTATCTGTTCCCTTATAAAGATGAAAAAAGTTGCGTAATTGCCTATCCACTTGGCTTCCAAACTGTTGATTGAGTTTATTTGAAAGTTCTTGAAGGAAATGAACCCCGAATAAGCTTCCTATACTATTTGGTTCATTGAGGTAATTGTCTATAAATTGAGGTGACAGTCGTTTTAGCATCCAGTTGCAGGCTGCATAAGGACTATCCTGAAAAAAGATTTCAGGCTCTTCATAGCCAAAGTCAATTGCAATATAGGCAGCTTTTACAGCTTCCGCCGCTTTCTCTCTATCAATTCTCTCAGTTGAAAGCGCGATCGCTCTCCACTTTTGGCGATAAACTGGAATCAAAGCCTCTTGCTCAGGCGTTAACTTTTCAATCAGCGACATATCGCCAACCTTCAGGCTCGTATTCCCGTTGAATTTTCACCATCCACTCACCTTGGGCAATAGAAATAGCTTTATGCTCTTCATGAGCTAGCAATGCCGACTCTGAGAACACACGTAAATAAAGTGTGCTATCTTTTTCGTATAATTCGGCGTTTCCCTCAGTAATGCGATGCTTATGCCCCGTAACTTCGCCTTCTGCCAAAGTTAAGTGAGGTATTTTTTGTCCTTCAATTTGCTGCACAGGCAGTAAAATTACATCACCTTGACGAATTGGTTGCATGGTTTTGCTTTCCTGACATGGGTACAAACCCTACTTCGCTTTTGCTCTCAAGTTTGGTTTAATTTTGGCACAAGCTCTTGGGCATTGACCATTGTGCATAGGTCAATTCAATATTTCTTCTTCCCCTGCTCCCCCTGCTTCTATTCCTCAATTAAATTACACTTGCGGGGTATTTTGAAAACTGTAGTCGCCAATTATGCGTTAGATAAGTTAAAGATTGAAATAGCTGGAACTTCACACCCAGCGTTCCCCTCCGCTAACCTCTGGGACAGACTGGGCCATAAGTTCAGCAGATTTTATCCCAAGCAGGCAGTTTATGTGAGGATTAAATCACCGCCCTAAGCGTGACCTTTTATCTTGACAATTTGCAAAAATTACCTCAATTTGACTGTTTAGCTTAGTAGCTCTTCTTTTTATTGAAATTTCCATGTCAACTCTCGTCATCGTCGAATCTCCAACCAAAGCTCGTACCATTCGCAACTACCTGCCAGCAGGCTATCGGGTAGAGGCATCTATGGGTCATGTGCGTGACCTACCCCAGTCGGCTAGTGAAATTCCCGCTGCCGTCAAAGGGGAATCATGGGCGCAGCTAGGGGTAAATGTAGACGCCGACTTTGAACCGGTGTATGTTGTCCCGAAAGACAAAAAGAAAATTGTTACCCAGCTCAAAGATGCCCTCAAAGATGTAGATGAACTGATTCTGGCAACGGACGAAGACCGGGAAGGTGAAAGCATTAGTTGGCATTTATACCAACTGCTCAAGCCGAAAGTTCCGACTAAGCGGATGGTGTTTCACGAAATTACCCAAGAGGCGATCAAAAAAGCTCTGAAAGACTGCCGCAATATTAATGAGCAGTTGGTTCGCGCCCAAGAAACACGGCGGATTTTAGATCGGCTGGTCGGTTATACCCTATCTCCCCTGCTATGGAAAAAAATCGCCTGGGGATTATCTGCTGGGCGAGTGCAATCTGTAGCTGTGCGAGTTTTAGTGACTAGGGAACGCCAACGTCGCGCTTTCCATGAGGGTACGTACTGGGATCTGAAAGCTAGTTTGTCAAAGGAAAAAACCCCCTTTGGTGCCCAATTGGTAACATTGGCAGGAACCAAAATCGCTAACGGCAGCGATTTTGATGCAGCCACCGGACAAATTACCGCAGGTCGCAATGTCTTGTTGCTCAACGAAGAACAAGCTGTAGCGCTCAAGGAACGCCTAACTGGTAAAACCTGGAGTGTTACCGAGATGGAGGAACGCCCAGTGACGCGCAAACCTGCGCCACCGTTCACCACCTCGACGCTGCAACAAGAATCTAACCGGAAATTGCGCCTCTCAGCGCGTGACACAATGCGGGTTGCCCAGAATTTGTACGAGCAGGGGTATATTACCTATATGCGGACAGATTCTGTACATTTGTCAGATCAAGCGATCGCAGCTGCCCGTAGTTGTGTAGAAAAGCTCTACGGTCAACAATACCTTAGTCCCCAACCCCGGCAATACACCACCAAATCTAAAGGCGCACAAGAGGCGCACGAAGCAATTCGTCCAGCAGGTAGCAGCTTCCGCACCCCCCAAGAAACTGGTTTGGGCGGTCGAGAACTCGCCATTTACGATTTGATTTGGAAGCGGACTGTCGCTTGTCAAATGGCTGATTCTCGCCAAACTCAAATTACCGTGCAATTGCAAGTTGAGGATGCTGGATTCCGTTCTTCTGGCAAAAGGATTGAATTTCCAGGATATTTACGTGCCTACGTCGAAGGTTCAGACGACCCGGAAGCAGCACTGGAAGATCAGGAAGTAATTTTACCGAATCTGAAAGTGGGAGATCATCCGAATTGTACAGAGTTAGAAGCCGTTGGGCACGAAACTCAACCGCCAGCTAGATACACCGAAGCAACTTTGGTGAAAACCTTAGAAAGCGAAGGTATCGGTCGTCCCAGTACCTACGCCAGCATCATTGGCACAATTATCGACAAGGGTTACGCCCATTTGGTAAGTAACGCTCTCATTCCCACCTTCACCGCTTTCGCCGTCACCGACTTGCTGGAAAAACATTTCCCAGACATCGTTGATCCCAGCTTCACCTCGAAGATGGAGCAAACTCTTGATGACATTGCTACGGGTGAAGCGAAATGGCTGCCCTACTTGCAGCAATTTTATTTAGGAGAAAAAGGGCTGGAAACCCTGGTAAAAGAACGGGAAAGTCAAATTGATGCCACCAAAGCTAGGACTGTAGAACTGGAGAATCTAGATGCCAAAGTCCGCATTGGGAAATATGGCCCCTACATTGAAGTTGTAAATGGCGACGGAGTGATCACCGCTTCAATTCCCAAAGACCTAACACCATCTGACCTCGACCCCAAACAGGTAGAAGTCTTGCTGCGGCAAAAAACTACTGGCCCTGACCAGGTAGGTCGCCATCCCGAAACTGGTGAACCGATTTATGTGAAAATTGGTGCTTATGGGCCTTATGTTCAATTGGGTGATAAAACCGACGAAAACCCCAAACCGAAACAAGCCTCCCTACTCAAAGGTGTCACCCCAGAAACCGTTACCCTGGAAATGGCTGTTGGTCTGTTGGCGCTACCCCGAACATTGGGAGTGCACCCAGTTACTGGCGGCAAAATCCAAGCAAGTTTAGGACGCTTTGGGCCTTATGTGGTTCATGACCAGGGTAAGGAGGGAAAAGATTACCGCTCCCTAAAAGCTGCTGATAATGTATTGACAATTACCCTGGAACGTGCATTGGAATTGTTGTCTGAACCAAAAAAAGGACGCAGTTCCACTAACAGCAAGTCTAAGGCAGCTTTACGCGAATTGGGTACGCATCCAGAGGACGGGGAAACAATTAACATCTACGATGGCCCTTATGGCCCTTACATTAAGCATGGCAAAACTAATGTAAGTATCCCAGAAGGTCAATCGGTGGAAAATATAACGCTGGCCGAGGCGCTGAATTTGTTGGCAGCTAAGGCATCAACCGGGAAATCGACTCGCAAAACGAGTAAATCAACCAGTTCCAAATCTAAGTCAACTGCTAAATCATCAACCACTGCTGCGAAAAAAAAGGCTACAGAAAGCTAGTTGCAAGTCAAGAGTCCAAAGTCTGACTCTTGACCCTTAAGACTTATCCTTGATAGGATACAGTTCGATAGGTTGCAAGTATGATAGTCTAAAAGGTAAGGGAAAACACAACGCCAAATTTTAGAAGTGGCTTATGTCCCAAATACGGGATTGTGTATCAGCCCGATTGGAAGCCAGAGGTGCGAAAATATGCCATTTTTTGCGTACCTGTTAATCAAAAATTGAGGTAGTATCTCAGGAGCGGTCTGTTCATGGACTATATAGAAAAGGTGCTGGAAAAGCTTAAGGAATTAGCTCGTAGGCTAATTGAGAGCCTGTTAGGGCCAGAGGCTGAACCGGAACCGGAACTGATTCCGATTCCTGTGAACGATCGCTCACGCCGTCGGCACTAATCCCCAAGTGCTGAACTCGACTTTGCAACCCTTAAGCATTCTGGCACTGCATGGGCCAAACTTAAATTTGCTAGGACAAAGAGAACCCGGAATTTATGGTTCGTTGACACTAGCTGAAATTAACCGCCTGTTAGAAGAAAAAGCATTCAAGTTACAGGCGAAAGTTTTTTCTGTGCAGTCAAATCATGAAGGAATTTTGGTAGACACTATTCATGGCGCATTAGGGCAACATCAGGGAATTCTGATTAATGCAGGCGCGTATACCCACACAAGTGTGGCATTGCGGGATGCGATCGCGGCTGTTAATTTGCCCACAGTAGAAGTACATTTAAGTAACATCTATCGCCGGGAAGATTTTCGCCATCATTCATATATTGCTCCAGTAGCGATCGGGCAAATAAGCGGTTTTGGCGTTCAAAGTTACTTGTTGGGCTTACAAGCTTTGGTAGATCATTTAAGGGTTAGGAGTTAGCAATTGGTAGTTGGTAGTAAAGTTAGGAATTAGCAATCTTTGATTAACTCCTCACTTTTAACTACATAATTTATGCGTCACTCTCCTATAAATCGCTTTAAAGGTACTTTACTCGGAGCATTCCTGGGGGGAAGTTTAGCCTCTGGTGGTGAAATACAGTTTCAAAGTTGCCTAGATTTGGGCAAAATGACGGTTCTGGGTATCCAGAGTTTCATTGCCTTGGGTAAATTAGATTTAGATGATTGGATAAAGCGTCAGCAAGAAGAATCGCCTTATTTCGCAGCAACTGATGACATATCAATATCTATAAAAATAATTATTGCCACGCTACCAGTAATACTATTTTTTCATGAAAGTCCCATTAAGCTGCAACAAAATTTGCTGCGTGTGCTAAAAATCTGGGAGGATGACCCAGTAGTACGGGATGGAACACTAGCAGTAGGATATGCGATCGCTCTTGCTTTAACTGAAAAACTCAACCCTTTAACCCTCATCCCGCAAACAATCACTTTTCTCGGAGAAACACCAACATCAATACCAAAAAAATTATTAAGAATCCAGAATTTATTAGAGCAAGGAGCTGGATTGTCAACGGCGCAGGCTGAGTTTGCCAAGGAAGAAAAACTCAGTAACACTATTGCGATGGCATTTTATTGCTTTTTGAGTACTTTGGAGGACTTTCGCCTTGCAGTTTTGCGGGCTACTTACAACGACAATTCTCAAGTGCAAAATGGTACGTCTCTAATCTCCCAGGCTACAGGTGCAATTACTGGTGCTTTATCAGGAGCATATAACGGTATAAGTGGAATTCCTGTAAATTGGCAAGTCTTGCTCTTGCAAAAGAATTCTCCAGAATGGGGACTAACTACTTTTTCCCAAATGTTAGAATTGACCGATGGATTTGTGGCAGTGTGGTCAGGAGTGTATAATGTTACCTTAAATCCAAAGGAGTTCACAGAGGAGGGATGTGAAGAGGCTCCGCTTTCAGTTTATGCAGCTCCTCGCGTTATTCGGTCGCGTTAACAATAATTCGTAATTTTGTAATTAGCGCCCGCCACCGTATTTGCAGCAGCCGCAAATCAAATTTCCCTGATGATTGTCTTTTTTTGAGGTATCAAAGTCGGCAATTGCAGGCAGAGATAATGAAAATGCAGCAATTTTTGCAGTTCTTAACCCAGCAATTGGCTAACTCGCGGCGACAGTACAAAGGACTACGCCGTAAGGGAAAGTTAATGAGAAGTCCCAAAAGCAAAAGCCATAGAAGGGAACTTCTAAGCACTGTGCTGAAGAATATAATCTTATTTTTCTCAAAAACTAACGATAAAAGCGTAGACGTAGCTCGCCGTAGGCATCGCCGAAAACAAGAAATAGCGCTCCAGTCAAAAACAAAATCGGTCAAAACTAAAAGTACTATTTATGCAGTCTGTTTAGATTGGGTGCATGAACAGCGTTCTTTGGTAATTTTAGCGATCGCTCTAGTATCTCTCACTGGCGTTATTGGGCATAGATTATACAACCAGACGCAACTCCAAGTAGGAAATCCTGCGCCCCAGACAATTACAGCGCCTTACGCAGCTAGTATCGAAGATCAGAAAAAAACAGAAGCCGAGCGCAAAGCTGTTAGTACAAGCTCCTTACAAGTGCTGATGCTTGATGCGCGAATGAACGAACAAATCAATGAAAATTTGCAAAAACTTCTGGATGATGGCAACGAAATTCGCACCGTTGCTGGAGCTTTTCCTTTTTTTGATCCTGTAATTTTGTCCATCTCTACCCAACGTTACCTCCGCTCTTATCCTGAATCAGAATGGCAAGCAGTGCTATTGACTATAGAGAATAGTAAAAATCAACAAAAAAGACAAACCGCCGCCTCATCACGTCCATCATCTATAGCTGCACCCAATCAGGAACGCCAACCGCGTACAACAACGCCACAGAAGACAAACCCTGTTGATTTTTCTCAAAACACTGACTTTACTCAAGCCGTAGCAGAACTAGAATCTTACCGCGTCACTAGTTCTGATAAAAGCTTGTCCTTACTGATTGCCCAAATTTCCCAAACACGCCAAAGATACACCCAAGCTAATGCCAAACTTTTACAGTTAGAGACTGTTATCCCAGAAGCAATATACGAGGAATCTCTTTTTTTGGATTTGTCAGATGTGGAATGGGAAAAAACACAAACAGGAATCCATCAGAGTGCAGAGCGGATTCTTACCCAAGGTATTCCGCAAGGGCTGCCAAAAAATATTTTACAAGATGCGGTGAGTTTACAATTGCAGACCTTTGTACCAGAATCCGCTGAAACTTTGGCAAAGAAGTTGTTGTTAGCTGTACTCAAGCCGAATTTGCAAAAAGATGAAGAACAAACCAGAGAAAACGCTCAAAAGGCAGCTGCTGGTGTGCCGCCCGTGATGGTGAAGGTACGACGCGGTGAGGTGATTGTCAAAAGAGGAGCGCAGATTACTGCATGGAACTTTAAGGTGCTGGAGCATTATCACCTGGTTCGCCGGGAGGTAAAATGGCACGAGTTAGGGAAGTTAGCAGGTGTTATTGCGATCGCCATTGGCATTGTTGTCTGGGTAGAACGGCATGTAGATTACGAATTGCGACAACGCGATCGCCTATTGGTGTTATTGCTAACTTTGAGTGTGCCAGGAGTAATTGTGATCGGATTGCCTTATACCACCTGGAGTGCCCTTGGTTTATTGTTGGGAAGCTTTTACGGCCCCACTTTGGGGTTGACAGTTGTCGGACTGCTGCTGCCAATATTAGGCATTAGCTTGGATATAAGCAAGGCTGCGCTTTTAGCTGGTGCCGCAGGAGGAATATTAGGTAGTTACATAGCGCAACGATTGCGATCGCGTGAGGAATTGGCATTACTGGGTGTTGCGATCGCTTTAACTCAGGGCGGCATTTACCTAGTTGTTAAAATCTTAATTGGTCAAGTATTTGGTTCAACTTGGTATCTCGTCCTCCGAGAAGCCGGATTATTCGCTTTATCCGGTTTAGGCTGGAGTGTTGTCGCCTTGGGCTTGAGTCCTTATCTAGAAAAAGTTTTTGATTTAGTTACCCCAATCCGCCTAGCAGAGTTGGCAAACCCTAACCGCCCTTTGTTAAAACGACTCGCTACTGAAACTCCCGGAACTTTTCAACACACGCTGTTTGTCGCTACCCTTGCCGAAGCTGCTGCCAAAGAACTAGGATGCAATGTTGAGTTAGTCAGGGCTGGCACCTTATATCACGATATTGGCAAAATGCACGACCCCCTTGGCTTTATTGAAAATCAAATGGGGGGGCCGAATAAACATGATACAGAGATTAAAGACCCTTGGAAGAGTGCAGAAATTATCAAAAAGCACGTAACTGAAGGATTGGTGATGGCACGTAAACACCTTTTGCCTACAGCAATTCAAGCTTTTATTCCAGAGCATCAGGGAACAATGCTGATTGCCTATTTCCATCATCAAGCGCAGCAAATGGCTCAAGAAGATTCAAGTTTAACAGTAGACGACGCAGATTTTCGCTACGATGGCCCAATTCCCCAATCACGCGAAACCGGAATTGTTATGTTAGCAGATTCTTGCGAAGCAGCGCTGCGATCGCTCGAAGCATCGGCGAAACCTCTGGGAAAAAAGCCATCACTCAAAGATGTTTCCACCGATCAAGCTTTAGCAATGTTAAATAATATCCTGCGTTCCAAATGGCAAGACAATCAGCTGGTAGATTCAGGACTAACACGAGAAGAAATGTCAAAAATTGCCCAGATATTTGTAGATGTTTGGCAGCAATTTCATCACAAACGGATTGCTTATCCGAAGTTGAAGGCTAGTAATGCTGTGCGGAATTCGTAATTCATCATAAATATAGCAGTCCTAAATCATTTGTGAAAATGTCTGTTTTTGCTCTCTCTATGTTCTCCACGTCTGGAGGGGTTCGATTAAAAACTATTTTAGGACTTATATATACCAATTTGAAAAAAGAATGCGACAGATAGGTAGGGGCACAACCAATACGGTTCGGTTAAGAATATTTGTAGGTTGAGTTGAACGAAGTGAAACCCAACAAACCCCGCAAAATGTTGGGTTTCGTTCCTCAACCCAACCTACACATTTTTATTTTTTGGGCTTAACCGAACCGTATTGGGGGCACAACAATGTTGTGCCCTTACAAATAATTGATGTGTCGCAAACATTATTTGAATTGGTATTACGCATTGACAAGAAAGACTAAATATGAATCAAGGTTAAAAACCATATCTTTCGTAAGGGCACAGCAATGCTGTGCCCCTACAGCATGGTCTATGTACGTAGTTTACCGCCGTAGGCATCGCAGGATAATTAAGAAAAGCCTGAAATAGCCTATTTTAGGTAATTCATATCACGATGCATTTGTACAGTGCGTAAGTCCTATGTTTTCACAACTCATTTAAGATTGCTATATCGGAGTAAAGATTAGCAAACACCTTTATGACAAAAATAACCCCGACTTCTTAAATAAGTCGGGGTTTAAAGCCTGTCACTGTTTACGACACTCCTTAAAACCCTTTTTTGAGCAGTTTTCCCGATATTCAATCTCTAATCTCCAACACATCGCACACCAGCCAAAATAAAATTAACTGCTGCTTGAGTATGCTGCTCAATCATTTCTGAACTCAGCAGTTGCAAATCGGGTCTAGTATGCTTGATGTTTTCGTAAGCGTTGAAGTATAAATTACAAACCCCAATAATATGAAGAGTAGTGAGAAATGGATCGATCTGACGGAAACAACCTTCAGCCATTCCCCGTTCTAAAATCTTAATGAGATAGCTAAAATTTTCTTGCCAATTCCCCTGTTTGAAATACTTTCCTTGATTTTGGTTTGCTTCTTGGAACCAAAGCATTCCTCTGTGCGGATGAGCAGCTTCATAAGCGATCGCCTCTTTGACAAGCACCTTCAAGGCCTCCTCCGGTGGGAACTGATCCAGATTTAGCTGCTCAAACCCTTCGTGCATCTCCACCGCCGGACGTTGCAGAACAGCTTGATATAGTCCTTCCTTGCTCTGGAAGTAGTAGTAAATCATCGCTGTGGTGACACCTGAACCTCTAGCGATCGCTTCTGTCCGTGCCCCTTGAAGTCCATTTCTGGCAAACTCCGCTTCCGCTGCATCGAGAATCTGCTTTTTCGTCGCTTCTGCATCGCGCACCTGACGCGGCTTTTTAGCTGAGAATTTTGACTGCGTTGAACGACCCACGTTGCTCCATCATCATAACGAAAACATATTAACTAAAAAATTGGTTAGTAGTTGACATAGAAGATGAAATTTATTAAATTAATACTCATTAACTAAAAAATTAATTAGTTATTTGCATAATTCAGCAATGCACTAGTCAAAATTAGCCGAGCAAATGCGCGGTTGTATTAGTTCGTCCATTGCAGACAAGACTTAAATTATCCCAATTTGCATTAAATATTGTGTGGCATTTTCCTAACCCATCCACTGAACTTTAAATAAACAACTTCTCAAGATTTTGGAGGAAAAATGGAACCAATTTTACCTGGTGCGCCTTGGTTAGTCGCGCATAAATCTACGTTAGGAGTGAATAAACCGAAGAAAATCACATTAAACGGACAGGATTATGTCATTTGGCATAACCAAAAAGGCGAAATGTTTGCCCTTGATAACATCTGTCCGCACATGCAAGCACCATTATCAAACGGCTGGGTTTGTCAAGATAGAGATACTATTACTTGCCCTTTTCATGCACTAGAATTTGATGGGCAAGGTAGACTACAGCAAGGAGATAAAAAAGACACTCAGCCAATTACCAGACCATTAGAGCTAATTATTAGCAATGATTGCATCTGGACGTATGCTGGATTTGAGCCAAGATTGCCCATCCCAGATTTGCATCAGAAAATTGCCGATGATTACGAGTTCATCGGAGTAACTGGGGAGAAAAGTATTCAAGGCGACTTTTTGACTAATCTGATGGTTAACTATGACTATAACCACCAAAATGGTACTCATAAAGAACTATTTAAAATTACATCTTGTAATGTAAGTTCTTTTGAAGAAAAAGGATACTATGCCACAGTCAAACAAGAACTGACAAGAGCCAATAACACGCTAGTAGAAATTCTCAAAAATCCTATTTTGGGAATCTTCCCTAAAACTCTTACTAATAGACTCGAATACGCTTTTCCTTCAACTACAGCTTTTTTTGCAAAAACACCTATTGGTGATATTGCTCAAATTCATATTCTCTACCCAGAAACAGCAAAAATCACCAAGACATTTATTTTGATGTATGCCAAATCGTCAATCCTTTGATGAAATTTCTGTTTAAAAATTCAGTTTTACAAGCAGCAGCCACAGTTATTGAACAGGATACAGGTGCAGTTGAAAGTTTGTATTCTCGGCAAAAACCAAAAATTAGATTGCCAAATGAAGAGATTATGTTCTATGCAGAAAAACTCTACCGCGATTGGTAATTTGGATTTGTAAAACCTAACTACGCTTTAAAATAGTAGATACTCTAGCTCATTACTGCTCAAAAAATTTAGAAAGTCTTCAGCGTAACCGCCAGGGTACTATGTGACTGAAATAAGAACAGCACGCCTTTGTCCTTTTTCATCTGGTGCAGCTAAGTGCATAGCTGCCCAGAAAAGATAAGGGCGTAACCTCTTTTCAACTCCTTCATTTTTCCCTTCTGGCGCAGGAGGATATGTCGGAAAATATCTTCATTGAGTAAACCCGCAGCCCTAGCAGGATAACCAGCAAGTTCATACACAGCCGCTGCAAGTAAACGAATTGGTAAAATATCGGGGTTTAGTTGGGGATGAGATAGCCATTCAAATAACTCACCAACCCGTAGCATTCCATTACGCCAGTTAGTGTCTCCAGTTTCTCGCTGGATAAATGCAGCCTCCATAAGGCGCATAGCATCATTTAATCTTTCACCTGCTTCATCTTCTCGCCACCCAGTTAATCCCTTTCCTCTTGCACGAAGTCTGGTATGTTGGCTATAAAGTTTTGCAATTGCTGGAGTTAGCCTGCTACCCGCCAGACTATTTTGTAGGCGTAGCCCGTCGGAGACATCGCCTACTAGTTTATCAGGAGAGGATGTATTGCCTGGATTTGTGCTGGATTTAACGCAGATTTTGAATTAAGCGATCGCTCTTTCCAAATTTCAGTTTTTACGTGGCTAAATATAGTTTTTTCGTTCTACTAATTATTAGCTTTTGATCTAGCATCGATTAATTCCCAAACCTGGTAAGTAGTTTGGCAAAACTCTTCCTTCTTGTAGCAATGTACCTGTAAAGGGGTCATCAATTAAATTAAGGTGACTGTCTAAATCTAAATAATCAGCTAGTGGTGCTAGCTGTAATGCTGCTGTATTAGCTAACGAACTATCAGAATAGCAACCGAACATTACTTGCAACTGATATGCTCGTGCTGTATGTACCATTCGCATTGCCTCCGTTAGTCCCCCTGATTTCATCAGTTTGATATTAATGCCATCTATGTAGTTGGCCAGATGGGGAATATCAGCGCTTGTAAAACAACTTTCATCGACAAAAATGGGCAGGGAAGAGTGTTCTTTGAGTTTTGCTAAACTTTTTTCTTGTCCCCGTTGCAAAGGTTGTTCTACATACTTTATACCTAAATCAGCCAGCCAATTGCACATTGCGATCGCATCTTCCAAGCTCCAACCCCCATTGGCATCAACAAAAAATTCTGGTTCAGATGCTTCTTCTCGCACTGCTAACAGCATATTTTTATCTGCATCTATGCCATCTGGACTACCTAGCTTCACCTTGAAAAGACGGACATCAGTAAATTGTAACCAGTCTCGCGCTCTTGCCCTTGCACCTTCCGGCGAATTAATTCCAATTGTGACAGAAGTCGGGACTATTTTATTGCGATCGAGTCCCCAAATTTGCCACAAGGGTAATCCTAAGCGCTTACCCAACCAGTCGTGCATTGCCATATCCAAGGCAGCTCTTGCAGCAGAAGGAACCTGGTTTTGTGTTAAAACTTGCTCAATTTCCTGTCGTTGTAAGGGGCTGAATGCTTGAAACAGTGGCAAAACTTGCTCTAGAGCGTTTTTGATCGTATCAGTTGATTGCCGATGATTACCCACGCCAAATGGTGATGCTTCTCCCCAGCCTTCGATCCCATCTTGTGAAATTCTCACCCATACATTAGTCGTCTGTGCCGTTGTACCTCGACTAATAGTCAACGGAAATCTCTTATTTACTGTAAATAAGTTTACATTTATTTGCATATTTTTTATACATATTATGTTATTGCAAGAGTTAGTCTAAGTTCAAAGTTTAGATTATCGAATACATCTGTTATACTTTTTTACATTCATTACTTGATGACTAAAGTTTTTATTCATATTTTTATTTATGAACAACTTAGAAAAATGGAAAACTTTAAAATCAAAAATGGTTTTAGATCATATCTGGTGTAAGGTAAGGCAAGATGAAGTAGAATTGCCCAATGGTAAAATTATTGATGATTATTTTGTTAGCATTAAGCCTGATGTTTTGATAATTTTTCCAGATAATATTTAAAAATTTTCTGTATAAAAAGTAGTTTGGCTAAGTTGTGTTACTAGTGGAATGGTACTTGTAATTTGTTTGTAGAGTGTTTAGAGTTAGGTTTGCGTAGATGATATTCGAGGCAAATCTCTCAGGGGTGATCGCAGCATAAACACATCATGATGAAACTCTAGGGCGTGTCATCAATTAAGCCAGATAACAGCAGCAGCAAGATAAATTGCGCTGAGAAAGTTGATTGCCCGCTTATCATAGCGTGTGGCGAACGCTCGATATTGTTTGAGTTGGGCAAAGAAATTCTCAATTAGATGTCGTGCTTTGTACAAATCTCACTCATATTAAATACCCGTTACCACACTCCGCGCTTTGCCCATCGACTGAAGCGGGTATGAACTACTCTCGTTAATCGCCAAATCGTTTGGGTAAGTCCCGCCAGGGAATGCCTGCTCGCTAACGATACAACACTGCTTCGATAAACAATCGATTATCTTTAACAGTTAGTCCGACCGTCTGTTTTCGCCCTGGTAGTAGGTCTTTGATACGTTCCCACTGGTCATCCCGCAAAGCATAGCGGCGCGTCATTTTAGCACTCCCCGATGACTCAACTCGCGCTTGGCTATCGATTTTATACTATATTCACATCTAATTGATGACACACCCTAAGTTTCGTAAAATAGTATGGCTGACTTGGTGAACCACTTGCTTGTACAAAAAAGTCGAAGCACTGCCTTTAGTTAGCGACTGGGCTTTGTGCTTTGATTAAACTATTATCAAGAAGAATTCATAATAAATTGGAGTCCGACAGACTCTTGAATAAAAGGGTTTAACACTCCTGCTTTATTAAGCAGTCTAGAATCAGGTAGTGGTATAAAACCCCACTTGATTTATTCTGACCCCTAACTTTCTTTTGATCTATTGTTTGAGAAAAACTATGGACTATAATATTTGGTTTCGCCCTTTCGTCTGGATTGATTACCGACTGGCAGTATTATTCCTGGTATTTATTCCGCTAATTCTTTTGATTTGGGCATTTGTGCAAAAAGCGGAAGGGATACAACGCTTATTGGCTATATACTGGCGAGTATCAAGCTTAGTAGCAATCACGATCTACTTAATGATTGCCCAGTATCCAGTTAGCTTTATCTCTGGGTTGATAGCTCAGATTTTGATCCCAATTTCGCTGTGGTTCTGGGTGGATCTTAACGATGAAATTGAGTATCAAAGCAGTGGCTCTTTGAAATTGATTTTTACCTCTTGGCGCTGGGCGACAACTGTTTATTGTATTTTGGGTACATTAGCTTTTATCCCTTTTTTGGGTTGTGCTTTTTCTGGCAATGCTCTGAAAACTCCCTATTGTCGCGTCTGGTTCGAGGCTCCGTTGCTATTCAAAGAATATTTCCATGCTAATAGCAAGGCTGAATTCTTAGGTTTTCTCGGCATAACTAGTTTAGTAGTTTATGTGCTTTACTTAAGCTACTTTATTCTGATTAAGCTGGGCAAGCAGGGACGCTCGGCCACACCACAGTAACCGCCGCTGCGCCACCTTACCTCCACTCTTAAAAAAATGAATTCCATTGGCAAGCGACTGGAACAATATACCGCTAAACGCCCCCAAGAAGTCCTACTTGTAACGGTGGAAATTGCTGATGAGCAAGATACAATTGCTATTTTCAAAGGCTTTTCCAGTTCTTTGATGCGCCCTACGGCATTTGATCCAGATGTACCAGTTCTACCAGATGGGGCAAACATCCTCAATATTGACCGAGTAGCTAGTCCTTACAATCCTGAAACACCCCGTTATATTCAACAAGGAATTTCTTGGGAAACTATGGAAGCTCTATTATTGAAAGTGGGAGTTTAACTAATTACTAATTTGTAATTCGTAATTTTGGTGTAACTAAGTAAAATGCCTACTGCTGCTCAAGTAGCAAGTTTGTATCGTATTAGCTATCAACTGACGTATATCATGCTTCAACCCATATACCTCATTTGTGTTGATAATAGGACTCGTAATATATACATCCTTGCTGGGTATGACGAAGAGATTAAATTCCAAATTTTACCCAACGGAGATTTGTCTGATGAGCCGAATTAATTACGATTCAATGTCTGATATTGAATTAAAACAGTATTTTCTTAAGCATCGTGGAGATGAAGCTGCTTTTCAAGCATACTTGGACAGGATTAACCAGCGTCCGCGTAGGATTGTTGCAAGCCCCAACGATCCCGATTTTGATGATAAGGTTCAAGCAGCGATTCGCCAAAAGCTAGAAGCAGCAAAAAGCAGTGGTCAGCAGGCTAACACTGCCTTGGAGACGACCGATCAGGAGTGATTTGTAAGAGCCAAAGAAAGGTTATCTACAAAGCACACAATTTCGTAATTGCTTCCAAAGATTCTGATTTTCATCAGCGCAGTCTTCTATATGGTCATGCGCCCAAATTATATCTATCTCCGTATTGGCAAAAGCCTAACTTCTAAAATTCTGCAAATCCTGCGAGATAATTCTTGAACATCAAGACTTGTTGGATGAGTGAACAGGAACACTAGTTTCGGAAAATAGTTGAATACAAACAGATATTTCCTAAACTGTCAACCGAAAAACTTAAGCAACGGTTATACAATAGTGGTGGTTTTCTTTATAAAAAGGCAGCGATCGCCCTTCGAGAATTGGTAGAAGAGAGAGAACAGCAGTTGCTTGAAGAAAATACTATGGAGCGTATAAGCCTCATTCGTAGTTTGAGTGAATTAGACGGTACTTGCTATTTTGAGATATTACCAGGTAAGTATGAAGGAAATTGTTGGAATCAAAACTCTGTATTCATTACAGAGGAAATTTTTGGTTATTTTGAGCCAGTTTTTGAACGTCATGAACCTGATTTTGACCACTACGCATTCATGGCGATTGGAAAAGATGTTTGGACACTGATTATTAGTGATTTTAGTAATTTGATGCAAGTGCTGGAGCAGTCTCAAGATGTTCAAGAACTTGAAGGTAAAGTGGGATTTGTCTTCAGAGATTCAATGTGCCGTTTTGCGAGTGATTTTCGGTCTAATGCAATGACTTTAGCAGGCGTATTGAGAGAGTTGTCAGAATGGCTTGAAGAACAGTTAAAGAACCATGACTGTATCTCAGTATTAGGCATATAATTTTCTGCTCGTGCTTCAGCAAAGGAGTTTGGGCTAGAGGATTGCTTCGCTGGTTATCTCCCAAAGCCAGAAGCAATGATTGATGATCAACCATTTCCGGCTTGGGGAAACTTATCAAAATGCTTGGTGAAGAGAGTTAACACGGCGTTGAAGCCAAAGGCTGAAAGGTTATTTGGTGAGAATATCAGGCTATCTGCATCCGTTCAATTTTTCCGTTACCCTAAAGCAAGCAACCTACAGATGGGTCTAAATTGCCGTCTGAAACTGTCTTTTCTACGTAACGCTGCACGAACAATTTTGAAGAATTCTTTTGACTTCTGAATTTAAAAAATGTCCCGTTCTGGATATACACTCCCGGTATTTGCCTGCGCTGCTGCTGTTGCAGCTTTCCATTGGTTACGCGATCGCCAACCCCTAACTTTAGCATCTGTAGATTTGATTGAACCCGCTCAAATTGCAGAAATACCAATTGAACAAGTAGCAGGACTATCTGAAAGTATGGCTTTGGCAATCACTCGCAGCGATCCTGGTGATAATCTCGATTTGACTAAAGATACACCGATTTGGGCGCTGGTGGAGTGGAGGGAAGCAGGGGAAGCAGTAATTATTAAAGGTGGGGAAGGAATTGGCATACAGGTGAATGCTGATGACAAGCCTGCTATTTATGCTTATGCTCAAAGGCTGTTGCAAGAGAATTTGCAACGAATGTTACCACCGGAGCAAAAAATCACGGTGACGATTATTTTACCTGAAGGGCGATCGCTAGCTGTTCGCACTTCAAATTCTGCTTTTGGTGTGGTTGAAGGACTTTCCCTTTTAGGCACAACTGGCATTTCTCAACCTTTGAGTACACCAGATCAGCTTGCAGTTTTTCGTGCAGAATTACAAAATAAAGCCGCTCGTTTTGAGAGTTTAGTATTCTGCATCGGGGAGAATGGCCTAGATTTGGCGCGTAAACTAGGGATTAATCCTGAACAATTGGTCAAAACTGCTAACTGGCTTGGCCCAATGTTAGTAGAAGCTGATGTGCTAGGCGTGAAAGAAATCTTATTATTTGGCTATCACGGTAAGCTGATGAAACTGGCTGGCGGGATTTTTCACACCCATCACTACTTGGCTGATGGACGGCGAGAAATTTTAGCAGCGCACTGTGCGATCGCAGGTTTAAAATCACCAGATGTCCAAGCTGTATTTAACAGTGCAACCGCCGAAGCAGCACTAAAATACTTAAAATTGCTAGATGCTACAACTACTAGTGATTGGGTAAATCAAGTTTATAGTGCGATCGCCGAAGCCATCGATGTCCGTTCTAAAGAATACATCCAAAGTCATAGCGAAAAGGGCACGGGAGTAACAATTTGTGGCTCTATCCTCTTTGATCGCGATCGCAAAATTATCGTGAAGAGTAAAACTGCTGCTCTGTTGATGGGAAAATTATGTTAATTTATTATGAATAATCGTAAACAATCCAAATAAATAATCTCTTAAGTAACCACTCTAGGGTAGATTTATCGTTTTAATACCATCTCCGACTCCGGGACTTGACAAACGCACATAAACTCGCGTTTGTCAGGGCTTTCTATACCATTATCAGCCTATCCAGGCTGAATAATAGCATCACCATAGACCACAAAGCATCTATTTATCCTTAACAGATATAACTCTCTTGTCATGAATACAGCGGTGACTCTACCAACAGAACAAGCGCCCCAAACATTGGAAAATTTGGGGAGACTTGATCGCCAATTGATTGTAATTCTGGACTTCGGCTCTCAATATTCTGAGTTGATTGCCCGTCGCATCCGCGAAACTCAAGTATACTCTGAAGTTTTGTCCTATCGCACTACTTCTGAACATTTGCGCCAACTCAATCCTAAGGGAATCATCCTCTCTGGTGGTCCAAGTTCGGTTTATGGTGATAACGCTCCCCATTGTGACCCAGAAATCTGGAATTTGGGAATACCCGTCTTGGGTGTTTGCTATGGGATGCAGCTGATGGTAAATCAACTCGGTGGGGAAGTGGCAAAGGCCGATCGAGGTGAGTACGGCAAAGCCTCATTATATATTGATGATCCCACAGGTTTACTCACTAACGTCGAAGATGGCACCACTATGTGGATGAGTCATGGAGACTCAGTTACTCAAATGCCATCAGGGTTTGAATTGCTGGCACATACAGAAAATACTCCCTGTGCTGCGATCGCCGACCATGAAAAGAAACTTTACGGTGTTCAGTTCCATCCAGAGGTGGTGCATTCTATTGGTGGTATAGCATTAATCCGTAATTTTGTCTATCACATCTGCGATTGCGAACCCACTTGGACAACAGCAGCTTTTGTCGAAGAGGCAATTCGGGAAATTCGCGCCAGAGTTGGTGAAAAGCGAGTGCTATTGGCGTTGTCTGGTGGGGTGGATTCTTCTACGCTGGCCTTCTTGCTGTATAAAGCGATTGGTGAGCAACTGACTTGCGTGTTTATCGACCAAGGCTTTATGCGAAAGTATGAGCCAGAGCGATTAGTAAAGCTGTTCCAAGAGCAGTTTCACATTCCTGTAGAGTATGTTAATGCTCGCGATCGCTTTTTAGCTAAAGTTGCTGATATTACAGATCCTGAAGAAAAACGCCGCCGCATCGGACACGAATTCATTGCTGTATTTGAGGAAACATCTAAGCGCCTCGGTCACTTTGATTACCTAGCTCAAGGGACTCTTTACCCAGATGTGATCGAATCTGCTGACACCAACGTTGATCCGCAAAGTGGTGAGCGGGTAGCGGTGAAAATTAAGAGCCATCACAATGTTGGCGGTTTGCCCAAAGACCTAAGATTTAAATTGGTGGAACCACTACGGAAACTATTTAAAGATGAAGTCCGCAAACTTGGACGTTCCATTGGTTTACCAGAAGAAATTGTCCAACGGCAACCTTTTCCTGGGCCTGGTTTGGCAATTCGCATTTTGGGGGAAGTCACATCTGAACGGTTAAACATTTTGCGCGATGCCGATTTGATTGTGCGGCAAGAAATTAACCAACGCGGTATGTATCATGATTTCTGGCAAGCATTTGCTGTATTGCTGCCAATTCGTAGTGTTGGCGTTATGGGGGATCAACGTACTTACGCTTACCCCATTGTTTTGCGGATTGTTACCAGTGAAGATGGCATGACTGCTGATTGGGCAAGAGTCCCTTACGATGTCCTGGAAGTGATTTCCACTCGGATTGTGAATGAGGTAAAAGGCGTGAATCGGGTGGTTTATGACATCACCTCTAAGCCACCTGGAACCATTGAATGGGAGTAATCAAGTTTTGAGTTAACTCTTTGTTATGGTTCAGATTTTTGACAGTAGTTTAGATTCACATACAGCAATTTGCTAGTTAATTAGGTACACCTTTTCAAATGAAGAGTTAGCTACAAAGCTTAGTTTACTTTTAACACCTGATTCTTGAAGAGGCGGGGTGTCTTCGGCTCCGCTTCAGTTGTATTTCTAAATGACAATGCCGACCGGATTTGTTTTAAGCATCGGCATTGTCTATTTTTTTGACTATAAATTTATTAAGAGCAACAATGCCACAAAATTCCGTATTTGCTAAGTTTTATAGCAAGCGCCAAGGCGGTTAGGACAAACAGTATAATTAGTGAGTAAAGTAAAACTAGATACAGATGAAGCGTTCAGCTCAAGGAAAGCTCATGCCAAAACCTTACAGTTACGACTTACGCCAGAAGGTAATTCAGGCAATAGAGT
>NZ_JACJSI010000360.1 GCF_014698065.1 Nostoc flagelliforme FACHB-838
GCAGATCCGAAGGCTAATCCTCAACAAGGGCAACAGCCTCCAGACGGAAAAGGCTCAGTGGCAGCAGGCTTACCTGGAGCAGAAGCAGGTGGAGAAAAGGCTCCTGCTTCTGCCAACGATGATCCAGGCTTCCAAGCAGTAGTCGGCACAACGAAAGAGGTCGCAGCAGAGCAGAAGAAACACGAGCCAGCTAATAGCAAAGCTCAAGAAGCCCAATTTGCTGCTGTACCTCCTGGCAACGAAGTAGATAGCAAAGCGCAAGCCAATCAAGTTGGTGAGATGGGGCAGGCTGAAACTCCAGCATTTGACGCAACCGCCTTCAAAGCCAAACTGATGGAGCGGATTGCTGATATGGCTCCCAAAACCTTAGAAGAGGCTGACGAGTTTAAGAATAACAACAAACTTGACTCGGTTAAGGGCGATTTAAGCGGCAAAGTTGATGAACAGCAGAAAGCTTCTCAACAGCCATTAGAAGAGAAAGCAAAAGAAACGCCTGACACCAGTGGCATTGAGTCGAAAAAAGTCACGCCACTGCCAGAGACTAATCCTGGAACACCTCCGTCAGACATCGATGCTAAGAAAGCAGCACCTAAATCGAAGGGTAAGAGTCAAGTTGAAGCGCCGTTGCAAGAAGAAAGCAAAAAGCTTGACCAGCAAATGACCCAGGCGAATGTCACTGAAGAGCAACTAGCAAATTCCAACGAACCAGAATTTCAAGCAGCACTTAAAGCGAAGAAAGACGCTCAAACAAATGCCACACAAGCCCCTCAACAGTATCGCCAGCAAGAGCAAAACCTGCTAATAAATGCTCAAGCCACTGCTGAAGCTACGGCACAGCAGCAACTACAGAGAATGCACGGCACACGTACTCAACAGCTAGGTCAAGTTGGAAATCAGCAGGTGGGAGCCAAAGGCAAAGATGAGCAGGCAAGGACTAAGGTTGCTGGTGATATTAATAAGATTTACGACAAGACCAAAGGCATTGTTGAAAAAACTCTCTCTGATTTAGATAGCCAAGTTCAGCAAGAGTTCGATGCTGGTGCAGGCGAGGCGAAGAAAGCCTTTGAGGATTACGTTGACCAACGGATGAAGGCTTATAAAGATGATCGCTATAGCGGCGTTATCGGAAAAGGGAAATGGCTCAAAGACAAACTGTTCGGTATGCCGTCAGAGGTGAACGCCTTTTATCAAGAGGGACGGCAGCTTTACATCAATAGAATGGATGGCGTAATCAACAAAGTTGTTGCCATTATCAGCAAAGGGCTAACCCAAGCCAAAACGGAAATTACCAAAGGCAAGCAGGAAATTCAAAACTATGTTAACCGATTGCCTCAAGACCTGAAAGCAGTTGGTCAACAAGCAGCAGCAGACATTGAAAGTAAGTTTGATGCATTGGAACAAAGCGTCAAAGATAAAGAAAATGAGCTAATTGAGACTCTAGCGCAGAAATATCAAGAGAATTTGGAAGCAGTTGATGCCCGCATTGATGAGATGAAGGCGGCAAATAGTGGTCTAGTTCAAAAAGCTCTCGATGCTGTTGTGGGAGTTATAAAGACGATCATTGAACTGACCAAAATGCTCATGCAGGTGTTGGGAAGGGTTGCGGGTGTGGTTGAACAAATCCTTAAAGACCCGATTGGTTTTTTGGGTAATTTGATTCAGGCGCTTAAGCAAGGCTTCCTGAACTTTATGAATAATATCGGCAAGCACCTGAAAAAGGGTTTAATCGGTTGGCTGACTGGCACGATGGCAGAATCTGGGATTGAGATGCCGAAAAAATTTGACCTCAAAGGTATCTTTGGCTTGGTATCGGAGGTTTTAGGATTCACCTATCAGGTAATTCGGGCACAAGCTGTGAAACGATTGGGTGAGAAAAAGGTCGGCCATCTCGAACAAAGCTTCGACATATTTCAAGTCTTAACTAGCGAAGGAGTAGCTGGTATTTGGCAGTTTGTCCAAGACCGGATAGGCGATCTCAATGAGCTTGTCATTAAACCGATTAAGGACTTTGTAATTGAAACCGTGATTTTTGCAGGGGTAGAGTGGGTTCTCAGCCTCCTGACTCCAGCCTCAGCATTTGTGAAAGCTGCCAAGGCGATTTACCAAATTATCAGCTTTTTCATTGAACGCGCCCAGCAAATTGCAAGCTTGATTAACGCAATTTTGGATGCTGTCAGTGCGATCCCTTCTGGTGCGATCGACCAAGCTGTTAAGGGCGTTGAAAATGCCCTTGCTAAGTCTTTACCAGTTGTCATCAGTTTTCTAGCAAGTCTTTTGGGCTTAGGTGGGATTGCCGGCAAGATTCAGGCAATCTTCCAAAAACTGCGTAAACCGATGGAAAAAGCAGTTGATTGGGTAATTGATAAAGGTGCAAAGGCGTTTAATAAAGTTGGTAACAAGGTTAAGAATAGCAAGTTTGGTAAGAAGGCTGGAGAACTGAAAGATAAGGCGAAGGAGAAATATAAAGCAGGTAAGCAGTGGGTTGAGGATAAGAAGGAAACTGCAAAAAATCGGTTTGAAGAGAAAAAGGAAGCCGCTTTAGGTGGAAAAGATAAGAGGGCGCAAGAACAGAAATCAGCCGATTTAAAAGCTGCACTGAAGGAAGCAGAAAGGATTGGTGATAATGATGAATTGTCTTTAAAGGAAGTGAAGAACCGCATCAAAACCATCAAGAAGAGCTACCGAATGCAATATCTCAAGCTGGTTGTTGATAAACAGACAAAAGATGGAGATATCATTCACTTTGAAGGAAAAATTAATCCTGAAGGACAATCAGACCAGGTTGAACATAAGAGCAATGAAGAAGATGAAGGCAGATTTGACAAACTGCTGTATGAGTCTTTAAAGCAAGTTTCCAATACCTATTATAAAGGTTATTCAAAAGTCGATATCCGTAGCGGTAAAGCACGACAATCATCGGACTTAATAAATCCTGGCGGTGCTTCTACTACAGAAAATCTCACAACGGAGACACCACAAAGAAATCGTGAATTACTTGAACGTTCAAAATCTAACCAGAGCCAGAAAACAGGAAAATCATCGGGTGTAATAGATCCTCGCGTTGCTGCTATCGAAAATCCAACAGCTGAGACACCACAGAGAGATCGTGAATTACTTGAACGTTCAAGAGCTGATAGAGAAACGACAATAAAACAAGAAGGTAATAAAATTCATCAAGAATTGACTAAAGCGCAGATAGCTTATTCTGTAGCTAGTCAAGCAGAATTTTATCCAAATAACACTTTTAAAGTTGGTGGGGGAAATTTCTTCGTCTGCCAGGTGAATAATTATTACATAGTACCTACATTTAAAGCAGACCAGGTATACGACTATTATTTGAAATCTGCTAGCGGTAACACTTACAAACAAACAAGGTCGTTATTACAAAAGAGACTTAAAGACTTACAAGAAGAAAAATCAAAAGCCGAGAAAGTAATCAGCGCAATTCAAGAAAATGATAAAATTGCTGACGAAGATAAAGCCGAAAAAATCCAAAATAAGGAACAATTAATTCAACGTATTCAACAAGATTACTCTGCCATAGAGAGTGCGGGAGACCCAAATACAATGCTGAATATCTGTAAAGAACAAATCCAAAATAAGAAGATTACAGGTTTCAACTTGAGTATCAAGGCAAAAGTTGGAGTTCCCCGAGAACTGACAAGTAAGTATGACTATGGAAGTAATCCTGTATCAGTTAAACAAGCTAAAGAGTTCTATAAGTATTTTCCCAATAGCATCACAGGTGCATCAAATCCAGAAACAGTATTTGTAGCATCAGTTGTTGCAGAACCATCACGGCATTCTGTGGGACATATTACTAATATGCTATTACTTGACGAGAAAAGTGAAGGCTTTAAAAATGAAAGTGAAAATGTCTTCCAATATCTTTCAATGTCTCAAGCCGAGAGCGATCCTAATCCTAGGGATGTTAAAATCGAGGAACTTGACTCTAGGTTAAATCATGAAGGTAAGAGAGAACTTGTTACTAGTAGAGATTTATCAGCAGTGAAGGAGAAAAATCCAAAATTATATCAAGATTTACGCAAGATTTTTGAAGATCATAAACCTGAAAAAGATGAAAGTATTGTTGTCAAATTTAGTGCCGCTATCACCAATTATTTGGAATTACCTAACAACAGTTGACTATGAATTAAATCTATGACAATACATTTTATAATGACTGCTTTGCTGGAAGCAGGTTGGCTGCCTACACAGACCGATGATTATTGGTTATTAATTCCTGTGGAGGAAAGTCACAGAGCATTTTTTATCTCTTTTTATTGTCAGGACGAGCATAAAATGTTGTCTGCTAAGGGGAATATTGCAGTATATGTACCGGAAGAGAAAGAATTAGTAATTCTTGAGTTTATCAATTATGCAAATTATAGAATCTCTGTTGGTAATTTGGAATTAGATATAAATACCAAACAAGTATACTTTAGAATAGGTATGTTTTTTGAAAACATCCAGTTAAATCCTCAATTAGTGCACAATATTGCACAAGAAGTTTATCAAGGAGTTCAAGATTTCTGGTCATCAATCACATCGATTTTAGAAGATAAAATGTCCATAGAGAATGCATTTCAAAAAGCCAACCTAAACTAAAAAATTCAGAAAGGATAAAGGCTTATGGACGAAGAAATTTTACAAGCTTTGAAAAAAGAAGGTTGGAATTTAGAGAAGGCTAACAATGGTTTATATCATACTCTTTATCATGGTCAAAATGCTGAGTTAATAGTTAATCTCAATATCATGAATTTAGAGAAATCTATTATATTAGCTATTGCATGCTTACCTATAAAGGTTATGCCATCTCAAAATAATAAAATAGCACAATTTCTCAATCAATTAAACCTGAAAACATTCTTTGGCAGTTTTGAGTTGAATTATACTACTGGGGAAATTGCTTTTCATACTGGTATTTTCTACTTTAATACAGACTTACAAATGCCCATGATCGTTAATTGCCTCGATGCTGCGGCTTACGCTGCTGATATGGATTATCCATCTATTCTAGAAAAAGTTGGAGATAATTGAATCTGACATAACGTTGAAGCTGGAAACTTTAATGTAGCTGAATATAAAGTGCGATCACCTGATACTGACTTGGCAGTGGGATAATCTGTAGGGCGATCGCGACTTTTGGTCTTAATATTAGTCCAAAAGCCTCGGTTCATCTAAGTTAGAATTCTGACGGCTGGTTGAATTGTAATTCTATGAAAGCTACTAATGCAAGCATAAATTTGTAGGATATGGTAACTGGAAATCATCAATTAGACAGCGAACTAGCTTTACATGACCCCTCGTCGCAATCTCCTTTAACCGTTCGCGCGATCGCCATCATCTGCTGCACAAGCCTAGCATTTATAATTTCTTGCTCAATCGACAGCAGAGAGATTGCAGATGAATCAATACGTCGGACAGTAGAGATATTACTAAACCTGATAGAACAGCAACAAGTAGAAATCAAAGAGCTACGGGAAGAAAACCAAAAACTGCGGGACGAAAACAACCGTCTCAAAGGAGAACAAGGTAAACCAAACATAAAAGGCAATAAAAATATTGGGTTTAAAAACAATCACTCGTCAGAAAAAGAGCGATTTACCCCGACAGAACATAACAAAAGAAGTAAAAACAAGACTATAAAAGTAGACCGACAAGAGATAGTTACTTATCCGAAAGAAAAACTACCCCCAGATGCAGAATTTAAGGGTTATGAAGAAGTAATAGTCCAAGATATTTTACTAAAACCAGATAACGTACTATTCCGCAAGCAAAAATACTACTCACCGCAAACAGGAAAAACTTATTTAGCATCCCTACCATTTGGTTACGACGGAGAATTCGGTCCGGGAATAAAAGCCTTAGTAATAAGCCTGTATTATGGCGGAAATATGACTCAAGGTAAGCTTTTAGAATTTTTAGAAGA
>NZ_JACJSI010000361.1 GCF_014698065.1 Nostoc flagelliforme FACHB-838
TTCCTCTGCTATATTTATACTTTAAAGTAAGACTTGATAAATGTCAACCGTCAGGTGATATTTGACATTTATCAGATGACAACTTATAGTACTAATAATAAAACAAGGATTAAATAAAAAAGGAGTGATTGAGTGGATTTATGTTTGATGAAAGTTGAAAGACGAATACAAAAAGATGTTCCAGATTTGGGGGAACGGATCTGGCGAGCAAGAAAGCTCGACAAGCGTCCGCTTACGGAAATAGCAGCAACAGCTGGAATGAGCCTTCAGAACTGGTACTCAATTGAAAAAGGAGAGATAAAAGTACTGCCAGAATCAACATTGAGAAAAATAGAAACCGCTCTAGGCATTAATCTAGGCGTTACTTTTGATTTTAATGATGTGATTTTTGAAGACGAAGAAGGTTAAAAGCGATCGCCCCCGGCCAAGAGTGCGATCGCCTGAACTAGCCCTTCCTAAAAGGAATAGTCATATTCAACCTAAAGAATTTTAGGAAGTCAAACAAGAGTAGCCTTTTAATCGCTTCAGTGACATTAATAACTAAGGTAAAGATTACTAAATTGCCCTAAAAGCGATGTAACCAGATTTTTATCGTATCTTGCTGTACTCGTGAAGTAGATTTTCTAAGTAAATACAGGTAAACAATAACTGCAAACGATCGCTATTAAGCGATGTGCTAATTAAATATCGCCACAAAGTCAAAGCCATGTCTAACCCAGCAGCAGTTTTACAACTACTCCTCCAAGACAATCCCAACTTATTCACTACAGAAGGTTTATCAGCCTTACTGGAAGACTGTATTTGTCTAAAATATCCCAAACGCCACAAATTCACTTACCCCTCTCTGCTAAACCAACAGGTTTACTTGTCCCTTGCAAATCTTGGTGACGGTAGCAATGAAGATGAAGAAATCCTTCGTCGCATTCTGTCAGACCCTAAAGGCTGGTGCATGGATGCCCCAGCAGAGGTAAAAGAAGGGGGTAAGTTTTACGACAATATGGGTAAAGTGTTTGGCCCTCGTTTTGGAACTGACCTTTTTCTCTACCACACTGTCCGAGACAACATTCAAAAGCTTCAGAAAAGGTTAGGCATCTCTGGGGTGAGAACAAGAAATATCTCTGTACGCGATCGCCTATTTTCATTCCCGACAGTAGAGGATCAGTTAATCACGCTGGATGAAGATCGCGTTACCCTTCAACAAGCTGTACCAGAAATCATCAAGTATTTTGTCAGCCTTGTGCAGATGCAGCCTGCATACAAATTATTTTTAGTTGATCGGGAAGAGCAAAAAACTTCCGTTTCAGTCACCGCAGTTGAAAATGCGGCATCAAACGTAGTAATAGCAGAGATTTACACTGAATCTTACAACTGGGAGCTAACAGGCGCTAACTGTTGGCGGGGCAAAAGCGTCGAAAGATTAGACCCTGATGAGATCCGTCTTACCCTCCATCTCGACTGGGACGAGAACAAGTTCATCTTTTTTGAAGCCCAACACCCTAACTTGAGCCGATTTCCTTGGTTAGACACGGCAGAGTAAAACACATTTTTAAACTTGTGCAAGTCTGAAAAATTATTTTAGGAGCGAACTATGACATTACTCTTAAATCAGTCGCTACTGCTCGAATCCAAATCTTTTAGAACCGAAGCCATCACAAACTTTTCTGACGACAAGGCAATAGATATTCTGGCAAAGGCTAAAGCAATTATCTTTGCAGTTTGGGGTGGTAGTGGTTGGGCGACTACAGCACAAATCGCAGAATATTTCGGAACTACGGAGTCATCTGTCAGAGAACTCTTTCGTGTTAATGGGGCTGAATTTCGAGACTGGGAAACCAAAACCCTTACTGGTAAGGACTTACGGAATGCTCGTAAGACGCTCTGTTTACCATCCCGAACATCCCAAGCCAGGGTTTTCTCCGCATTAGGCACACTCCGAATTGCAATGCTTTTGACCGAATCGGAGATTGCTGCTCAAGTACGCAGTATCATTTTAGATTTAGTTTCATCTGTACCAGCGATCGCTCCCCAGCAACCCACTACACCAGCCCTTCCCCCAGTTGAGCAACGGCTAGATACTTTTGTCAAAGCAATGAAAACTTTAGCCGAACTTACCGGTGGCAGACTCAACCCATACATGGAACAGAATTGCAAAGACTTCGCCGCCAATCTTTTAGCTGACTACAACAGACAGTCCCTTACCAGCACACAAGAAAAGTGGCTTGGCGTGGTCAACTTTGCAGAGAGCGAACTTGGAAAGAAAGTCCCCCTGAGCGGCGCTCACTATCGCGGACACTTAGGCACATGGGTTCGCACGTTTTACCCACAGTTAGGCGATCGCCAAGAGACACGATTGGTTAACGGCGTTCAACAGCCCATCTATGTCTACGCTTGTCATGATCCGGCTGTTGCGGCTGGGTTGACCAAAGCTATAGAAGAGTTCTTCGCTCATCCCAGTCCTGGTGCAGCGCTAAGGCAGGCGGGGGCTTTCACTAGCAAAAAGGAACCAGTGCTGACCAAGTGAAAGCGAACGCCCCCACCACAGAAACGTTCGCTGATCTAAAGATGGAATTTTTTGCTGAAGCATCGAATATTACCAATAACATTAAAAGCTTCTCTTTCACGTAGTCAAGCAAGTACCAAACTTCTGACATGATCCGTTACAAAGATGACTGCTCTAGCAAATAATACACATCTCAAGAAAGTGTTGTAACTTCAAGGTTTCTAACAATCAAAATAAAAAGCGATTGCCGCTTGATAAGTAACAATCGCCACACAAAAATACTCCTTACTTTCAGGATAACGGATATGAAAGTCATTGTTACATTAGTTGAAAAAATCACATCAGAAGCTCACATTGATATTCCCGATGGGTTATCAAAAGCAGCAATTAAACAGCATATAACAGACCGCTATAACAGTGGAGAAATGCAAACAGATTTGAACATTTTCCACGTTGATTTTGAATCAATCAGCGTTCACATTGGTAAAAAGCCCCAAATCACTTGGCAACCTGGAAAGCCTTGGAGTTCAAAGCGTTCCTATTATTTTTGCAAGCTTGGAAGATTTACTTTGACTCTGTTAACTGACACAGAGCAAAACTTAACTCGTACAGAAGTTTACTTTGGGCATCACAAGCAACTTATTTATACGTCACAAAAAGACATATCCAAAGAATTGGCAATAGTCGAACTTCAAAATTTCTTAAGCGGATTAGCTGTTGAACTTCAGACTTTAACCCACATTGAATTTAGTGAGGATGAATTATGACTGTTGTACCATTATTAGCACCAGAAATCACCGTCATCGAAACTGTCACCCGACATCCTCTAAACTTTTACGAATCTCCATCATGGTTCACAACTGAACTACTGCGTCATGTTCCGTTATCTGGTGTGATTGGTGAGCCATGTGTTGGAGATGGGGCGATCGCATCTTTACTCCAAGCCTGGCCATACACCGAAAGAATTTGGACAAATGACATAGATGCGGATAAACCAGCAGATTATCACCTAGATGCAACACTATCCCAATCATGGGATTCTTTGCCAGAGTGCGATTGGATCTGTACTAATCCGCCATATTCAGAGTTTGCTGCACCAATTATCAAGAATGCATTCGCAAAAGCACGTGTGGGTGTAGCTGCATTCCTTCTGACCAGCTTTCTCGAACCCTGTGATGATCGTGCGGATTTCTTGCAGCAGCACCCGCCGTCACTTGTACTGATTCTGCCGCGCTTCTGTTTCCGCAAGGATAAACGGGGTAGTCGTTGGGCTACCGATAACATTACCATCTCGTGCTTTGTCTGGGACAAACGCGCAACAGGGCAGCAAAGTATTATTCGTCCCAAGTCGGCGATCACTGGGTTTTACAAGAATCCAGAACAGGCTATTTCGCAAGAACGGGCTATTGAAATCGTTCGGGCAATCGCCAAAGGAGAATTATGAAACAGATGTCGCTTTTTGATGAACCTACCACAGTTTTACCGTCAGTTATTATCCAGACTTGCTCACCAAGCTGGAAGCCGACGAACTCTACCAACATTGCCAAGAACTGCAATGGCAGCAAAACACAATCAGAATGCTGGGTAAAACGATTCCTGTGCCTCGTTTGGAATGTATTTACGGGGATGAGGGCTGTGATTACCTTTACTCCAAGAACGTACTACTCAAACCACTATCTTGGACTTCATCGCTAGCCCAACTGCGAGATCGGATTACTGCTGCTACTGGCTACAGCTTCCGCATTGTCATCGGCAACCAATACAGAAGTGGCCAAGATTCAATAGGGTGGCACTCTGACAACGGACCATCAATGGGATTTAACCTTGCGATTGCATCAGTCAGCTTAGGGTGATGTCGCAAGTTTCAGATAAAACCCATCGGCGGCAGACCAACGGATTTCTGGCTGGAACACGGCAGTTTACTCGTGATGCACCCCGGTTGCCAGTCAACTCACCTTCACCAAGTCCCCAAGACCAACAAAGTGGTTAGCACACGTATTAATTTGACATTTCGACCGCATACAGGGGGAAGGATCTGAAGAAGACAGCTTGTTTTGAGTTTCAATCCAATTTTCCAAAATGGTGTATTATATTCTCTCTTAGTTCAGATGTACTATCATCTCTGTTTTAAAGCCTCTTACCCCAGCTAACAAGATATTTCTCACTCTGACGGCTGAACTAAAAACAACAGTCCTTTAACCCGTGTCTGCGTAACAAACCTTAAAGGCGGTATGACCATATACCGCAAAATTCTCATGCGTCAAAATATTGGAGGGGATATGACAGTTTTACCGACCGATTCTCAAGCCAAGCACCTACAAGAGTGGCTCAGTTGCGGGGTTGACGAAGAAATCATTGCTCTGAATGTGCGATCACTTGATGGTAACGTGCCTTATGAATATCTGCTATACAGCCCCAAAATCTCCCGTCGCAATGATGGACGGCTACGAGATAGAGATTTGAAGAAGTACCAGCACATTGAACTAGGCGGCTGGTGGTGCAATGGCGTTGACCCCCTCAACAACTACGCGCCGATGATGTGGGGCTGTTTCAAACCCGACCATCCCCGACGCGACCGCCAGAAAATTCACAAGTTTATCAAGTACGAGCATCCTTACAGAGAAGAGACACGCGCCTTCTTCCTCTTAGTGCCGAATCGCATTTGGGTGAAAGTCTCCAATCGTAGCGGTATTCCCATCACCGAAGAAGACCTACAGCATCCTGGGGGTTTTTGGCACTGGGTATGGAAGCATAATGTACCAGTCACAATTGTCGAAGGTGTCAAAAAAGCAGGAGCATTACTGACTGCTGGTTATGCAGCGATCGCAATTCCTGGCGTTAACGCTAGATACCGTACACCGCAAGATGAGTATGGTACAGCTAATGGCAAACCATACCTCATCCCAAACTTGAAACATTTTGCAACACAGGGGAGACAGGTTAACATCTGCTTTGACCAAGATAATAAGCCCGAAACTGCACAGCGAGTCAGAACCGCTATCAGTCGTATGGGACGGCTGTTGGTAAACGAGGGTTGTTCGCTGCGGGTGATTGATTTACCAATTGGGGCAGAGAAAGGGGTTGATGATTTTATTGTCGCCAAGGGTCAGCCGGCATTTGACGCGCTCTACAACACTGCCGTTGCACTGGAGTTGTGGGAGATTAAGCTGTTTACCTTGTTGACTTACCCGCCTGCGATCGCACTCAACCAAAGATTCCTTGCCCGGATTTCTCACAAGTGCGAAAAAATCATTGAGATGAGTAAAATTTAGGAAAGGATATTTTATACATCAGTGGATTAAATTCAGGAACCGAAGACAATCACGTATTATCCGAAGTTTTAAAGATAAATAAAATACGAATAAAACGAAAAGTACTGGAGTAATAACTATGATTAGCAATAATTAGG
>NZ_JACJSI010000362.1 GCF_014698065.1 Nostoc flagelliforme FACHB-838
TGAAATTAACTACGACTGGACATGACAATACAGGTTTAAATTTGAACTGTTCCGGTATACAATCTGTTTTCTGAGGGGTCATGCTTAAAACTGCTGGAATTCATGTGCAATAGATATTTTGGCAGTTTTTGACTCCTCTTTTCTCCAGCTTCGTGAGAAATCCGGGATCAGGCTGTTCTTGGACAATTCGAGCACTGATTGATTCAAAGTCTACTTGGAAGATGTTCATATCTATGGACATTTCCCCAGTGTTGTAACGGTCTACTATGTGTTGCTTGATTGCGGATTGATTCAGCCCATCAGGGATATCGATGTGAGCTTCACTGATGATTTTTTCGACGACTGTGACAATGACTTTCATGGTTTTTATTCCTATCTGATTAATTCAGGATTCAGAAATAAAACTTCTTCTGAATCCTGACTTTCGATTTACACTGCCCCAGTCTTTACCGCTTGCACCTGTTGCATCCATCCGTTGATTGCTGTTAGCTCATCCATTCCCCTAGCAACAGCATCAACAACTAGCTTTTGATAGTCAGATTCAGCATGATTGGGATGGTCACACTTATCTGCTGCCCAAGCCAAACACATGGTTTTGATTAGTTCATTAATCTGGTTAATATCAAGTAAACTTGGGCGGACAACATCCTGGAATTGCAACCACTCTCTGACCAAATCAAGTGGATAATCAAGCAAGGTGCGAATATTTTTAACTCGCAAATCCTGTGGGTGTACTGATTGAGGAACTACACTAAGTTTTGGTGGAGTTAGTGGGGGTTCGGGAATTGAGTTTGAAGTTGCACCCAATAAAGATTGGATATCACGAATGATTCTTGCCCAATCCAAATCTCTACTCCATTCCCTGTAAATCTTGGTTTTGGTTGCAGCATCGTAAAGATTACAGAAAACCGTGTTTTCGTCGCCAGCATTAGCAACGATGATCAGTGGCTTAGAAAAATCTTGAACAATTGATGCAGCTAGAAGAAAGCTTTTAGCAAAGTTGGTTTCAATACCAGTTCTAACGATATAAAGTTCATCGGCACTGATAACAATATCCAGCTTTAAATTGTCCTTGCCTTTGAACTCTTTAGTAGTCAATTGCAGTTCTGACAGATACCCAGTTAATGCTCTTTGAATCACAGGTATTTTATTATCTTGGTTGATATTGAACTTGTCCCAAACGTAAGATTCCCCATCTACTTCTCCTTGATTGACAAATAAATAGATGGGTTCGGGAGGGTTGCATAAACCTAGCTTTATTTCAGTAACCATATTTTGTTGACCTGTGCAATAATTAGTGGTTTGTAGCGTAAACTTTCAGCGCTTTACGATTGCTTGAAGAAAAGCTGATATTCAAGCAATCGCTTTTCTACTAAACAGAAGGCTGTTAATTGGAGGGGAAAAGGGGAAAGGGGAAGGGGGAAAGGAAAGAGAAAGAAAAAATTTTTGCCATACAGTACAGAGCAAGCATTTTTAAATATGAAGCTTCCCTTTTCCCTTTAACCCTTTCCCTTTTCCCCTCTTATTTTTGGTCTAATTCCCATTGCAAATAAGTGAGCGCAGTTTGAGCATCCGCAATGTTTAAATCAGGTTGATATCCCTCGTTCAGTAGTTGTCTGTAGTCTGGGTGCGTAGCAATAAGGGATATCAGGGTTTGGGCTTGTTCAAGTAATTGGTGGAGATATGGGTTAGACATTTCTATGCCCAATCGTGAGCATAAATCCTCCGCTTTCACTCCCATGATTCCTGGCTCAATCTCGGTTTCTAATTCTTCAAGCAGAGATTGAAAATCAGGGTGTCCATCGTTGATTTCAACTTCAATCAAATCTGCACACGTTGTAATAGTGGTTGCCCAATTGGGTAAAGTTTGTGGAATGGTTTTCGCGTAAAGTTTCATGATTGTGTCCTTTGGGATTAATAACCTAAAAATCTTCGGCAATCTCCAACAAAAAGCCGTGTTTCCAAACAATTCAAAATGCAAAACTCAAAATGCAAAATTAATTTCTTATTCTTCAATTTTGAATTTTGAATTAATAATTTTGAATTTGACCAAAGCGAATGGTGCGCTGTTCCAAAGCAAAGCGAGGGTAGCCCCAGTGTTTGGGAATTGATATTGTGAGTTGCATATTGATTGGTGAATGAAGGGAAATAATCAGTGAGCAGTTACCAGTTATCAGTTAACAGTGTCGAATCTTGATAACTGTTAACTGTTAACTGATAACTGTTTGAATTACGCTGTGACTAACTCCGTTCTCTCCAGCAGCCGTTGCAATTTATCGCCAGTTAGCTGTTCTAACGGTTGATCTAAAAAATATTCATCAAAAATGGATTTACCATCAGTAGACACGTCCATCATCGATAGCGATTGCACAGCATCAAACACAGAGTTAGAATACTGCTGCTGACCTGAATAACGCCTCTTCACCCACCAGTTACCCTCAGTGCATCCGACTTGCCCCAGTTTCACGCCGTTGTTGTAAATGCCATCATCGAGAATTTCAAACCCATAATTCTGGCACTCGTTGAAGATATGCGCCATGATTTAGTTTTCAGTAGAAGAGGAAAGCATGGGGGCAGAGGCGCAGAGGGGCAGAGGAGAAAGTTGTTGTAAGTTTTTCCCCTCTGCACCCCTGCTGCCTTGCATAAGAGCTTCTACTGGCAGTGTGCCATCTTTGTAGTGAGTGCAGATGAAGCGATCGCAACGCATTAGAGTGTTGGCACGAAATACTTCTTTATCGTTAACCATGACTACCCAGCGTTGCGTTAAGTGGTTGTCGTCATGGCTGATGCTGGCTACCAGTTTGTCATCAGTGTAATATTCGTGATGGTCAAACGAGATTTCGACTATTGTGAGGGGTTCGGGAGCTACAACTTGGGCTTGGTCAGCGATGTGGTGGTCGAGTTTGGCTTGGGCTGTGGCTTGTTCGTCAACCTTTTGAAACTGGGTGGATTGGTGAGTGATGATTGCGTTTACCCAGGTTTGGGCCGCTCTTTTGTCTCCTGTGGGTGTAACGCCAAGTTGGGCAGCGATTCTTTTGAGACGGGGGAGGTTGTAGCGTGAGAGGGCTTGCTGTGTATAGGTTGGATGGGTCATAATAAGATTTCCTGTAAAAAGGGTCAAAGGGCGATCTCTACAAGTTTTTCCAGGACTGGCGATTGCTCTTTGTTATTTAGTATGTCTATATTTTAGCGCTAGATTTTTAACGCTGTCAAGTAACTAGCGCGAGGATTTTAACGCTAGAATAATGGTATGAATTAGCGCATGGGAGAAATATTCGTGTCACGAGTTGCAGAACTGCGTAAGCAGAAAGATTTGACTCAGCGCCAGCTTGCTGATTTAGTTGGCGTTGACCCTTCGACAATCCGTAATTGGGAGCGAGACAGAGGGGGTACAGAAACTTTTGCAAAGCTTGCCAAGCTTTGCGAAGTGTTGGGTTGCCAGCCTGCTGATCTATTTAAGATTCAAAAGATTGGCGAAGATGACTAGAGACTATATTTATTGCGGTTCTAGCAATCGGCTACCCCCAAACAAATCACTTGATTGCAAGGTTGATTATAAAAGGCTATCGCTTCTCTTCAAGACGCTGCGCGAACGCCTGTATGCAACTACTCATAACAGTGAAAATTTATCTGCAATCGACTTTGAGCAAATGCCACTGAGCTAAAAAGAGGTGGAATAATGACTAAACCACCCTCTAAACGTAAAAAATCCACCTTCTCTTCATCCACTGACAGCACATCACCAGATAATCTTGCTCAAGAAGAAGACCCAGCTACAGCAACAATTACCGTTACTGCTGTTGAAATTTCCGAATTAATCGAGCAAGAGATTCGCGATCGCTTACACTTGGAACGGCAAGTAGAAAAAGCGTTTTACCTTGCGGGTAAAGCCTTAACGGAATTACGAGACAGAAAGCTGTACCGAAGTACGCACAAAACTTTTGAAGAATACTGCCGTGAGCGTTTTGGTTTCGAGCGGCGTTATCCGTACAGGTTAATGGAAAGTACAGTGGTCGTGGATAATCTCATGAAAATGTGTCCTAATAGGACACATTTTCAAAATGATTTGGACACATCTACTCCAGATTTCAGCGAAACACAAGTTTTACCCATCAACGAATATCAGTTACGACCTTTGATTCCGTTAGAGCCGGAAGTACAAAGAGAAGCATGGCAGCAGGCCGTAGAGGCAGCAGGTGGTAAAGTCCCATCAGGTCGTGTTGTCAAAGACGTTGTGCAGCGCATAATAGAGAGAACCAAAGTACCCAATACCTACCAGATTGGCGAAGTCTGCCAAATCCTTGCCAAGGACAACCCGGAACTCAGAGGCAAAGGGGGCTGTTGGGCGATTGTCAGCGCAGTAAACGAGTTTAGTTGTACCGTGAGAGTTTGGGATGGCGAGTACACCGTTGGCTTGCAGCACCTGAAGTCCTTCAACTACCTGCCCCAGGAGTGTGAGCAGATGCAGTCCTTGAGCGATCGCATCAATCGGGTGTATTTAAGTGGGCTGGAGGAGACAGTCAAAAGTCTGTTGCAGGCGTTGGGGAAACTGAATCGGCCTTATCTTACTGCTGTGGAAGAGAAATTATTGACGCTTCTGGAGTTTGAATATGGCAGAGAGATAACACCCTAAACAAATTTGGCAATTTGGCATCCAATGTTTTTGGGTTGCAGTTTCAATGGAGTTAGCGACACAACGGGACAGTGAAGAAGTTGTACGAGGGAAAAGATAAAACTTCCCGCTTCAAGACATCCAGCTATGCCAGTTGTTTAGTTGAGTGCTATAGAACCCCTCTACATGATTTATATAGCGCTCAACAGAGTTCAGTTCCCACTCTACAACTGGCTAGAAATGAACAAAACCAAATAAAACCTCAGAATCTGTCTCGCCCTTCTTTGCTTCTCCAATATTAGACCTGAATCCTTACTTTTTTGGAATAGTTGACTTGACTGATTCGCGCTCCTGTAATCTATTAAACCAGTCTCTCAAATAAGGATACAGAAGAAGCCAGTCTTCATTTAAGCGAAAGCTGTAATAGCCGAGGGAACATAATGCTGCTACATCTGCTGCTGTCCATGTTTCACCCTCTAACAAATATTTAGCCGAACGCAATTGTTCATTAAAGATTGGTAAAAGACGATTAATTAATGTTTCATATTTTTTTCGATAATAAGCAGGAGCTAGATCACCCATAAAATCTAGTATCCATAAACTTATAATATTGTCGCCTAAAGTATCTGCTAGTTGTTCCCATTTACGGCACTCAAGCCGTATGTGAGGAGCGCTTGGGTTTTACCTGATGTTGAAAAAAAGTTAATTTTTGACGGATTGACAGCCAATCGAGAAGTTTCTCTGTGGAAGCATGACCTAGATAATACTTTTTCTTATTGGCATATAGTTTACATGGAATTGATGCAGCAATTTGCAACCCCAGAGATATATTTGAACAATCTCCGGGCGACTATTTCCCAGGAATGGCAAAATGGTTTACCTGTAATTGAGGATTTGTTGGCTAAACAGGAATATAGAGAAAGTCTTACAGTGATTCAAGAGACTTTGGATGCGTTATTAAAAAACAAACCTGACTTGAATCCCTGGACACCAGAAAACTCGCTGCTATTTGTTGCTGTGGGTGGATTTTCTTACGCTCCTGGGAATTGGGAAAAGGAAAAAAATTTACTTCGCTATTATCAGCAAGCTGTTCGAGAATTGGGAGAAATCGAACGGGCGAATCAGGGCAAACGCATCTAAATATAGTACACGTATACTAAGAAGCCAAGAAAGGTAGCGATCGCTTTGGAGATGGAGGTTGAGCAATGAGGCTTTGATGATAAAGTCATTCTAGAAGTAGAGGAAAGCCCCTAAAAAAGCGTGAAGCTCAAGCCGAAAATTACGATTGCTG
>NZ_JACJSI010000363.1 GCF_014698065.1 Nostoc flagelliforme FACHB-838
TACCTATTTTCTCATGAATATTTCATGCTTTGCTTCCAATACACCAGCTTTTATTACAAATACAAGGCATTCGGAATCAGATTCAAATAATACTTATGTACTAGTAATTGGCGCTCGCATTGTGCCAGTTGCGTAAGTCCTGTTAAAAATTCGTGTCCGTTTCCAAGTTAATAGCAAAAACTAATCTTCTTCATTTTGATCTTTGCTGCTGACATTGAGTATACTCTTGCTTGAGTTGCTCAACTGTGACACAAACCAAAGCTACAACTATAAACCAACAGCAACAGATTGTCCTTAGTAAGCTCCAAGCAACAACGGTATTGACTAATATGCAGCCGTGGTACACGAGAGCTTTGTCCGTGAGAAAATCTTGGAAACAAGAAAAAGCGATTTTATTTCCCGGTATACAATGACTTTTTATTTGTTGCTATGCCAAATTAATGTGATTAAGGGTGTAAAGCTTGCACTCAAAGAGCATTAAGCTTAGAAGTAGCACCAGCAGCTTACAACAGACTTCTTGCAGAAGTGGGGAAAAGGGTTCATGTTAGAGGAGAAAGGTTTTCTCTTATTCCTTTCCCCCTTCCCTCTTCCCCTTTTCCCGCCTCTTGCAAAAGTAACTTTTGCAAGAGGTTTAATGAATATACAGAGCTTCTTACTATGCTTGAATCTCAAGCTATTTCATACCAATTAGACAGCTAAGGGTTTTTTCTTTTAATACTTTTATTTGGGATACCTGGAAAGTGACAGAAGAGGGATAACTACATTGTGCTTAAAAAATATTTTATTAAGGTTTTGTCATTGTTTGCAGCAGCGTTAAATATTTGCCATTCAAAAAGTACAGGCATTTTGCCTGTACTAAAAACAATTAATTTGAGGAAAATTTAAGGAGATTCTGCAAGAAAATTATTTGTCCCTGACCCGCCGTTACGACCAACAGCAGGAATTTCTAACATTGTAACTGTAGCTCTACCTGTACTGTCATTAGTGACCGTATTAGTATCGCCAGGATGTCCGTTAGTAATAAATAACTGTGGGTGATCGAAAGGTGCTTTTTCCAAACGAACGCGCTCGTCAGTTAGCGATTCCAAGAAAGCTACTAGCGCATTTTGTTCGTCTTCACTTAAACCGAGATTCACAATATCAGGATCGAGATCCTTAATATTTTGCTCGTGGAAATCTCCACCTCGGTTGTAAAACTCAATAACTTGCTTGAGAGTTAATTGTCCGCCATTGTGGAAATAAGGAGCAGTTAATTCAATATTACGTAAGCCAGGAGTTTTAAAAGAACCATCAACAGCAACTTTTTCACTTGAACTAATTGGAGGACTCAAATTAGGGTCTGTAAACTTACCTTGTTGCGCCATGCGAGAATCTGATAATGGGTTGCCAAAAGGATCTTTCGCGCCGACACCTAAGTCTTCTAAAGTAGATCTAACCCCAATGTTGTAGAACCCATTATCATAAACCGCCTCGCCACCGTCACCCATTTCCATCCGTTCTAAACGCTCTTTTTGAACGTTTCTAACCGAAGCATTGGTAAACTCTGGCCCACCATGACAGTTAATACACTTAGCTTTACCTTCAAAAAGCTCTTTCCCTTGCTTTTGTTGAGCGGTTAAAGCGTTGCTATTACCATCAAAATATTGGTCAATTGGTGCATTATTAGAAACTAACGTAGCTTCATATAACTGAATTGCCAACCCCATAAATAGGGAGAAGTTGTAATCCATTAGCGTAAACTCGTTAGTAGCCAACGCGCCTTGGGGTTGTTTGAAAATCCGCTCACCATCCGTACCGACTTGAATAATCTGCTTAGAATCCCACCACTGGGGTTGAAAAGCATTTTGAACCATAGTTTCGTAGTTTTTTGACTTTAAACCTGGGGTCGGTGCTTGGCTGTACTTACCTAGTACGCTGTCTTGGGGGCCAACGATTTGCTTACCTAATGGCGTTAGGTATTTTAGCTTCTTACCAATCTCTCTAGGTAACTTTTTGGTCTTAACTCTATTAAACTTTTGTCCTACATCTGGAAATACTCGACCAGTAGCAGATTCTTCAACATCGCTTAATGGCGGCCCTACGGCTTGAGAGGCGGCGGAAGCATTTTTGAGGTTAATTTTTACTTTCTTTAGCGCTGACTGCTTTGTAGCGGCTTTAAGGACGTAAGCATTAGGATCTCTAGAACCAAAAGGATTCACGCCATTAAAGTCATTTTGAGCGCGTCCATCCCAGAAATTACGGAAGTTAAATATAGCGTTGATAGAACTTGGCGAGTTGCGTCCTGTAATTTGGCGAATATTTACACCATCAATATTAAATACCGGGTCTGGTGTCAAGGTCATGTCGTCTACGGCACTACCAGGAACAATGTCGTTAAACTTATTTAGATCGACACCTTGAGAACCAGCAACATCATTAGTATCTGCTAAAACTGTAGAATTGCGATTGCTCGGATTTGATATTTTGTGAAAAGGGAAGTCCCCAGGCTTAAGAGTATAATTAAGCCCTGCTTCTACAACGGTATCTGCCCCTGGGTGCAACTGATTTTTAGCCCTCGTATCCGTCCCCGCATGAAAGTGGCAACTAGCGCAAGATTGCAACCCATCGCTACCAACTTGCATATCCCAAAATAAAGACTTGCCAAGTTCAATGGCGGCAGTTTTATTTTTAACAAATTCGCCTAAATTACTAGGTTCGGGAATGGCTACGCTTTTTAACGAACCTAGAGGTTGAGAAGGCGGCGATACCTGTGCTGATACTGTATGCCCGGCTAAGATTGCTGTCATTACCAAAGCGGCGATCATTACGCCACTCTTTAAGCGTTTTGAAGCTTTATTAATTAGTACTAAAAGCTTATTTGGTAGCAGCACCAAGTTGCGTAAAGTTTTCGGCAATTTTAATTCTGTTTTAACACTTGCTTTTTTAAAATCTAACTTTAGCAAATTTTTCAACTCCTTGTATCCGAAAAAGGAGTTGGCTGAGGGCTGCCAGCAGTAACTGCTTGGGAACGATACTGAAAACCTATAGGAAGCAACAACGAACCGCCTACAAGCGCTCCTAGCTTCAGGGCTTCTCGTCTAGTTATTTGTTTCACTTTAATTCCTTTACTAGGTGATGACAATACCTACCAAAATGGCTTGACCAATTGGTAGATATCAGGTCTTATGCAAAAATGACGTGAAAAGCTAATTCACCGCAAAGGTAATTTTTGTAGCCAAAGGTTTACCTCAGTGTGTCAATCTTACATTTTGTACTTGATGGCTAATTCCCTGATGTAAGGGAGTGTTTAATATTTCATTTTTCTATATCGTAACTTTTTGTAAACTTAATCTATTCACTTATTGTATATGTATTTTAAAAAAAAGTTAACCAGCAATAACTAAAACCAAAAAAAAGTCATTCATCAGCAGAGAAAATTTCAAATAAAATCATTCATGCTGTTAGTTGCAATGAGGAATACGTGTAGTTGCGGTGAAGAATATGTGCTGTTATTAAGGACGGTTCAGCAACTCCAATCCGAAGAATTTTTTCTTTTCACCTTGGTTGTAATACCAAATTATTGTGAAGCTGCATGAAACTACAGAAAGCTGGAATGATTACCAAGCATACTTTCTAGCCTCTATGCAACTTCATACAAAATTGGTATTACACTTGAGCAGGTAATACAGCAGATTCGAAGCTTATGAGGTACAGTAGCAGCAATTTGTAAACCAATTTTTGAGATGTTCAGGATTAATTAATTGAAGTGCTATTTTAATTAAACCATCGACTCCAGATGCAGTCTTGGGAGAAAATTGTTTTAAGAACGCTTTTAACTGTGACCACCAATGTTCAATAGGGTTAAATTCCGGGGAATAAGGAGACAGGTACAGAGCACTTGCACCAACAGATTCAATTAAGGGTTTAATTTCTGCGACTTGATGTGCAGGAAGATTATCCATTACAACTACTGCACCAGTCCATAATTGTGGAAGCAAAAAATGTTCGATAAAGACTTTATATGCGTTTCCATCCATTGAACCATTTAAAGTCATGACAGCTAAAACTTTCTTTAAGCTGATTCCCCCGATTACACTTACTTTCGCCCCGACGCTCGAAGACTCGCTAACGCTGCGCTATCTATAATATGGTTTAAAATCATACACCCTACTGCCGCGTTCGCCCTTGGCGTTGGCGAAGCCATCGCTTCGAGCATGAGTTTTAGTTAAGCCAAGTAAAACACCCATTTCATCTATAAATACAAGGTCTTCTGGATCTATGTGCTTTACCTTTTCTCAATACTCTATTCTCAGCCTTTGGACTCTTTCTGTTTTCGCTTGACTACTGCGTAAAGTCTTTTTTTTCGTGTTAGTTTTTGTTTTTGTAATGCACAGCACATTACACTTGCACATACCCAAACGTTATATTTTTCTCCAAAATACTCGCAGTATTCTGATAAAGTTGCGTCTGGATGGCTTTTAACCATTTCCGCTAATTCGCTACCGTACTTATCCAATTTACCCTTAATTGTCCCACCTTGCTTTTTAGGTTCTAAATGACCTTGGGTTTTCTGTAACTGCAGGAGCTTTTGTACATAGCTTTTTGCTACACCAAATTGAACAGCAACTTTTCTGATTGACGTGCCACCTCGTTCGTATGCATTTACTATTTTTTCTCGCAGATCAACTGAGTACGGTTTCATTGTAGTTCTTGATGCACTAATATTTAGTGTGCCTCATTTACCTCAAATCTGCTGTATCTATCTCTTCTTATAACTTTATTCTCGAAGCTCTTTTCTATGCAGCTTCATATTAAATTGGTATTAATTGCAATTCTGCCTGTATAAATTCCAGCAAATTTACCAGTATGAATATGAGCTTTGACAATATCACCAGTAGTAAAGCCCTGGAAATACTTAATTACCTCCCAATCCCGGAAAAAACTTACTCCAGACACTTTGTCCTTTAGGGGTTAAATCCCCTTGCATAACACCAGATAATCCTTGCTGCTGGGATTGAATCTCTTGCATATTAAAAGAATGAATCGTTTGGGCTAACTCTGGATTGTCTTCTAACAATTCAGCCTCAAAGCTTAATTCCTGCTGCAAAAGTTGGGCATTTCGGCGCAAGAACATCTGCTGATTGTGTCGCTGTCTGATAAGGGATTCAGTTAGGTGTAATTGTTCTTCAAAACTCAAATCGCCGTATTCGTCCTTATACATGAGAATTCTTCTCCAATTAGCTTAAAACTTAATTTTTAGGAAAATTAACGACACTGTTCAACTAATTAAAAATGTTTGATTCCTCCATAAAGTAGCTGATATCCCAGCCTCAATCTCGTAATAAATTCGTCAGTATTACGATTGCCCCAAACAGGATTACTACGGCTTTTGATCCAGTTGATTGGACTATGACAAATCTCATTATGACAACGGTAGCACGTTGGAAATGTAGATTGACCAATGATGTCGTTGCCGTAGTAAGCGTGATGGATCTCTTCACTTTTCTTAGTCAGACAAACTACACAATAATTGTGAGTTTTTCTGTGAGCGATTGCTACTTGTTTCCTATACTCTTTGGGATTACCATATCGAGCATTCCAATTTAGTTGTCTGGGTAGCCGAGATTTTCTAGTAATAGAGTCACCCCTTTTTCGTTTAACTCTTGCCCCGTTAATTCCTGCCACTTCTGTTTAATTTCCTGAAAATGTGGTCTTCTCCCTAATTCTGTTGCCCATTTTCTGGTTGAGTCGATGGGGGATATTATTCCCCGCGCCTCTCAGTTAGATCCGTGCGTACCCGTTTTCGTGTACACGGCTCCCGATGTTCTCAGCTTTCGCTTTTGCTCATGTGCTTGTAATCGTGGCAACTCTCGTGAATTGCTTCCAGATTATTTTTCTTCCAGTTGGCGTGATTTTC
>NZ_JACJSI010000364.1 GCF_014698065.1 Nostoc flagelliforme FACHB-838
CGCTCTAGTCAACCAACTCCATCCTTACTCCCCAAAGTTCCTACTACTGATTAAGTAATAAATGCTTCCTATACATTATGTGTCTTCCGAGATGATTTAGTCTTAATTTTCATTGATGAGCTTGTGTGTTTAGTCGCTGTAGCTTCTTCAATCATTATATTTTGCTCGATTTCAGCAATAAATTACCCCCATGAACGATTACCTTACAAACTTTGGTCGAGGCGATGAGAACTTTAGCCGAACTCACAGGTGGCAGACTCAACCCGTACATGGAACAGCAATTCAAAGACTATGCCGGGAATCTTCTGGCAGAACACAACAGAAAATTGCTCACCCCTTCAGAAGAACGCTGGCTTGGCGTGGTCAATTTTGCAGAGAGCGAACTTGGAAAGAAAGTCCCCCTGAGCGGCACTCACTACCGGGGACATTTGGGCACATGGGTTCGCACGTTTTACCCACAGTTAGGCGATCGCCAAGAAACGCGATTGGTTAACGGTGTGCAACAGCCCATCTATGTCTACGCTTGTCACGAGCCGACTGTTGCGGCTGGGTTGACCAAAGCTATAGAAGAATTCTTCGCTCATCCCAGTCCTGGTGCAGCGCTAAGGCAGGCGGGGGCTTTCGCTAGCAAGAAAGCTGTAGTTACTGCTTGATGGTCATCGGTCATCGGTCATCGGTCATTGGTCATTGGTCATTGGTCATTGGTCATTGGTCATTGGTCATCGGTCATCGGTCATCGGTCATTGGTCATCGGTCATCGGGCATTGGGCATTGGGCATTAGATATTGGGCATTGGGCATTGGGCATTAGATATTGGTCAAGCAGAGCGATCGCCGAGTCATCAAGAATTAAAACTTTTACAACAAAGACAAATTCTACCTTGAGGGGAAAGTATATGGAACTTGGATACTTCCAAAAAGATGTACTGATTGAAAAACTAGCTAAGAAGTTCTATGCAATTCAAGGCTATGTAGTCCCCGAATCATATCGAATGCAATCAGCTACACATCCAGCAGAAAGAGCGTGTGTGGCTATGGCTATTTTCGCAGTCGAAGAATTTGAATTAATAAATGATTCATCATCAGAGTATAAGGATGATGACGAATATGAAACCAGGGCAAACGCATCTAAATTACTCTTGATCACAACGAAGGTTAAGAACCAACGAAAAAATCAGGATTTCGAGCTTGATTATTTTTTAAGCCCCAAAGCGATCGCCTAAAACTTTCGCAATAAGCAAAACTTAATGACATTGATTTTAAATCTATTCTCAATAAAGTATGCTTATTGACATGATGCGGCCGCCCTGAATATGAAACCGATTGTTTATTCCCTGAAGAACGTTTGTTGCCAGGGGTTTAATTGAAGCACGAGTAATACACCTTTCTGAATATTTTCTTACAAATTACAAGATGGGTAAACGGATATGAAAGCCATAGTCACAGTAGTTGAGAAAATCTCGTCTGAAGCTTTGACGCTAATAGAGCAAAGCTTAGAACGGATGGAAAAAAAAGTGCTTTACCACCACCTTTAGTCAACCTAAAACACCTGATAGCTAAGGGATTATCTGCGACTGCATCTTTATTTTCACCTGTTATAGTTGCATATCAGTGGGAAGATACAAGCTAGTAACATTCTCAATAATAAAATAGGTCTTGATGCTGCTGGAGTTAAACAAAATTATCAGGAACTATTAACAGAAATGTCCCAACAAAAACAGAAAGCTGGTACACTAAATACCGCAATCGATAACTTCATAAAAACCACCCATAACTACTGGACTGGACTTTTTCATTGTTACGAAATTGAAGATTTTCCCAGAACTAATAATGACTTAGAACATGCTTTTGGTATGCTACGTCATCATCAACGTCGTTGTACCGGTCGTAAGGTTGCCCCCTCATCCCTCGTTATTCGTGGTTCTGTCAAACTTGCCTGTGCCATCGCTACTAAGCTTCAATCTTTTACCGCATCTGATTTAGCACAAGTTGATATTCATACTTGGCTCGAATTACGCTCTCAACTGCAAAAACACTACGCATTGCCAGAATTGAACAATATCGATTTCGCAGAGACCCCAAGGGTTACTTAGCTAATTTAGAGAGTCGTCTTCTCTAGTAAGTTTTACCACACTAGGTTTTTTAGGGTAATATATTGCTTTATCAAATAAGTAAAAAGTCAAATTTTTATCGCCTTAGCCAGCAAAAATCTCCGGCGATTTCGAGAATAATTCATTTTTATAGTGACTTAGATTATGCAGCGATAGACTCGGTTCGTTGGCGTAGCCTTTCCTTTGGAGAATCGAGTAATTCTAATCAGCAGAGAGCTGTGCCAATACGGTTCGGTTAAGCCCAAAAAATAAAAATGTGTAGGTTGGGTTGAGGAACGAAACCCAACATTTTGCGGGGTTTGTTGGGTTTTACTTCGTTCAACTCAACCTACAAATATTCTTAACCGAACCGTATTGAGAGCTGTGCCACCATTTCAGCACGAGAGGAAACTTCCAGCTTCCGAAACATTCGCTTTAGAGCTTGCTTAACTGAATTCTCAGTAATCCATAACTCCTGACCAATTTCGGCATTCGTGCGCCCCAAAGCAACTAGTTCGACAATTTGTAATTCACGCGCTGTTAATAGCTTAATTTTGCCAGATGGGGATGACGATTTTCCAGCGGAAACACTGTGAGATCGCTTTGTCGCCGCCCAGATCGATAAGTGCAAACAGATCCCACTCAAATCGGCTAGATTTTGGGTGTCGAAAGCAGGCATCGACTTATCGCGAGTACAACCCACCGAACCCACCAGTTGACCGCGAACGACAATTGGCCCAGCCATCACATGCCAGTGGTCGGGACGAGGACAAATCATCTTCCAAACCTTGGGTGATGTCACCAAGCCTTCATGTACAGGTGCGTGACGCTCTGTGAGATAACGGGCGAGGGGATTACGCTCGATCGACAAAGCAACCTTGAGAATTTTCCGAAGGTTAGGGTCTAGCTGTGGAAATTGGTCGAAGAAAAAAATACCCGAGCGATTAGCTGCGAAGTGTTCGCCCAGTTTTGACGTGACATCTGTTTTTAAATCTTGTTCGTCTTTCACCGAATCGATCGCCGCAAATAAAGGCTTTAAGGAGGCAACCATAGTGTCAAAAGAGTACCTGATCGAGGACTATGCGCGATCAATTTCCATTTTTATTATAGACACTATCAGCTTTATTGCTCTCATCAATAGGAAATCGATTTATGACTGACTACCCAAAGTACACTCTTGGTTTGATCTTTTATCCCGGTATGACATCGCTCGATATTATTGGGCCACAGCAGGTTTTAAGCCCGCTTCCTGGTGTCAAGACTTATCGGATCTGGAAAACTCTCGATCCCATTAAAACCGACGATGGCATGATGGTTTTACCAGATACCACCTTTGCCAATTGTCCGCAATTAGATATTTTCTGCATCGGTGGCGGTCTCCTACAGGAGGCGGTAGAAGACGATCCAGACATACTGGAATTTCTACAAAAACAAGGCAGCACCGCCAAGTACGTAACTTCTGTTTGCGGCGGTTCGATCTTTTTAGCTAAGGCGGGACTACTCGCTGGCTATCGCGCGGCTACCTACTGGTCGGGACGAGAGCGACTTGCCAAATTGGGTGTAGAAGTAGGTAACGAGAGAGTCGTGGTTGATCGCAATCGGATTACTGGCGGCGGCGTAACCGCAGGGATTGATTTTGGTCTGACGATCGTTAGTATCCTTTATGGTGAAGAAATCGCCAAGATCGTTCAACTATTGCTGGAGTACAATCCCGCTCCGCCATTTGATACCGGATCGCCGGAAAAAGCGGGGGCAGAGTTGGTCGAGAAGGCTATGTTATTTATGCAGAGCATGATGCCCGCTCCAGTCGTAGCAAACTAGCAAAATTCATTGGTATGTGCGGCTTTTTAGTAATTAATTACCGAAAAAGCTACACATGCTCCTCTCCCAAATTTACGTTTAGCAATAATCTCGATTGTGATGATAGACCTTCATTCTGAGCAAACTAAATTATCTGGACGCTGGATTCAAAAGGGATTTCTGGCGATCGCAGTACTATTCAACTTTAAGTTTTTGCGCGATCGCAATAAGAGACAAAATCGATTGGGGAGGCGATGGACTAAGTTTCGCTTTTAGAGCGAACGTAAAGTAACGAGGCTGCGATGCAGGAGCGTCGCTCTAGTTGTAGCCCCGTAAGATTAGAATTACTAGATAAATAAATTGGGAACTTTGAGATGGGGGCAAATCTAATCAAGTCACTGTATCTGTTATGAGAAAGATTTCCGTTGCGAAGGTTGGAATTATTGCTGCCACAAGCTTTTACTTGGGCGCATGCGCCCAAGCTACCGATAGCAAAGACCAAAGCCAATTTGAGCAAACCGTCAGCGAAGCGATTCGGCCTATTATTGAGGAGAACAATGTTCCGGGGATGGCCGTGGCGGTTACAGTTCAGGGAAAGCGATATTTCTTTAATTACGGTGTCGCCTCGAAGGAGAACGGACAAAAAGTCACCCAGGATACGATTTTCGAGATCGGCTCGGTCAGCAAAACATTCACAGCAACCCTCGCGTCCTACGCGCAAGTGAGTGGAACTCTGTCTCTGTTGGATAACGCAAGCAAATATCTGCCTGCACTCGCCGATAGCAGTTTCAACAAAATTAGCCTTCTCAATCTTGGCACCTATACGGCGGGCGGTCTACCCCTACAGTTCCCAGAAAATGTCAATGATCAACAGGAGATGATTGCCTATTATAAAGGCTGGCGACCGAGCTATGCGCCTGGTACCCGTCGGCTCTATTCAAACCCGAGCATCGGCTTGCTTGGCTATCTGGCCGCCAGAAGCATAGGCAAGCCTTTCGATGAGCTAATGGAAAAGAAGCTTTTCCCGAAGCTTGGCTTGACGCGTACTTACCTTAAAGTTCCGCAAAACCAGATGAGTAAATACGCTTATGGCTACTCGAAAGATAACAAGCCGATCCGAGTCAGTCCTGGCGTTCTGGATTCGGAAGCCTATGGCGTGAAGACAACTGCCTCCGACATGATCCAGTTCGTCGAGGCAAATATGAACGGCATGGAGTTGGACGAAACTCTCCAACGCGCGATTGCCGGAACGCACATCGGATACTTCAAGGTCGGCGACATGACGCAGGCACTGGGATGGGAGATGTATACCTATCCAATAAATCTCGACCGGCTGCTTGCGGGGAATTCGTCGCAAGTGAGCCTTAAGGTCAACGTGGTGACTAGACTTGCTCCGTCTCTGTCACCGCAGCAGAATGTGTTGATCAACAAAACCGGTTCGACGAATGGGTTCGGTGCCTATGTTGTCTTTGTTCCCGTCAAGGGCATCGGTATCGTGATGATGGCAAACAAAAACTATCCCATCCCGGCTCGCGTGAAGGCCGCCTACCAGATATTAATGGCGCTGGATAGCAAGCTCAGATTGACGAGCGCTCGTTGAGGAACCTCCTCTTTAAATCAAGTCGTGGCTTACCACCGTCTCAAAGACGAACGAATGAACGAACACAAGGAAGGCATAACCCCCAGGGATAATTCCTTCTTAGTAAAAAATTATTAGAATGACAGAACTCACTCGTAAATTTAAATCTACTTGCACTAGTAGTCTGCCAAGGAAACTTTGGTAATCGTTCATGGGGGTAATTTATTGCTGAAATCGAGCAAAATATAATGATTGAAGAAGCTACAGCGACTAAACACACAAGCTCATCGATGAAAATTAAGACTAAATCATCTCGGAAGACACATAATGTATAGGAAGCATTTATTACTTAATCAGTAGTAGGAACTTTGGGGAGTAAGGATGGAGTTGGTTGACTAGAGCG
>NZ_JACJSI010000365.1 GCF_014698065.1 Nostoc flagelliforme FACHB-838
CGTCAATGCAATTTGTGTTGGGTCAAATAGTCCAAACGCATGGGCTGGCATTGTTTGACCTGCAACTATTAAAGTCACACCTACAGCATAAATATGATGCTGATATTTACGCCTTAATCTACCTATCGCTTTCGCCACAATTTGAGATTGTGTTCTGACTTGGGGTTGAAATTTATTATTAGATGCCAAGATAATCGCTCCTTTCTTCATGTTTTTTGACTAGATAAAAACCATTGGAAAACTATTTACGGGCAACCGAAATTTTCAGATAGAGTCTAAATCCCATTTGAAATCTTTCCTATTTTTAACGAACAGAATATATGCGTCAGTCGTCAGAATGGGCTAAACCTTAGCTATCCGCTAACAGAATTGAATTCTGTGCCAGTAGCGGATGAATAAACGGGTTTAACTCCCCCACTAAATCGGAGATTTAGTGGTCAATAATACAGTGGTGGGTCTGAATCCCACACTCATTAATTCTGACGACTGAATTCTGACTTCTGAATTCTTCTTCAATTTTTTCGGGTTTTCGATGCTCTTTGTTGAAACTCGCTTTCTACATCAGCTAAAGTATGCTCTCTAGCTAGAGAGCGAATCTCTTGAAGTACTGCGATGTGGCACTCGTATAGCTTGGCGTAACCATCTAATCCACCTGTCTTTTCATTGGTGAATTTCTTGAACTCCGGCAAGTACTTACGAGCTATATTCAAATAGGCTTGTAGTTGCCTTGCAGATACTTTTGGTGTCAGCAAGGACGCAACTTCTAATCTTGTTAGTTCTTCATGCTGGCAGGACAACCCCCTTGTTTCCATTCGTGCTTAGAACTTCTTGGAACTTCCAACTACATATAAAAATACCCGCTTTTTTCGTGGCGGGGGAGTGTCATTTTAAAAAATATTAGCGGCGACAAAAAACTGGTTAAAGATAAGAATCGAGCGCTTTTCCTTCCCTTTCCCACTTTTCATCTAAAAGACGACAAGCTACGCGAACAACATTCTGAGGATTCCGTTTATGTTCTCCTGGCATATTCCAGTTCCGGGTCGTGTATTCGCTTTCGTATCCCAAAACCAGAGCAAGCTCTCGATAACTTAATTTCCATTTCTTCTTAAACTCTATTGGGTGCATAGTATTTATTTGATACTTGCATAAGGAACTTATTTAATATTTATAACATAATTCCTTGGTCAAATCTTTATAATTTACTTTGGAAATATTGAGCAAAGTTTTTTATTTGCTTATTTTAATACTTTTTCAAAACACATTAGCTATTATCGGGTTTATCCAATTTATCTATAATAGAGGTATTCTCTTTTAACCAATCATTTTTATGTCAAACACAGATGCTCATTTTCAGCAACTATTCCAACCAAAAAGTCAAGTTAACAAAGATGAAGAAAATCCAACCCAATTAGCCAATCGCCTAACTCCTACTGATGACCAAATCAAAAACTGGCTACAGTCACCACAAATCAAACAGTGGCTTACAAAGCTACTAATGGGCATACCGAATAATCTCAAGACAGAAGCCATAAATACCATAATCAAAAATGTTATACAAAACCCAGATAAAGACTGTCGAGTACAATTCGGTAGTTCAACTATTGGAGTTGATGTTTTACGGTGGCAGCTTTGGGCATCCTATAAATTACCTTACGCCAGTGGAATCAAAACTCCTGATTGCCCCTACACTTTGAAGAAACATTTGGATACTCCCGACTAGCTTCCCAAATCACATAATCCCGAAGTTTCATTAAATTCCCACACAATACCCGATCTATTCTTACCAAAACTACCATGCTTAACTGCGAACTGAGAATTGCTTCCACTATCTTACAAACAGCAATGACAAATAAATAGATAAAAGTACGATTTTAATCCGTACTTCCGTCTCTTGATTTTTAATCAATCATCGTTATATTTTGGAGGGTTAAGTATTTGCAATGCAACAGGCGATCGCACATCTTAAGGGCAGGTACGCCATCGCTTGACTCCCATTAACTTAGTAGATGACTAAATCTTCTATTGAAGCCAAATTTGATGACGTTAACAGAAACATTTCTTTACCAAAAGAATGGGTCTAAAGCCCCGTGTTTCCAGCACGGCTTTAAAGTAAGGAGTAAGGAGTAATGAGTAAAATTTCTTACTTATTACTCATTACTCCAGAATCCCCGATCGTTTACGGCGGGGAGGATGTCAAATCTCTTTTAGGCGATCACCCATGAACATCTTTCATCCATCACACAAGGAGATTCTTTAGAGTTCGTAAGCCAATTGGATTTTCGATTTGGGACGATGAGTTAGCTTTAGAGCTACCCTTGTAGAAGAACAGAATCTCTCAACTACTCTTTGACTCATGATCAGGCTCCTTCAAGTCGAAAAATTTCCGATTCTGATGTTGCCGGAAATCGAGGCGTATTTAGAAAGTGGACTATTTCGTGGAATCGGCAAGAAAACTGCTCAAACTTTGGTCAACTGTTTTGGAAGTGAGACTTTATCGATATTAGATAACAACCCCGAAAAACTTTACACTGTTCCCGGGCTAACTCAGTATCGTATTGATGGTATTACCAAAGCTTGGGCAGATAGTAAAAGGAACCCGAACTTTGGAGTGATTACCCAACTTTTGACTGTGGGAGCCTCATTGAAGTTAGCTTTGAAAATTTGTGACTATTACGGACACAAAACTGCAAATGTACTTCAGAACAACCCTTACAGATTAATTGATGACATTGACGGCATCGGTTTTAAGACTGCTGATGAGTTAGCCATATCTCTTGGTATCCCGCTATACAGCGATACTCGTTATATCTCAGCTTTAATCCATGTTTTAAAATCCGGCTTGCGTGAAGGGAATTGTTTTTTACCGTCTGAGCAATTAGTAAGTATTACCACTTCCCTGCTTTCTTCACCACAGCATACGCCCGATGTTCAATTTTTAAATACAATCATTCAACAGTTACTCGAAAAGGGGACTTTAGTTTCGGGTGATGTTGGTAATAGTGTTTATCTCAAAGCTGCTTATCGGGCTGAACTTTCTGTGACTTTGAAGATTCTTGCTCTCCTTGAGCAACCAACTCACCCCACTGAACATTTAGAACACTGGTTAGCCGAATTCCAAACTACTGACTATCGCCAACTTTCACGTTTAAGTGATGAACAAATCAGCGCCTTGATGATGGCAGCTAAACATCCAATTAGCATTATTACTGGTGGCCCTGGTCGAGGGAAAACTTATGTACTGAAAACCATTATTGAATGGTTCATGCATACTGATAAAACGATTGCACTTGCCGCTCCAACAGGGAAAGCTGCTAACCGGATGAAAGATGCTACAGGCATTGAAGCAACTACCATTCACCGTTTATTGCAATGGCAGGGACATCAACAGGTTTTTCTTTATAACGAGGATAATCCTCTAAATCTTGATTGTCTAATCGTTGATGAATTTTCAATGGTTGATATATTTCTGTTCAATTCGCTACTCAAAGCCTTGGACAAAAAAACCAGAATTGTACTAGTAGGGGACTTTGATCAATTGCCCAGTATTGGCGCAGGAATGGTCTTGCGAGATTTAATTGTTTCTGAACTCGTGCCAACAACAAGATTACAGACGATTTATCGCCAACGGCACGAAAGCCCGATTATTTATGCCGCTAATGATGTCAATTCTGGCATAGTCCCTACACTGCACAATTTTAATCAAGTTTCTGGTTGGATGGATGTCGGTGACTGTGCAATGATTCAAAAAGATTCGCCCCAAGCGACCTCCCAAGCCATCGTTGAGTTGGTTAAAGCTATCGGCCAGTCAGGTGTTGATTTAAATCAACAACTAATAATCTTAGCGCCCCAAAAACAAGGAGACTGTGGAGTTCACAATCTCAATCAGCTTCTTGCCCCTATCTTTAATCCCAAACAAGAAAATCAACCACAAGTTGTCTCTGGGTCAGTTATCTACCGAGTCGGCGATCGCGTAATCCAGCTGAAAAACCGTTATGAAACTGTCCCGCCTGTGATGAATGGCGAGATCGGTCAGGTTATTGCTGTGGAGACGGAAAAATTTTTGGTTACGATCTCTTGGGAGGGCGGCGCAGTTGTTAATTATTATCCTGGAGACTTCGAGCAAATTATGCACTCGTTTTGTATAACTTGCCACAAAAGTCAAGGTAGCCAATTTCCTTATGTGATTTTCCCATTGGTCAGGGCTAATTACCGGATGTTAACCCGTCAGCTGCTCTACACGACTATGACTCGCGCAATGGGTACATTCATCGCAGTTGGGCAGCATGAAGCATTGAAAACTGCTGTCGCTACTGATAAACCCGCCCAGCGTTTTACTGGACTAACCAATCTCCTCATTTCACCTGTTGAGCAACTTAGTGAAATCTGGCAGAGTTTGAGCAACACCAGAAAAACCACTTGTGCGACAACATCTGCGTCTACTGTTACTGTCGCTTCTAGGCTACAACAACGCCAACTGACTGCAACACAAGGAGAGATGACTACTATTGGTAGTCTTGCACTACAAATGTATGAGTCTAAGTATGGTTATCGTCCGTCAAAACAGCCCGAACTTGTTGGTAAGTTTCGTTTTAATACTTATCACTATGAGGCTACCGCAATTGACGAGATTGATTCAGCAATTGACGCAGTTCTGCGCCTTTAATAAAACCCATGTTGGGCATGGAAACAACGGTCGCATCCAACCAGACTACTCTTGAAGTACACTTTTAAAATCTATGGCTATTCCAGCAGCAGAGTTAAAGATCGGGCAATCAGTAAGGTATTTGATTGGGACTCGAAGTGGCATGAGTGCGGCAATAACCGATATCAGCAAATCATCTCTTAGTCTCAAAAATACTTATATTGTTACTTTGACCTTTGATGATGATTCACTACCAAATCACTTAAAAACACAACCACTAACTGTTTATGACGAAGTGCTGTCAAGTTGTGAAATAATCACATTTTAAAAAATTAAAATTGGCAACAGCAGAGCGCACATTTGCCGCTACAAGTTGAAATTAATCAAAATACTAACTTGCAGGCTGATATAATCCCGTATTTTCGTTAAATTCCCACCCAATACCGGATCTATCTTTGCTCTTACACCATGCTACAAAAAGCGGTGGGGGGAGTTTAATTCGCTCCTTGCGTACACTTTCTTCACTTACACCAAGTCTCTTGGCTAAACCTTCTTCAGTTAACGGTTGCATTCTAGGAGTATGCGCTTTGAATGACGAATTATTGTAGTACGATTTCTGTCCCCGCCTTTGTTGATTGTTGAGATAGTCTTGAATTTTAATGATCGCCTCAGCCAACTGTGTCATTCGGGCTGTCATCTTTTCAATTTTTTGTTCTAAATTGGCGAGATTATCAATTGCTGTGGTTTGGTTGCTATTAGATTCATTTGAAAACTCTGACTCGAGCTTATCAAGTCTTTCGCAAATAGCTCTTATCGTTTCATTAGTCGAACTGCTGTGATTTTTATTACTCTCAACCAAGTACTTCTCTACACTTGCCTTAATCTTTGAATCTAGGCGTTCGTCTAAATCGTTACCACCTATTTCATCAACCTTATCTTGGGAATCGCCTAAGTAGAGTTCGATAAATTCGAGCAGCGTGGCTGTTGCGGTCGTCCCTTTCGAGTTGCAACAGGCGATAAACTGCTCCCACTTCCTTTGGTCACAGTTGAAAGATGCTAATTTTTTTTTCCGCCCTGTATTGCTCATGGAAAGCGTATCATCTAGGTAAACTTGGACTGTCCACGCTTATTAAATCGTGTAATTCATCATGATGAATTACCTTGATAGTATCATCGCCAAATGTGTC
>NZ_JACJSI010000366.1 GCF_014698065.1 Nostoc flagelliforme FACHB-838
CGAACACTTTTTCTTGGCTATTTAATTGCCCAGAGCGACTTTGATTAGATGCTTTAATACCTTCGAGAATATTGTTAAATGCACCTTCACCAAAAGCAGAGGTTATATTTTTATAATCATTAGTAGTTGTACTACTAGAAAATCCATTAGAACTAATGTTGGTTTGACTTGTTGGGCGATTCTGGATCTCAGCAGCCTTGGCAACCCCGGCAATTACGGCCGACATCAAATCACTTCCTAAATTACTACCTCTGCGAGATTCACCTTTTAGAAAACTGCCGTTTTTCCTCATGATTAAAACAGCGTTTTCTGGCAGTTTCTTTTGTTGGGTGTTCCCATCAGAATTAATTAAAACTGAAACCCCACGCAATTGGGCAAATCCTGAGCCATTTGAATTAGTCAATTGAGCTACCAGATAAGATCCTGTGGGTAACACTTCACTACCATCTGATGCTTTCAATGGAAGGGATATCTTAATCAGGTAATTTTGACCGATATCATCACTAGTCCCCCAAAATATTGGTGTCTCTAGCCGTCCTTCTGTAGTACTACCAACTAAAATACGCTTTGTATTATAATCAGTTGTTTGTGCAGTAGTTTGATTTTTAATTTCTGTACTTGACCCTATTCCCCCTTTTATCCCACTGGGGTTTAATTGTTCATCATCAGAGTTGACTGAACTACTGAAACTACCAGCATTTGCAACAGCAAGCCATTGTTGCATCGGGTCTAATTGTTGAGTTTTTACAGCCGAACTTGCATTGGGGATTACTCGTGCTACCTGTTTTGCTTGAGGCTGAGGTTGAGAAACTGCTAGTGAGCGTGTAGTCGCTGTATTAATTCTCGGTGGAGAGGGATTTCTAGAAACTGTTACTGGTTGTGTACGCTGAGGTATTGTTCTTGTTGGTGGTGGTGGAGCTACCGGAACAGGTGTGAATGTCGGACTAGGTGTTGGTGTTGCTTCTGCTTGTGCTTGTGCTTTTTGATCGCGGATTTTCTTAAATTCCACATTCTGGCTAGTCAAAGCTAAAGCTGTTTTATTTTGTCCTGTCTCATCCTTGGCTGGTTCTTCTATTGTTTCAAGATTTATTTTTGGTGATTCTATTTTTGTAGGAGAAAAGTTCAGGGCATTCATAGAACCATTAATTAGTCCGCCTACAATCATTATAAAAACAAGTATTATCCCACCGATCACAGCCATCTTTAAAAGTGGGTTTTGTGGGATTGTACGAGTAGTTGTGATTTCTTCTGGTTCAGGAGCTTCTGTATCGGCTAAGGATTCAAGCTGAATACTTACCCCATTCATCGCGGCGAAATCTTTATCTTTCTTATCCAAAGAACCTGGGTTTGCTGTGTCTGACTGCTCTTTTGCTAAAAATTCTGCTGACTCTTCTTATTGGTGAACGTTTCTTTTATTTACTGCTGGTGATTCTTGCGTTTGTGTCATAAATTCAAATCTTGAATTTTATATATTTCTAAACCTGCTTTGCGAACACGATAAGCTGTTTGCTGAAACTCAGATGAAATCTGCGGTAATGTCGGTGTGTCTATCACTCTCACAAAAACACTTTTGTTAAACCCTATTGGTTCTCCAACCATATTATTACTCTGAAAAACTATTACTTCCCCTACCATATCTACTTGAAACTTACCTGGTTTTACTTTTTTAGGTTCGCTAAGTAAAGTGATTTTTAAAATTGATTGAGTCGTACCATTAAATACATCTGGTGGTGTAAGATTTCCTATTTCTTTCAGAAACTCAGCACGGAAATCTTCTGACAACGCAAATCCTGTAGCCCATACATTCGTTGTAATTTTGCTATTCCCTGTTTGCACACCCGCATCAAGCTTTAATTTTTTAGTAGGGTCTACATCGTAGTCACCAGTCACTTTTGGCAATGTATTCCAACTCAGTAACCCTGTCATTGTTTGCCCGACAAAATACCTGATGGCTTGAGCCGATCTCGACTCACTATGTATCGCCCTAACTCTTATAGATTCTCCATCATTTAATTCTACTAATGTTGGTGCTTTCGAGTTGGCTATAGTTCCCACTCTCGCAAAATTTATTATTTCTATTAACAGTACTAGGCTCAGTAATACTGCATTCCCTATCAAAAATATTGGCGTGAAATTTAATTCTTTTTTTTCTAATAGCCTCATTTTCTTAATCCCACAGAGAATTTAATTCCACTAGTAAAAGCTGTGAATACTGACATCCCCCCTCCTGTACCAATGGCTACTGCAAGTAATGGCGAAAAAATTGCTTGTATTAGTTGCATCAACAATGGATTGCTTGAAGGTTTGTCAACTATCGCACTCGCAACTATACCTACTATTATCGAGTATGAAATTAGTATTAGTGTCAAACCTAGCCAACCGGACAACCACGCATAAAGGGGCTTGCTTTCAAAAGGCAGCAAAGACAATACCAAGAATATAGGTGCAACGTAAGCAACTAACAAAAAGGATAATTGCACTATATATTGGAAACCTGCGGATAAACCACTCAGAATCACATAAACAAGACCTTGAATTGCACTATTGACAAGTTCACCACCAATATCCAAAGGGTTCCAGCTTCCCGAACCTGAACTCATTCCCCTTTTTTTTCTGGCTAATTGTGCTTCTCGTTGAGCATCTTCTATTTTTGCTTTGATGCAGGTTTGTCTAGGACTTGTTATTTTACCATCACTATCTATTTCAGAATCTTTAAGCTTTTCACATCTAGCCAAAGCTGTTTGAGTAGCTAAGATGAAACTTTGATCTGCGTTCACATTCCTGATAGCATCTTTCAGTCTTACACCGTTTCTAGTAATACTTAGGATACTCCTGTTTAGATTAGCCGACACATCCTTGAGAGCGATTGTGGTATTAGCCAATAAAAAACCATTGTTAGTCAGCATTAAAATTACCAACAACGGAAAAACCATCTCATTTACAAAATTATAAGAAAAACCTTCTTCAGCAAATTTTCTGTACCAGCCCAAAGAGGCAAAACTTACTAAAACTACTGCAACCAACATCGATACAGCCACAACAGCTGTATAAATAGAACTTGTCCCAGATGCTAGCTCTGCCCAATCATTTTCAAAAGATTGGTAAATTATATCTGCCCCGTTTATAGCTCCGTCAACTATTTCACCTGATATAGTAACACCTGTGTTTTGTCCAGGCTGCTGACCTGCTGATTGAGCAAAAAGGATAGTTAAAAGCATTTTATTTAATCAGCTATTTTTACCAAAAAGGGGAAGGGTAAATGGGGGAAGAAGCCCCATACATATTTAAAAATAAGAGAATAAGAGTGGTTCTACGCTGAAATCGCATTACGTGGCGAGTATTATCTTCTTTTAAGATTCTTTATATTTAAAAATACTTGCTTTGCATCGTATGGGGAAAAGTTTTAACTTCAATTCTTTTTCTTTCCCCCCGCCCCTTATCCCCATTCGCCTCTTTATTGATTTTTCCAGTAAGAATCTAGTGCAGCAGCAGATTGTAATATTTCTCTCGCGGCTGCATTAGATTCTTGCTGCTCAAGTCTTGCTTGCTCATCCATGCGCCCAGAAATATCGGCAAGATTAATATTTGCAGCAGCTAATGAACGTGATTGCTTCTGAGCTTCTGCATGAATTGATTTGCTAACTACTGCCGTTTGGAAATTTTGAACAGCCATCTTTTTTAAAATGTCTTGAGTAATAACATCCTGTTGTGCAGCATTAGCGTTATCCGAAGATTGCCCTATTGCGTCATTAGTTATTTCTGCTTCTTGAGCTTGTACCCGTTGTCCTTCGTTACCCAAAATTGATTGAGATTGACCACGGGTATATTGCTGATCCCATTCTCTAATAGCATCCTGAGCTTGAGTTTTAGGATCTAATTCAAGTAGCTCAGTATCTAGTTTTTCAAAAACTTTCTCTATATTCTTTCCAGCTTTCAAGGGGTCGGGAACACCTAAATCCCCTACACTAGATTGAATTGCCTGATTTAATTCTGCTTCTAGCTTTCCTACTGCTTTAGTAAATTCTTTTTGATAGTTATTTATCGAAACTTGCAAACTGTTGTAAATTTCTTGAAACTGGCTCAAAACAGATTTATTTGAATTGTTGTTATCGGCATTGGCTGCATCTACTGTCATATTAGAAAAACAAATCTGAATTACTGCCCCTGATATCAATATCCACTGGCTGAACTGTTTCATATAAATTCTCCAAGTTAACTACAAAAGGTTTCTTTGCACAATCTGAGCTAACAGTTACTTGTCGATTTTTTAAATCAAAAGAAACTGCGTCAACCAGCAAGGACTCTGGAGGATAATTACCTTTTGATAATAAACTTTTAAAAAACCCATTCTCATAAACCAGAGCATTTGCGGGAAGGGTAGAAACAGGCTTGTTATAAAGCAAAATATATCTCCTGTCTACTTCGGATTCAGAATTTATTCCGGGTTGTTTTATTCCCTGATTCACTACATTGTTGTATTTGAAATTTCTCAAGCTTGGGCTACGTTTCACTGAATCCTCTGCCATTTCTATATACACTTTACAATTATTTTCTTGACCAGCAATAAACTTCTCATATTTCGCTTGGTTGTATTGCCATACTTGAAAACTCCCAATTGATACTACACCTGCCAATATTGCCAGCAAAATCTTGTTTTGAATTGCTGATGTAAGGATTTTCATAATGGTTTCCCTTGCTTAATGCACTCAACATAATACTTAGAAAATTCTGCCACCCAAGTGAACTTATCATCGTAAATTTTTTTAAACTTATCTCGTGATTCTTGTTCCTCTCTACCATTGACAACCAAAGCCAAAAGCGGAGATGAAGGATAATAACGGCATCTTATATATTTGTTGTTGTAGTCCAGTAGCCATAACGTATATAGCTGTTGGATGTTTGGCATAAAAGTTTCATTTACATCTATAATTTCTCTCGGTATACCAAGCAATTCCGAAAAACTTCTCGCTGCCCCTGGGACAATTCGCCCAATTAATCGACAAGGCATATTTTGTAATATTTGTTCCCCAGCTTCTGATTTGGCAATCGAAATCACATCTTGAGCAGCTAGAGCAATGCGACATCCTGATTTGCGAGCCGTAGCACATTTACGACCTACCAACCTAGATAACGACGGGAACCGTAACAATACGCTCGCCTCATCCATGAAAAACATACTGTTTGTCGAGGATAGTGATTGTCTCGATGCCGCAATATACGCCGACATCCCGAACACCTCTGCTTCTCTATCCGATTGCAGATTCGTTAATGCAAACGTAATTAGCTTACTGTCTGTTTGGAAAGTTGAAGGTTTACAAATCGCATTTCCTATTGAGCTTGCCTGCCAGTACTGTAGTCGTAAGCGTATATAATTGAGCGCCTTCTCAACATTCTCATCCTCATAACCTAAATCAATACAATCGGCTTTGAAAAACTGTTCCATATCAACTAGAGTCGGCGTGTTATCCCACTCTGGCGTTCCGATTCCTGCTGAGTGTGCCAACTCAAAACGTCGCTCTATATCTGCATTCTCGTAAAAAGCTTTTGTCCCTAAAGGTATCAACGATTCGTAAACGTTCACAGGAGTTATCCTGCTACTGTAAAAAATAAGTACACGTAAATGGTAGATTAAGAGGCATGAATGAAAACTGTCTCGCCTACGGAATCGAAATTTCCGACTTAGATTGGGAAAAGACTCCAGCCATTGTCAAAGAACTGGTGGAGAAAATGGGGCAGCACATCAAGCAATCGGAAAAAGAGTTAAC
>NZ_JACJSI010000367.1 GCF_014698065.1 Nostoc flagelliforme FACHB-838
GATTACCTTTACTCCAACAGCGTATTTTTGAAACCCATGACTTGGACAGATGCTCTGTCTAAGTTACGAGATAGAATCACCGCTTTGACTGGCTACAAATTCCGCATCGTCATCGGAAATCAATACCGCAGTGGCCAGGACAGCATCGGTTGGCACGCAGACAACGAGCCATCGATGGGATCTAACCCTGCAATCGTATCAGTCAGCTTGGGTTCATGTCGCAAATTCCAAATCAAACCGAGAAATGGCAAACCAACGGATTTCTGGCTGGAACACGGCAGTTTGCTTGTGATGCACCCTGGCTGTCAGTCTACACATCTGCATCAGGTTCCAAAGACTAACAAAGTGGTTAGCACACGTATTAATCTCACATTCCGACCACATACAGCCAGAAGCAGATAATTCTGATTTTTTCAATCAGAGCAGAGAAACAACAGCACTTCAAAAAAGCTGTCAACCCTGATTCTATATCAGATTCACTGGCTGACAGCATCCATTTTTCGTGCAATTGATTTTTTCTAAGTCATCTACAATCACAACTTCTTAGTTTGTTTGTACTATCTTATTCCCTCAAAAAGGAGTCAAATCATGGGAGAAGCAAAACGTCGTCGGTTATTAGATCCTAATTATGGCTTACCTAAAATACCCAATACTTCTGAACCAACCTCAAAAAAAGTTTTCAAAAAACAAACTGATTTCAAAACTGTACCTAAAAATCACTTCATCAATTCTCATTATGAATTACCAAAGCATTATCTAAATTTACGTGACTCCTCGAACCAAAATGATGCTGTTCATTTGAGCCACACAATTGATACACATCAGAATCCGAACAGTGAATTAGCTCCAAACCACTGGCATGAATGGGTGGTCAATTCCGCCGTTGACCCCAAACTTACTGCGCTAAATGTCCGCTCTTTAAGTGGTTCGGAAGTATACGAATACCTTTTATACGCCCTACCCCAAACTGCCAGACGCAACGATGGGCGATTACGGGACGGGTATTTGAAAAGATATGCCCACGCAGAGTCAGGCGCATGGTGGGTTAGTGGACTCGACCCGCTTAAAGATTGGCTACCGATGGACTGGGGACGGATGAAACCCGATTACCCAAGGCTCGAATGGGACAAGACAACCCTTGAACAAACCCAAAAGCCCGTTAAATACGAGTCACCCCCCAAAACTCCCAACCGAGTCACCTACCTGAGAGTCCCTCTGCACATTTGGCGCTTGATAGCCCTGCGGTATAACGTACCGATGCCAGAACATATCACCGTTACCTCTGAAGGTGAAGCACTGGGTTTCTGGGCTTGGGTCATGGCACACCCCTCCATCCCAGTATGCCTTACGGAGGGCGAGAAGAAGGCTGCTTGTCTTCTGACTTTGGGATATGTAGCGATCGCACTCCCTGGAATCTGGAATGGTCGCGTGGGCAAGGAAGATTTAGAATACCTGCACCCCGATTTAGTCCCAATGGCACAAAAGGGTCGCAAATTCGTTATCCTTTTCGACTACGAAACAAACCCAAAACCAAACAGCAGGTTTTTGCTGCTACTCGTCGCACCTGTCAAGTCATTCTCCAACTTGCCTGTCAATGTGAAGTAGCGTTGCTGCCTGGCCCCGAAAAAGGAATTGATGATTGGGTTGTAGCTTTGGAGAAAAAAGCAGATAAAGCAGTGTCCACGATGATTGCTGATGCATTGAGAATCAGCGAGTTAAGCCAAAGATTTTTCGTCAATCGCGCCAGGGGGCTTCACAAATTCAAACCCAATATTGTCGTTAATACCCGCTATCTTTCCACAGTCATCCGCTCCCTGCCTCAATCTGGGTTAGTTGGTTTGGCTTCCGACATGGGTACTGGCAAGACTGAAATCTTGGCAATGATTAGAAAAGATAACCCAGACTTGAGCTTTTTGAACAATGGGCATCGGGTTACTTTGCTGAAAAATCTTAGCGATCACTTGCAAACTGCCATGTACTCTGCGATTTCTTGCGGTGACTGGGCTAAAGCCAAAGCACTGAGTATCACTGTAGACTCATTGTATAAGATGGCAAACGATTTACAGGTTTATGACATTCTATTTATTGATGAAGCCTGCCAGTATCTTGCTCATTTGCTCAAATCCAAAACCTGCAAAGAACACCGAGGGGCTATTTTAGAAGTGCTGGAGTATCTGGTTTACAATGCCAAATTGGTAGTGTTGGCAGATGCTCACCTCGATGACTTGACCATTGAGTTTTTTATGCGAATGCGACCGGCTGGTGAGAAACCCTACATCATCAAAAATGAATATCGCTCCGGCGGTCGTCAGGTTTATTGGTACGAAGGTAAAAACAGCAGCGCAATCGTTGCCGAGTTTCATGCTCAGTTGATGCTGGGTAAAAAGTTGATGATGGTCAGCGACAGCAAGCGGTTTATCAAGAAGCTAGAAAGAGCGCTCAATGATGGTTCAGCAATTGATGACGCTGATGATACACCGGAATCAGCCGAAGACCGGAAGTTACGGGTGTGGGCTATTCACTCAGAAAATAGCGGTTCTGAAGAGAATGTGATTTTCATCAGGGAGATTAACATTGCCATTAAGGATATTGACGCTTTTTTAATTACTCCCAGTCTCAGTACAGGGGTTGATATTTCCAGCTATCATTTTGATGCCGTGTTTGGTGTGTTTCATGCTGTTTCACAGTCGGCTACAGAATGCGCCCAGCAATTATGGCGGTATCGTCCTGATGTCCCCATGTATGTTTGGGTGGCTCCTCGTCCTCCCTTTGGTTACGCCGAAACCAATGCCCGTCGCATCAAAGAAAAGATTCTTCAGAAAAACGAGATGACCGCTTTTCTGATTCGCATTAACCAAGAAACGGGCAAACGTGGGGCTGAGAAGGACTGGGCATTGGATGCCTCTTGCCAAATTGAAGCACAGCGCAATTGGTCGATTAATAATCTTCGCTCTGATCTGCGATCGCTACTTGAAGAAATGGGCAATACGATTGTGCCTGTGAGGGATGGTGGTGATGAAAGTGCTTCGCGCTGGATGAAGGCAGCTGGTATTGCCATCGATGAAGAACATTATCGCAAAGTTGCCAATGCCAAAGATATTGATAGAAGAACTTACACCAGTAGGCAGCATCAGGATTATCTCAAGCCGGAGGAGGTGCTGGAGTGTGAGAAATTCCGCATACAGGACACTTACGGCATGAGCGTTACCCCTGAACTGGTGGAGAAAGATGACTCTGGGCGGTTAATTAAAAAGATTGCTGCACTTGAAGCGATATTGGCAACGCCTGGGGAAATGATTACCGATGAACAGGGGCGGGAGTTTGTTCCACCACCAGCTATTGTTGCCGAACGCGATAAATCGGAACGGGAGCGATTAGCTATTTGCACAGACTGGAGTAATCATTCTACCGCGTGGTTAATGCGTCATCGGCTGGGACTCAGGGCTGTGTTGATGGATCTAATGGCTGGGGTTGAGATTAAAGGGGACGAGGCGATGATTCAGGCTTTGGCTGAGTTCTCCAAACGCAACGCATCTCACGTTAAGGGGATTCTCAATCTGACCATCCCGCTATCGGAGTCTCCAGTTTGGATTTTGGGGCAGTATCTGTCGCAACTGGGTTTGTCTACTGAGTCACGAAGACCAATGGAGGACGGTCAGAGGGTTCGGTATTATCGGCTGAATACTGAGGATGTGGTGTTTATCCAGAACGTGCTTGATTATCGGCAGAGGCAACGGGAGGACAGGGAAAGAAAACGCCACGAGGAGCAAGAGCGTCATGCGGCTTATGCGGCTAGAATGCAGGCTCAGTATGGGATTAATGCTCCGTCCACACCCCCTCTTAATGAAGATGGAGATAATAATCGGGGGGGTATGGACGGGGATGAAGAACTCAGTGATTCTTGGTGGGAACGGGTTAAATATTATGCTCAGTTAGCGATTGAACGTGTAGAGAATGGGGTTGATGCGGTCAAAGAATTACTCAGTACGCTAACGAGTGATGAGCGTTGCGGCGTGATGCTGGAGTTTGAGGATCTTGACGCGGAAAAGTTTGCTCAACTGGTGTCAGATGCCCCACAGTGGACTGAATGGATGGCGTGAGAAAGTTGGATACCACATAGTTGTGAAAACTTGAGAGTTTTTGTAGGTCGTGTTGTGCAAGACATCTATCGGATTATCCGCTCTGAAAAGCTGGATACCTGAACCACCATTCTTGTAGATTAGATTATCGCTGATTAGGATTTTTCCTTATAGGAATCACTACCAATATAGGCACGGTCAACCATTACGCCGTGTCCTTCTGTGATTTCTCCCACAGCGTAGTAGGGAACCAATTGTTTGTTGTTATATTTTTTACAACATTATCTAAAAACTTATGGAGATGCCGTGATAGAGTCTTGTTAATTTCCAGAGTGATATGGGAGTGGAGAGCCTTTTGTGCAAGGACTTGATCAAGTTTCTCTAACAATTTTTAAAGAAATACCATACCGCCTACCGCCTGAATACTATCTGGGTTGATGGTGGTTACGATGGCAACCCGTTTATGCAATGGGTAATGGATTTCTGCCGATGGATACAGCACTTTCGGCTATTATGAAGCACAATTTTACCCATATCCCTTTTCTATCCTAACTTTTGAGACTGTGGGCGTACCTCATAGCAGACGAAAGTGCTGTAATACAAGTCGTGCTGCGACCCCATGCACATAAAGGTTTTGTTTGATTGCCTAAACGTTGGGTGGTAGAAAGAACCTTCGGTGGCTGAATGGGTATAGGCGTCTGAACAAAGATTATGAACTATTACCTCAAACTTCGGAGACGTTTATCTACCTTGCCATGATTCGTATTATGGTAAGACGTTTGGCAGAAAATCTCACCTTTGGTAACTTTTCAAACACCCTCTTAGCATTTCCACTTAAAATTTGCTCTAAAAAGCAAAAACTTACGTATATTCTCGTAGGTGAGTTCACTAGAGGTTCGTATATAACAACAAAAGTTATAGGAATCATATTTGATTTCTGAAAAAGACTGTGGGATAATACGGATATAAATATCTGTCTAATAACGAACAATGATAGACCAGCATCTAGAAATGGCGATACCTTCGGTGAGCTTCGCTAACGCAGAATTACAAGGGTTTATCGATAGTCGTCCAGATGCCCGTGAGGTAAGAAAAGCTTTGGCGGTGAAACTGGTTTATTAAGGTTATAAGTATGAGGAAATTCAAACAATTTTAGATGTATCTGTTGGTTCAATAACTTGCTGGATCTTGCTTACAAGGAGTATGGAATTTGTGGACTGCGCTTAAATTATAAAGGTAGAAAGAGTTACCTAAGCGATGAACAGCTCCAAGAAGTATTAAGTTGGTTGCAGACTAAAGAGATTTGGGAGCTTGGTGAACTGGAGTACAAACTGGCATTTGAATATGATGTCATCTACGAATCGAAACGAAGCTATTACGGTTTATTTGAGGCAGCAGGAATTAGTTGGAAGAAAACTACTGCCTTGAATCCAAAGGCGGACATTGAGGCCGTTGCTACAAAAAAAAAACAGATTGAATCATTGTTGGCAAGTAACAGAGAGGAAATAGAATCAGGAAGACTAATACCAATTTTATATGAAGGTGCATATAATAGAGAAAACAAACTCTATAAATTAAAATAACCATGAGCCGCCCTTTTAAGATTGAAATCGCAGAGAGCGAAGAAGAACTTAAA
>NZ_JACJSI010000368.1 GCF_014698065.1 Nostoc flagelliforme FACHB-838
GCACCTAGATGGATTAAATCTTACCCTAGCTCGGATAGTGACACTTTGTTTCCGACCTGATTGCTGATCAGGCAAGTCCGCTTGTCAATAGGGTTTGAGACGCGCTGACCCTGGTGTTGTAGCGGTCTACTATGTGTTGCTTGATTGCGGATTGACTCAGCCCATCAGGGATATCGATGTGCGCTTCACTTGTGATTTTTTCAACAACTGTAACGATGACTTTCATGGGTAATTCCTGCTTGATTAATTGAGGATTCAGAAGTAAAAATATTCTGAATCCTGATTTCTGACTTTTGATTTACACTGCCCCAGTCTTTACTGCCTGTAACTGTTGCATCCATCTGTTGATTGCCGTTAATTCATCAGCACCGCTAACAACAGCATCAACAACTTGATTTTGATACGAAGACTCAGCATGATTGGGATGCTCACACCTGTCTGCTGCCCAAGCTAAACACATGGTTTTGATTAGTTCATTAATCTGGCTAATATCAAGTAGACTTGGGCGGTCAACATCTTGAAATTGCAACCACTCTTTGACTAAATCAAGAGGATAATTAAGTAAGGTACGAATATTTTTGATTCGCAAATCCTGTGGGTGTACTGGTTGAGGAACCACGCTGAGTTTTGGTGGAGTCAACGGGGGTTCGGGAATCGAGTTTGAAGTTGTACCCAATAAAGATTGGATGTCATGAATGATAGTTGCCCAATCCAAATCTTTACTCCATTCCCTGTAAATCTTGGTTTTGGTTGCAGCATCATAAAGATTGCAGAAAACTGTGTTCTCGTCGCCAGCATTAACAACGATAATTAGTGGCTTAGAAAAATCTTGGATTAATGAGGCAGCTAGAAGAAAGCTTTTAGCAAAGTTGGTTTCAATACCAGTTCTGACGATATAAAGTTCATCGGCACTGATAACAATATCCAGCTTCAGATTGTCCTTCCCTTTGAACTCTTTAGTTGTCAATCGGAGTTCTGACAAGTACCCAGTTAATGCCCTTTGGGTAACAGGGATTTTCTTATCCTGGCTGATATTGAACTTGTACCAAACGAATGATTCCCCGTCTACTTCCCCCTGATTGACAAATAAATAAATGGGTTCGGGAGGGTTGCATAAACCTAGTTTAATTTCAGTAACCATGTTCACCTCGGTTAAAGTTTCATTGATTGGTGTTCTGTGTATAATGGGAATTCTGTAGCGGGAGAGAAACTTCCGTGCGTTCACTTGAATAAAAGGCACTCATTCAGGTAAACGCTTTTTTAATAGGCAGAAGGTTCTTGATTACGGTCTAACTCCCATTGCAGATAGGTGAGCGCAGTCTGAGCATCGGCAATGTTTAAATCTGGCTGATACCCTGCTGACAACAGTTGTTTGTAGTCTGGATGCGTAGCAATTTCAGATAGAAAGTTTTGGGCTTGTTCAACTAACTGGTGCAGATTGGGGTTAGACATTTCAAAGCCGAGTCTGGAACATAAATCCTCAGCTTTCACACCGAATGTTCCTGGCCCAATCTCCGTTTCCAACTCTTCAAGCAGAGATTGAAAATTAGGATGTTCATCGTTGATTTCAATCTCAATCAAATCTGCACTCTTTGTAACGATAGTTGCCCAATCAGGTAAAGTCTGTGCAATGGTCTTAGCGTAAAGTTTCATAATTGCTTCCTCTTCGATTAAGAGTTAAAATCCTCGGCAATCTCCAACAAAAAGCCGCGTCCCGTGTTCTGTACTTGCACCACTTCTTTATCCAGCAGTGTTTGAATGACTGAATCGGAGAATTGGAATTGCAAACGATGCAATGGAACACAACCACCACAAAGCTGAAGTAAACGCAGCAGATGATTTGCTCTACGGTCAAAGTTGTCTGTAGAGTTAGCCATTGTTTGCGCCTCTAGTTAGTATGGTTAACTGTCGATTGAGAATACTTATTTGCTGTTGATAAAAGTCAATCTCTGCGGTAATTTGCTGAAATAATTCTTCTGGTGTAAGCGGTTGGATTTGATCCTCTTTCAAGTACGATATTTCATCAGAATTCTTGTTAGGCATCAGAGCATAACGCCATCCCTCATCAAATTGTTCAGCCAGTTCTGTACCAGAGGGATAGTAGTAAAGTCCTAGAATCGTGCCTTGTTCTGTACGCTGTCCCAAAGCAAAGCGAGGGTAGCCCCAGTGTTGAGGGATTGATATTGTGGCTTGCATATTTGTGATTAATGAATGGAGGGAATGTGTTTTAGGGAAAAGGGGAAAGGGTAAGGGGGAAAGGAATGAAGAAATTTCCCTTTAACCAATACCTTTAACCTTTTCCCAGGCGAAGCCCAAGACTTACGCTGTTACTAACTCCGCTTTTTCCAGCAGCCGTTGCAATTTATCGCCAGTTAGCTGTTCTAAGGGTTGCTCTAAAAAATATTCATCAAAAATGGATTTATCATCAGTAGACACGTCCACTATCGACAGCGATTGAACTGCTTCCATTGCCGAGTCACAGGGTACGCGCTGGGTTTCGTCTGCTGCGCGTGTGAACCACCAGCCACCATCAGTTTGTCCGACTTCGCCTAATTTCTCGTCATTCTGGTAAATGCCCTCGTTGAGGATTTCAAAGCCAAACTTCTCGCATTCGTTGAAAATCTGCGCCATGATTTTGTTACCAGTGGTGCAGGGTGTTGCTTCTTTCTCCTGCACAGGTAATGAGCCATCTTTGTAGTGAGTGCAGATGAAGCGATGACAACGCATTGGAGTGTTGGCACGGAATATTTCTTTATCGTTGACCATGACTACCCAGCGTTGGGTTAAGTGGTTGTCGTCATGGCTGATGCTGGCTACCAGTTGATTACCAGCGTAATATTCGTGATGGTCAAAAGAGATTTCGACTATTCTGAGAGGTTCGGGAGCTACAACTTGGGTTTGGTGAGCGATGTAGCTGTCGAGTTCGGCTTGGGCGAGGGCTTGGTTGTCGGGGGCAGCGAGGGTGACTTTCTGAATCTTGCTGGCTTGGTAATCAGCGATCACACTAATCCAAGCATCCTTGCAACGTTTATCGTTTACTTCGACTGTGCAGCCAATTTCGCTGTAGATTTGCTTGAGCCGCGCAATGGATTTCAGTTGCAACTGTTGTTGGCTATAAGTTGGATATGTCATGATTGGTTAAGTTCCTAACGGGACAGAAAGCGCTTTAGATTCGCAGTCGGGGCGCTTTCTTTATATATCTGTTATTACGTATTACGCAATGCTTGTCAAGCAATGCGTAATGGTTTAAATTAGAGATAATTCTTTGGAGGCGTATGATTATGGATTTAATGAAAATTATTATTGAAGTGGAGTTTACTGGTATCGGAACTGCTTTGAAAAAGGCAAGAGAAGCTGCGGGGATGAGTTTAACCGTAGCTGGTGATTACGCCGGAATGAGCGGGGCAAATTTTAATAGAATTGAAAACGAGGATACAAAGGGTGTACCTTTAGACACCCTCATCAGGGCAGCCAATGCTGTAGGGCTGGATTTAAAAGAGTGCTTAGGTGAATGGATTCAGCATATTCCTGGGGTTAATTTAACAGAAAGTTCTAATGGCGATTAACCCTCAGACTATTAATCCTCTTGCCCTACCTTCAGTTTTTCCAAAGAAGCGATGCCTGCGGCGGGCTATGCCGGAGCAGTTATCAACTACTTCTAAAATCTACTTTGCAATTGACTCTGAAAAAATATTGTTGAATTAAAGGGGTGGAATAATGACTCAACCACCTTCTAGACGCAACAAAGCCATCTCTGCCGCATCTACCGATTCAACTTCAGCAGCTAGCTCTGTAAACGAGGATATCTCCCAGCAAGAAGACCCAGGTTCAGCAACGATTACGGTTACTGCTGTTGAAGTTCCAGAGTTGACAGAGGAAGAACAGCGCGATCGCCTACATCTAGAGCGGCGTGTGGAAAGAGCGTTTTTTGAGGCGGGGAAAGCGCTGACAGAATTGAGGGACAGACGACTGTACCGTTCCACGCATAAAACATTTGAGGAATATTGCCGCGATCGCTTTGCTCATAGTCGCCAACAGTCAAATTACTTGATTGCCGCAGCAGGTGTTTATGAAAATTTGACAACCATTGGTTGTCAAAATGTGGAAAATGAGAATTTGACAACTAATGGATCACAAATTCTGCCCACGAGTGAGCGCCAAGTCCGATCGATGACTAAACTTGAACCCCAGGAACAGCAAGAAGTATGGCGGCAAGCGGTGGAGCAGGCAGGGGGAAAAGTGCCGCCAGCCAGAATTGTCAAAGATGTGGTGCAGCGCATCATGGAAAGGACGAAAGTACCAAACACATACCAAATTGGCGAAGTCTGCCAAATTCTTGCAAAAGACAACGCCGAACTCAGGGGTAAGGGTGGCTGCTGGGGGATAGTCAGCGCAGTGAATGAGTTCAGTTGCACCCTGGAGATGTGGGATGGCGAGTACACCATTGGGTTGCAACATCTGAAGTCCTTCAACTACCTGCCTGCGGAGTGTGAGCAGATGCGGGTGATTTGCGATCGCATCAGTCGAGTGTATTTAGATTCGCTGGGGGAGACAGTCAAAAGTCTGTTGCAGTCGTTGGGGAAGGTAAATCGGACTTATCTTACTGTTGTGGAAGAGAAATTGTTAAGCGTTCTCTCATCTGAATATGGAGAAAGATAAACCTCTGTCATTTTTGGCGATTTGTCATCTCCTGGAATTTGGGTTATAGACAACGGGACAGCGAAGAAGTTGTACGAGGGATACGGTCAAACTTCCCGCTTCTGGTGTCCTAGCAGGAGCCAGTTGTTAAGTGAGTGCTGTCAAACGACTCTACATAATTGATACAGCACTTGGTCACGCGATCGCTACTGGCTAGAAATGCAACAAAACACATAGAATTTTCGCCGCTAGCTATGGCATCAGAGTTCGAGAGTAGCATCAGTTGACATAGTTAAAACTTGCTAATGCAGCTAATAAGCAGCTTTCTTATGGTTCACAGCATTATGTGAAGCTTATATGAACTTGATGATTGCTTGATCAGAGATGTCCTCAGCTTAAATATATAATTAATTTATGTATTTTTTGTGATATTTGCTTATCACAAAATTGTTTATCGCACAGCAAAAAACTGCGTTTTTGTCAAGATAAAAAATAACAATGCATATTTTTCAATAACAAAACTAAACTTCACAAGATATAGAAATTTTCATAAGCGAATAAAATACATCTATTTGAAAAATAAACTTCAGATTATATTCATTTAAGGATGTATTAGATTTTACATTAGGCTACATTTTAAACTTTTGGTAAAGATGTTTACGTGACCTGTAAATGGTGGTAAATATCTAAATTATGACTAGATATTTACCACTGTTTTGCACTTCTCTTTGTATTACAAAGGTTGAGCTAATGATAGTTAGTGATGTCTAAGACGAGACTCCCACACCCTAAACCTGCAACCCTTCTTTGTAATCTAAAATCCCAAAGCCTTTTAGCTCAAGGAGTTACGTTTATTTTTGTGCCATTTGTAGTCAGTCATTTCATAAAGATAGAAATATTGGATGTGTATCTAATAAGAGTGGCAAGCACAAAGAAGCTTTATGTATGAAGGTCTATTACTATAGGACTAGTATTTGATTTCTGAAAAAGCTCCGTACATTTGAAGAGTCGCAAAATCAAAGTTAGTGTTTCGGAGAAACCACTCAAACATCCATTTGAGATGAGAGAACGAAGG
>NZ_JACJSI010000369.1 GCF_014698065.1 Nostoc flagelliforme FACHB-838
GGCATCATCAACAGAATAGTGCCTACAGTGATGACAGCTAGAAAACCCAAACAAATTGTGCGAGCAACAGTCATAATTAATTGAAAATTTCAAATTCAAAAACTCAATCATGCTAGCTAGTAGTCTGCCAAACCCAAATTGCTGGGTGGAGGCCGGCAGGGGAGCAGAGGAGCAGAGAAGAGATTTGTACAAGTTCTTTCACCCCTGCCCCTTCGCACCTCTGCTTGCCACCACGCAAAGTTTGTGTGGCGAAGCACTAGGCATTCCGGAAGCATTCGGTATGCCTCGGAGAGCAAAGGCAGCTTATTAAGGGAAAATCAGTAAATTTCTCCAGAGAACAGAAACCGGAGTTTATTATCCCTGTAAAGCAAAAAACCCTATTCTAATTAAAAACACACATGGTAGCCTAATGTGTATGTTTTTTTAATTCGGCTTTGTCCTATGCACCTACAGGTAATAAAATGCCCAGCCGTATCAAATATATTTTGGCTCAACCCAAGGACTGAGCCGCTTTCGCCCCTTCCTTCGGTGCGAAAGCTAGGCTCATAGCATTTTATTTTCTGGAAATCCCTTAACACAGCTTTTTTCAAGAGCGTAACACTTGACCAGCAAATTCAGCAATTTTATGATGCTCCTTCTGGTTTGTGGGAACAAATTTGGGGCGAACACATGGACGGGGCGCAACTTCATGACTAAGCTAATCGGCACTTAAATTGCATAATAAGAGAAAGTCGTTTAAAAGCAACTATGCCACCAGCAGCCAAGAACTTTTTAACGCCGGAGCAAATCAGCAAGCTTCAGCTAGTTGCTAAAGACTACAATCGGTAAAATAAATTGACCCAAATCACTATTAATATGTCGCAATAAGTATTCCAGGGTCTGAGGAATAAGCTTCAGTTTATCTGCTCTAAGCTGTTACGCATAAAATTAGTACATTTACCTGATGACTATTAACCGAAAACCCGTCAACAGTCAACAGTCAATGACCATCAAGAGTGTTTATATACTTTAGACGCGCATCAGCTTATGATTTAAATTCTCTAGTTTTTTACTTATTTTTCTGTCTTATTTGATTCACTTACAACTAATGTATGAGTTTAAACTTCCGTAAACATAGTATTGCTTAATCATAAATGCGGCTAATATTACTACCAGAAAACCACTAAAATACTGATGTCAAAATATGCAGACACAAAACTATGGGTCTGGATTACAGTAAAGTTTGATGAATTATTTGAGCAATACCCATTACCTGAAGCTTTATGACCCTAAAATTTTCTCAAGATATAAAGTCATTATTGCAACATTTAGCTGAAAAACCTTTGACTCTGGGTGACGTGATTTTAGAAACCTCAGAACGGGGTTTTAGCTTAGTGATTGCATTGTTGGTGTTACCATTTTTAATACCCACTCCACCGGGATTAAGCACTCCTCTTGGTGTAGCTTGCTTGTTGATGTCAGGACAGATGGCTTTGGGGAGGCGTACACCGTGGCTGCCGAAAAAAATTGCCAGCCTTAAATTCCCTAATTGGTTTGCTCAAACACTGTTGAAAAATTTACAACGTGTGACCAAAGTCTTAGAAAAAATCTCCCGTCCGCGTTTTCAGAAGGTTGCCGAAAATCCATTAACTTGGCGGTTCAATGGAATATGTCTCACCTGGTTAGCAATACTACTAATGTCGCCATATCCTCCTGCTACCAATCCTATTCCTGCTGTGGGAATGTTACTTTTGGCAGTTGCAACTATTGAATCTGACGGTATATTAATGTGCTTAGGCTATGTAGCCACCGTTTTGAATACCTTGTTTTTCGGTTTTGCCTTTTACCTTTTATATACTGGGGCGACCTATTTGTTACCTAATCTTTTTCGGTAAACTAATCACTTTTAGCTAGAAGGCAAAGAAATGTGGTTGAGTTATTCAAGTTCAGTAAACTAAAAAGTTCTGCGATGCCTGCGGCGAGCGTAGCCATCGCTACTCATTCCACTTCATCAGCACCCCATCCACAATCGCAATCCCCCACTGCGGAAACTTCACCAGCAATTTCTTGATCACAATCTGCAAAGCCGGATCATCCCAACACTCTTGCAAAAAATCAAACCCCGGATTCTGCCCCGAATTTGCCACAACTTTGAGTTTCTGCATACGCTCCGGTTGCATATTTGACCGCGCAACAATATTTACGACGGGCGCGGCGGAATTTTTACCTTCATCACTCCACAACAATTGCATAAAAAATATGCAGCCGCAGCTTCAACAATAGAAGTGATGGCAAGTTTATTCCGTAGAGAAGTGATCGCAGTTCCGTATGAGCGATCACTATAATTAATCCCTAATAGAAGCAGGCAAAGACAATCTAGTTATCAACTTGCCAAGCTACAGAGCTAAAATACTAATTTCCCAGTAGCTAGTTAATTGGTATGGGGTTATACAGATATAATCATATCAAGTTCATCAAGAATCTTGCTATCTATATCAATGTCAAATTTCCGAGCAAAATGAGCAGATGATGCCAATAGATGTGGTAAGTCTTCCATCAACAATATCTTTGGATGAGGGCCTCCATCTGACCAATCAATATAGCGCTGACGGTCATTTTTTAGCTTGAGGTGGGATGCATTAGCAAGTATAGTTTGAAAATATGACTCGTCTGAAAACTTCTTGATTTTACTGTAGTGCGAGATTATAGCATTTTTCTTGGTGTGGAAATCAATAATATACTCGGCAGCTTTGCGATTGGCGCAAAACCATTGACTACCACTAAAGCAAGTAAGCTTTTTTGAAAAGGGAAGAAAAGCTTTTGTTAATAACGGATGTTCCAAATGGATTTCTGGATTAAATTTAGCATAAGTTTTTTTGGAATAATTGAAAATAAACGATTTAGTACAATATCGTTCATAGGAGTTTTTCAACCATAACATACTTGGTATTAGATCATCCTTATAAGTTTGATATGTAATTTGCTCATACTGAATATAAGCATCGTATGGATTTGAGTTTAACTCATCCAATATTTGCCTTGCAGCTTTAATCGGATAGTCTGCTCCGCTAAGTAACACAAACCAGTCGGGTACATCAGAAGCCTTATACATGATTTCAAGTGCCCGTACCGTAGCTTCTACTAGAGAAAAACCTCCCCATTCTGTCTGTATATAAGGTCGTACTAGGAAGACGTTTTTTGGCATCTCTACAGATAAATCACATTTTGAAAAATCATGATGGCATACAATTACAGGATAATTAAACATTATATTCAATTTATTTATTAACCTGTAAATTTGCCGTGGCTTTGTGTGAGTTAATAAAATAAAGCCTATTGATTTGCTGCTCATATCTCGCATTTATTCAAATAAATACCAAGTAATTGCGTAATAGCAAACCGTAATCTACTACCCTATAAGTTAGTACGTTAACCTATAATTTCAACTTCTCGCTATTATGCAATACAGTTTTTCTCTTTGCGTTTTTCGTAGCGTAGCATAGCTTTCATCTCTGAGGATGGATGTACCTAATAGCTGCCGAAAGTACTGTACAACCCCGATCCTCTTTCGCAGTGCAACTTATAGATATGCGATATCAACTATCTTTCCTTATAGAGATAAGACTTCAAACAAAGTGCAAATTTTCACCACAGAATGAGGGTGGTTATACCAAGCTTGGGGAAGAATAGCCTGAGCAGTTACAGCATCTGACCTTTTGAACAATCCATACTGATTGACCTTTTGAGCTAACGGCTTTAAAGCTTTTGTCCAAGGTTGGTAGTTCTATAAAGGTGATTTACTTGCTATATCTAATAAATCATATCCGAGTAACTTTAATTTCGGATGATTTTCTGGAATATTATGTTTACTGGCATCTACAAACAATAAATGATATTGCTTACTTGATAGCGGACTTGATAGCCGATCGAGCAAGTTCCAAACTTTCTCTAGCGAATCTAAACGGAAATTACGTGAATAATTAACGTGTGGATTGCACCAGGGAGCAATACTCCGAATTTGATGAAAAGCAGGTAAGCCCAGGTACTTTGCATACTTTCTATATTCGTAATCATTGACAAACTTAATTACTCTCGTATTTAACCACATAGTTCATCCTTTAAACAGTTTTATCTATACAGAATTTGATTGTTACTTGGTATTCCTTTATAACTTTGAGAGAACTTAATCCCTAAAAGTTTTTCAGAGCTTTAATGCGAATTAACCAAATCCAGATGTCCAAGCGAAGTTTGCCAAGATATTAAATCTTTTCAAATTCAAAGTTATTACTGAATCTGAACCATTAGTGGCGAGCTTTCCAAGTATTTAAAAAGCTTTATTGGACAAAAAAAATAGTAGATTTACTTTCATTAAGGATCAACTTACTATCTAACAGCAAGCTAGTCAACTGATCTTACCAAACATCATACTTTTCCTACATTTCCCAATTTCAAATATTGCAAAACAATGATATTGAATGACAAATACATAAAAGAATGTTTTATACTTGGGTACAAAACATCATACTTTTCCTACATTTCCCAATTTCAAATATTGCAAAACGATGATTTTGAATAACAAATACATAAGAGAATGTTTTGTTCCTGGGTACTAAACGTGGCTGAAATACCCAAATTCCATGTAGTGCTATGTACGATACGTAACTTCTAAATTCATCTAATTCACCAACGCTAAGGAAATGTTGTTAGAGACGGCATGGCGTTGGGAATGGGAACGGGTGCTGGAATACGCCGACAGTTGAAGCGCGACACCGAATAGCCCGTCGCAGACATCGCTCAGAGGGTTGTCAGTTGTCGTAAATGTCGCATGAAACCACGACATGAATGGTAATCGCTACCGATTCCAATCCACCAGCACCCCATCAACAATCGCAACCCCCCACTGCGGAAACTTCGCCACCAGCTTCTTGATCACTATCACCAGCGCCGGATCATCCCAACACTCCTGCAAAAAGTCAAACCCCGGATTCTGCCCCGAATTTCCTGCTACTTTCAGTTTTTGCATACGCTCTGGTCGCACATTTGACCTTGCTACAATCGTCTCCTGTGACCATTTTTCAGGATTTGGCACGGACATGGCGGAACTTTCACCCTCATAAACTGTTTTGACTTCTCCACCCGAAACTGAATTTTCAACTAACAACGGAGCGGAATTACTTTGTTCTACAAGCCCTGGTGTTTGATTAGCGATCGCCAAACTTGAAGAAAATTCATTTTGGGCGACGAGCGCGGCGGAACAAGTGCCTTCATGACAGTCTTTCGGCTCAACGCCACAGTCCTGATTTTCAGCCAACAACAAAGCAGATTCACCCTGTACAGCTTCCACAAGCATCAGCGATGTGCAGTCATTCGCCGTAGGCGAGTCTTCCTCCTTCTCTGACACGCCTTGAACAATCTGAGGCGAAGCGTCCCCCAAGGGCGCGTGAGCCGTCTCCTCAACTTGCAAAATCTCATTTATAGCAAGCGCCAAGGCGGTTAGGACAAACAGTATAATTAGTGAGTAAAGTAAAACTAGATACAGATGAAGCGTTCAGCTCAAGGAAAGCTCATGCCAAAACCTTACAGTTACGACTTACGCCAGAAGGTAATTCAGGCAATAGAGTTAGACGGGATGAACAAAACGGAAGCAGCGCAAGTTTTTCAAATCAGTCGAAACACAATCAACCTATGGCTGCAACGAAAAGCCAGCACTGGAGATTATCAAGCATTA
>NZ_JACJSI010000037.1 GCF_014698065.1 Nostoc flagelliforme FACHB-838
GCGGAAGACCCTGAGTTTGAAACCTTCTATACCAAAAACATTTTGCTGAACGAGGGTATCCGCGCTTGGATGGCTCCTCAAGATCAACCCCACGAACAATTTGTATTCCCTGAGGAGGTATTACCACGTGGTAACGCTCTCTAATAGACCAAATATTTTAGGCGGCACTGGACGCGACCAAGAATCCACAGGCTTTGCCTGGTGGTCTGGTAATGCGCGTTTAATCAATCTATCTGGCAAACTACTGGGTGCTCATGTCGCCCACTCTGGTTTGATTGTATTCTGGGCTGGAGCGATGACTTTGTTTGAAGTCGCTCACTTCATTCCTGAAAAGCCCATGTACGAGCAAGGCTTGATCTTGTTACCTCACCTCGCCGCTCAGGGTTGGGGTGTTGGTGCTGGTGGTGAAGTCATCGATACCTTCCCCTACTTTGTTGTCGGTGTACTCCATCTTATTTCTTCAGCTGTTCTTGGTTTTGGCGGTATTTATCATGCCGTTCGTGGCCCAGAAACCTTAGAAGAATACTCTTCTTTCTTTGGTTACGACTGGAAAGACAAGAACAAGATGACCAACATCATCGGGTTCCACTTGATTATTTTGGGATGCGGTGCGTTGCTGTTAGTGCTGAAGGCAATGTTCTTTGGTGGTTTGTATGACACCTGGGCACCAGGCGGTGGTGACGTTCGTGTTATTACCAATCCGACATTGAACCCAGCCGTTATCTTCGGTTATGTAATCAAGTCTCCTTTTGGTGGCGAAGGTTGGATTGTCAGCGTCAATAACTTAGAAGATGTGGTCGGTGGTCACATCTGGGTTGCCTTTATCTGTATCGCTGGCGGTATTTTCCACATCCTTACCAAGCCTTTTGCTTGGTCACGTCGTGCATCCATCTGGTCTGGTGAGGCTTACCTCTCCTACAGTTTGGGCGCTCTCTCTCTGATGGGCTTCATTGCCTCAATTTTTGTTTGGTTTAACAACACCGTTTACCCAAGCGAATTCTTTGGCCCTACCGGCCCAGAAGCTTCACAAGCTCAGGCTTTGACCTTCTTGATTCGTGACCAACGCTTGGGTGCTAACGTTGGTTCTGCCCAAGGCCCTACTGGTCTAGGTAAATACCTGATGCGCTCTCCAACTGGTGAAATCATCTTCGGTGGTGAAACCATGCGCTTCTGGGATTTCCGTGGCCCCTGGTTGGAGCCTCTACGTGGCCCCAATGGTCTTGACTTGGAAAAAATCAAGAATGATATTCAGCCTTGGCAAGCTCGTCGCGCTGCTGAATACATGACTCACGCACCTTTGGGTTCTTTGAACTCCGTGGGTGGTGTGGCTACTGAAATTAACTCCTTCAACTACGTATCTCCTCGCGCTTGGTTGGCGACTTCTCACTTCGTACTAGGATTCTTCTTCCTAGTTGGTCACTTGTGGCATGCTGGTCGCGCACGGGCTGCGGCTGGTGGTTTTGAGAAAGGAATTAACCGTGATACTGAGCCAGTGATGTTTATGGACGACCTAGATTAGGTTGTAAAGTTTATCCCATCACTGACAACTAAATAATTTAAAAGCTCTTGCGTAAAAGCAAGGGCTTTTTTTATAGGAAAATTAGTAAACCTATTGATTAAACTGAACGACTTACCAAGGTCATTAATATCATGAGCGATTCCAATTTTATAGATGCTTTACGATGGACATCTGAAGCTAAGGAAAAATTGCAAAATATTCCCTTTTTTGTCCGCTCTCAAGCTAAAGCCAGAATTGAACAACTAGCTCGTGAAGCAGGACAAGAGCTTGTTACCACTGATTTGGTAGAACAGGCTAGGCTTGAGTTTGGACAATAAAACATTCTGGAGGTCGTAACAATGACAGTCGCCAAAAATCGAGCAGACCGAGTAATGCTTTATGACATTAGCTGGGAACAGTTTGAAAATCTTCTAAAAGACTTGGGAGAGCATCGGGTAGTAAGGTTAGCTTACGATCGCACTACTTTGGAAATTATGACACCTTTACCAGAACGCGAACATTACAAACAGGTAATTGGCGATTTGGTCAAAGAAATCGCTGATGTACTGGATTTAGACTATGAAAGTTATGGTTCGACTACTTGGAAGCGAGAAAGCCGAATGGCAGGGGTAGAGTCAGATAACTGCTTCTATTTCCAGAATGAAGCTGCAATTCGCGGTAGATTGGATCTGGACTTGAGACAAGACCCAGCGCCTGATTTGGCACTGGAAATTGATGTTACCAATAAGTCTTTAAATCGTTTTCCCATTTATGCCCACCTGGGAGTACCAGAACTCTGGTGTTATGACTCTAGTGAATTAAAGATTTATCTCCTACAAAATGGGGAATATGTCGAGTCAGAGAACAGTTTAGTGTTTCCTACTTTAGCAATTCGATATCTCCCGAAACTGATTAAAGAAAATCGGGTAAATTGCAGACGGATAATTCGTCGGGCCGTGCGGGAATGGGTAAATATTGAACTACCCAATCAAGCTAATTCATAATTACGAATTACTATCAGCTTCCTCCCACATTCATCGCTGCTAAAAAAGCCTTTTGGCTTACATCTCTGTAAACCGTATTCAAATACTTCATTACCACATCACTCGAAGTTGAATTTACTGCATTTTCCTCTTCCTTCGCTAGGGGTATTGCTCCTAATACATCTAATACCATTTCGCTGGTAGATGGTGCGATCACTACCAAAGATGACTCTAGTGGCTCATTGTATTGCCAGAAAGAATCAATTTTTACCGAGTACTTATTATTAGGAATTGACTGTTGAATATCGGGCGTTTCTGTGGTGTTGGGTTGAATTTTGGCACTACGTAATTGACGTAAATCACTGATAATTTGCTCTTTAGTGCGTCCGCGTAATTGAAATAATACAAAGGGATCTTCACTAAAGCGATCGCCTAACTGATAGTACAGGGCACCAATGTGTTTACAGGGATTTGCTTTATCAGGACAAGAGCATTTACTCTGGACATCACCAAGGGTAAATGGAAATATTGAAAGACCATTAGCTGTGAACACTTCTTCTATATTTTGTGGCATTTCTCCTGCTAGTAGCTTGGCAGCAAAAATTGCCCTTTGGGACATGGTTTCAATTACATAACCCCATTGTTCATCGGTAAATGGTTCAAGGGAAAGGGAAACTTTATAGGGTTCTACTTCACTACCTTGCACCCTAGCTAATACTTTTGCACCTTTAAATTCGATGCTCAAAACATTTCCTTGGCGAGCATAATTTCTCGCACGTTCTAAACGCTTTTTAAAGCGATAGGAATCGAGTAAATCTAGCCATTGTTGTGACCACCATTCTCGACTTGCTTGTAATGTGTAATTAGTCATAATTAATTTAAAATTCCAAATTATGGAATGGATGGGTTGATCTAGTTTTGTGACAGTTATCTCAGACTATAGCGCTTATCATTGGGAGCATATCAGTTTCGCAAATATCTCTGTGTGTGCCGTTGTGACTATAGGAATGGCTTCTTCGTAGATAATTTTTACCTTAGAGGTAGCAGTTTCAGCTTGTTCTAAAGTTTGAGCAATTACAACTCCTAGATGTTGACCATCGTAGTAGATGTTATGGTCTTTTAGTTATATTTATTATCCCTCTTCTGGATCTAAATTTTCACGCGATTTCAAATTACCAACTTATTTGAGAAGTCGGTAATCTTGTACTTTAGTTAGAGCAAGTATTTGAATATAACTTATATAGTTTTTACACATTTCTGTTTGTGAATACATTTCCAGGATTTGATATAGTAATCTATTCTTATTATTTTCAGTTTATAAATGAAAACAAATCTAACTGATAAATTATCTAAACTTATGGTAGAAAAAGTTGCCATAATCGGTGCTGACCCAGGCGGTTTGGCTGCTGCGATCGCACTTAGAAGCTAAGGAATAGATGTTAAAGTGTACGAAAAATCACAAGAATTTCGTCTGATTGGAACTGGACTAGAACTAGCTCCCAATGGCTTGAACTTTTTAGATGCGATGCCTACGGCGGGCTGCGCCAACGCACCGGGAATTGTCGAAACCCTCAAAAGTTTAGGACACGAGGTTCACCACACGGTTTTAAAGAATATTCAAGGAGAAACAATTCGGGCTAACGCAACTAAATATTTAGAGCAATATGGACAACCATTACTGACTATTTGGTGGTATCGTTTAAAGTAAGTATTAGCATCTGAATTGCCATCTGACATCATTCACCTCAATCATCGCTGTATCGGCTTTGAGCAAGATGCAAACGGTGTGGAAATTCATTTTGATGGTGAAAAATCGGTATAAGCAGATTTGCGTACAGCTTTAAGCCATCTGTAAAAAGTTAAATTCTAGTCTGGTATTAGTAAAGTTACTTTGAGCACAACTAGCGCATAAATTTACACGAACTGCTAATCTTATCAAGTAATTTGAGCCTATCAGAAGTGACTGTTTTTAGTCAAGCCCTCAAACACAACAAATTCGTTGAATAATTGAGGATTACTTGCACAAAATCAACATAACTTAATCTAATTGTTAATTTTTATTAAAAGCTAATAGCTATCCAATACAATTCAGAATGAGCAAGAAAACCCAGATGTAGAGATGTGATTTATCGCGTCTTGAAAGACCAATTATCTATACCAATAATCCTTAACTCAAGCGTATTAGATCGCTATTAGCTTTTTGGGGGAAAGTGAAGTATTAAATCTCGCTTTGGAGTTGCTAATTTACCCCCATTTTTGGTCTAGATTGAGCGCAAATAATTAGTTTAGCGTCTACTTTTTAAGTTCCTGAAAATTCTCAATTGTCAAAAATATTTCTTCATCTGCTATTCGACTATCGTAATCGATATTAATTTTAGTTGGATAGCCGAGTTTAGCATTATATTCTACATCTACATTGTATGCTTTACGGTTGATAGCATCTTGAATCACATTAAAGAGTTCGGGAATTGTATCGTATTTTTGAAAGAATTGCGGATTAACTGGTTGACCTGTAGCTACAGAAGTGATAGAAGTTGGTTGACCATTACGTACTCGAATAACTACTGGACCTCTAGCATCTGTTATACAGAAACAACTGTTGCTAACTGTAATGTGATAGTTATAAATATTTGCCCGATCCCACAAACCCTTATTAAATCTTAACCGTCTTGAATTCAAGTTATTATTCGTTTGCGTTTGAAATTGTGTTTTTTCTGCGTTAGTTTCGGATATCACTGGTAGATTCAGACCTAGAGATAGTAATAGTGTTGCACTAATAAAGATAGGTAAACGCATATTGATCGATTTATTAGTTGTAAAAACTCTAACTATTATTATACTACAGCAAACTTCAATTTATTTACCAGAGGCTCTTTAAATAAACTTTCTCTTTTAATTTTTTAATTATTTTTTGTAGGAAAATAAACCTGCATTTTTAATAATACCCGTCCATCATCCAATTTTAAAAACATAAATTAGGAACTTTGCCTTTGAGCGCCCAAAATTGCCTCTTTGTCCAAAGCAATCGCAGCAACTCTTAGGTTTTTCGTATCTATCTGGATTGAACTGTATAATCCTCCCCGTACTTGAAGTATGAGGAGGATTAAATTATCTCTAATTAGCAATCATCAATGTTGCTAATTAGGATTTAGCTGCAAGCTTGAAGATATGGCTTAGTTTCTATAGATTTTGAGAGATGTTTACACAACGATCTCAAAGTCTGTAGTTGCTAATACTGGTGGGGCTGTGAATGGCTTGTTATCGTTATCAATGGTGGCAAACAGACTACCTGTGCCAAAGCCTGGTGATGTCAAGTTTTGGTTGAAGAACAAGTTGCCAGTTCCAAGACTGTAAGTAATGAGTCCAGAGCTAGTTGCAGCTGCTACATCATTAGCTACTATCTTAATTTGAGACAGATCATTAAGTCCGACAAAAGTTGTCTTATCTAGGACAATTTTGTCATAAGTGCGGCTGAAGTCAGTAATTTTATCTACACCCAGATCAGCACTATTGAACCATGCGCCTGAGTTGAACACAAAGCGATCGCTACCAGCACCACCTGTGAGAACATCGTTACCTTTACCACCTTGCAAGATATCATTACCAGCATCACCATAGAGGCTGTCATAGCCAGCACCACCTGTGAGGATGTCATTCCCTTCACCGCCAAAGCCTGTCAACGGTGTAGCTGTACCACTACCATCAAGCAAGTCATTGCCAGCCCCGCCTGTGAACCATACCGCATTTACCCCTGTTCCTGCCAGACTATTGACATCAAGGATGTCATCGCCTCCACCACCATTGATTTCAAACCTTTCTGCGGTATCCACAGTCAGGGTGAAAGGAACTAGATTGAGCCGATCAAAGATTGCTCTGCCTTGAGCATCCTTTTGCAGGCGGAAGTTGTCTCCTACAGCTGCGCCGTTAACCTCAACCACGTCATAGCCAGCGTTACCGCTGATTCTGTCGCTTCCGTCACCATTGTTCCAGATGAGTCGGTCGTTGCCGTTTCCGCCGATGAAGGTGTCGTTGCCCCGATTTCCGACTATGGTATCGTTCCCGTCCCCACCGGATAAAAAGTCGATGCCATCACCACCTAGTAACAAATCATTACCAGCATCACCATAGAGGTTGTCATTGCCAGTACCACCTGTCAGGCTGTCATTCCCTTCACCGCCAAAGCCTGTCAACGGTGTAGCTGTGCCACTACCATCAAGCAAGTCATTGCCAGCCCCGCCTGTGAACCATACCGCATTTACTCCTGTTGCTGTTAGGTCGTTGACATCAAGGGTGTCATCACCGCCACCACCATTGATTTCAAACCTCTCTGCGGTATCCACAGTCAGGGTGAAAGGAACTAGATTGAGCCGATCAAAAATTGCTCTGCCTTGGGCATCTCGTTGCAGGCGGAAGTTGTCTCCTACAGCTGCGCCGTTAACCTCAACCACGTCATAGCCAGCGTTACCGCTGATTCTGTCGCTTCCGTCACCATTGTTCCAGATGAGTCGGTCGTTGCCGTTTCCGCCGATGAAGGTGTCGTTGCCCCGATTTCCGACTATGGTATCGTTCCCGTCCCCACCGGATAAAAAGTCGATGCCATCACCACCTAGTAACAAGTCATTACCAGCATCACCATAGATAGTGTCATTACCAGCGCCACCATTGAGGGTGTCATTTCCAGCCCAACCACTGAAACTATCATAAGCGGCATCACCAGTACCTCTATCTGCTCCATTGGTTGGCCCTGGGCCTGGAATCCAATTTACTGCCATGATTAATACTCCTAATTCTTAATGTTTAAGTGAACAATGAGTTACTAGTACTTCATTTCTAAGAAAATAGTAAAAGTACTAGTTTCTATCTACAAACTGCAAAACTTATAGTTTTTAGCTGCTAAGTATTACTTCAGAGATATGTCCTTCTTTTACGCAGAATATTGGTTTCTGTAAAATTTCTTTACTATGAGCTTTGTAGGCAAACCTTACTATCTTCTGACTTTTAACGTCATGTAAAAAATAAAATCGGCTCCTGAATACCTTGCGTAAACTAGGTTTCAACTTATTAAATAATTTTTGCTAAAGTTCAAATGAATGTAAATAGCTTTCAATAGATGACAGTATCAAATAGTAACCCGTGTTTATGCTGTAATTCTAATAACAAAAGCAAAATATTTAAGCAGTATTAATAACTGAGTCTTTATCTAAAGTATTTAAAACTGCTAGCTACCTCAAAGTCGCCACTACAAATCAATTTATGCAGTTAGTTACTAATTGTTTTTACTGAATTTAAAGCATTTATTTTTGCATTTACTTTCAAACAAGTATCTATCTAATAAGTAAAATATAATACTTTAATCAATACCTTCACCAAAAAAAGAGTATGAAGAGAGAGGGGTGATGTAGTAAAGTTCTGGTCTTCCAAAACGACAACTCAAAATCCACAAGCAGCCTATGTTCAACATCCTATGACTGTTACAATGCCTGCTACCGCAGATTACACTAGAATGATGCGATCGCTTGAATTGATTCTTTTCAGTAACATTTCCCGTCTTTAACCAATAGGTTTGGGCTTAACCCAAGCCTATTGGTTAATAACCCGTAACTTGGGGTGATGATTCAAGTTTTGATGTTCTTACGGAACGATTATAAAATTCTCGGTATTTCCTCATTCCCTAGCTGACAACCAGGGAACGAAAAAATATTAACTCGCGGCAAAATTGCCCCAACCGACGTAGGGTAATTTTGCCGCCGTTGTCCGAACTTGGTCAGCATTCGCCACTAACTGACCGCAAGCGTCCCAAGTCCCAGAAATAAATGTACTTCTTGTACCTTCACCGATCACAACTGGGGCTGTGTAATCACTAATTTGCACTTGCAAAGTTTCCAAATTCACCGTCACATCTGCTTGGGGATTGGCAGTAACTAAGTCTTGCAGTTGTTTAACAGTAACAGCATCGGCTGTCAGACAAGGTATACCCATTGCCACACAGTTACCGAAAAAGATTTCAGCGAAGCTTTCACCGATTAAAGCTTGGATTCCCCATTTTGCGATCGCTTGGGGTGCATGTTCTCGTGATGAACCACAGCCAAAGTTACGGTTGACTATTAAAATCTTTGCACCTTGATATTGGGGTTGGTCAAAGGGATGTTCACCTTTAAGTGCTGTCCGGTCATCAATAAATACACCTTCGCCTAATCCATCAAAGGTAACGGCTTTTAAATATCGCGCGGGTATGATGCGATCGGTATCTATATCATTCCCCACTAAGGGTATACCGCGCCCTGAAACTGTTTTAACTTCACTGACCATAAATTTTATAGAAAACAAACCGCAAAGAACGCAAAGGAAAGAAAGAAAAGTTTAAGAGATTTCTCTATGCTAGGAAGTGGGGTTACAGCAACTCACGCACATCAGAGACTTCGCCTTTAATCGCAGCAGTGGCCACCATCGCCGGACTCATTAACAACGTCCGACCGGAAGAGGAACCTTGTCTTCCTTTAAAGTTGCGATTAGATGAGGAAGCACTGATTTGTCTTCCTTGTAGCTTATCGGGATTCATAGCTAGGCACATAGAACATCCCGGTTCACGCCATTCAAATCCAGCTTCTTCAAAAATTTTGTCCAGTCCTTCAGCTTCCGCTTCTTCCTTTACCCTTTCGGAACCGGGGACAACGAAGGCTTTGATTCCCTCTGCAACGTGGCGACCTTTGGCGATTTTCGCCGCTTCCCGCAAATCAGTAATTCTGCCGTTGGTGCAACTACCAATAAAGCAGACATCTATTTTAGTACCCTTAATGGGTTGACCAGGATATAAATCCATGTAGCGGTAAGCTTCTTCGGCAACAAATCGGTCTTCTTCCAGCAGTTCTTCTGGCTGAGGCACTAACTGGTTGATACCGATACCTTGACCAGGAGTAATTCCCCAGGTGACAGTAGGAGGAATTTCAGCCGCGTCGAATACGACCACATCATCGTACTCGGCATCAGCATCGCTTTTGATGGATTCCCACCAAGCTACTGCTTGATCCCAATCTGCACCTTTGGGAGCAAAATCTCTACCTTGCAAGTAATTGTAGGTGACTTTATCGGGGTTGACATAGCCGCATCTGGCACCACCCTCGATCGCCATATTGCAAACAGTCATTCTCTCTTCCATGTTCATTTGCTCAAAGGTCGTACCTGCAAATTCGTAGCCATAGCCCACACCACCTTTAACGCCGAGGGTGCGGATGATATGCAGGATGACATCTTTGGCGTAAACTCCAGAGTTGAGAGTGCCGTTAACTTCAACTTTGCGAACTTTCAGTTTGGAGAGGGCGAGAGTTTGGGAAGCGAGAACATCCCGGACTTGACTAGTACCGATACCAAATGCGATCGCACCAAATGCCCCATGACTCGAAGTGTGACTATCTCCACAAGCGATCGTCATTCCTGGTTGGGTCAGCCCAAGTTCTGGAGCGATGACATGAACTATACCCTGACTGCCAGAACCAATATTGTAAAAAGTTATGTTATTTTCTCGACAGTTATTTTCGAGCGCCTGAATCATTTCCTCTGCCAAGCTATCGGCAAAGGGACGCGCCTGATTTTCTGTAGGCACAATATGATCGACTGTAGCAACGGTACGCTCTGGAAAGAGTACTTTTAGTCCCCTCTCGCGTAACATAGCAAAAGCCTGGGGACTGGTGACTTCATGAATTAGGTGAAGCCCAATAAATAGTTGCGTCAGCCCTGAAGGAAGTGTACCAACGGTGTGTAAGTCCCAAACTTTATCAAACAGGGTACCTTTGCTCATACGTCAATCAATATTTAAACAGTCCGGCCTCAACATAGTATCAAAAAAAAGTCTAGGTTTAGCGGTATCACCAAATTCTCAAGCGTAAGGATGTCATTACTCAAATATTTAAATACCGCAGCAACAGATGCACGCCAACAGAAATCCTGTAGCCAAGTTCAGCCACGCCATAAATCTGCCATCTTCACGCTCTATCCATAAATACAGCGTATTTCAGGTAAATGAAGTACACGGGTAGGGGCACAACATGTTGTGCCTCTACGATTATCTGTACTTAATAATTAATTACTTAACTGTCTTATCTGTCCTTGCATTTTCGCTATAACGCTGAGAATATATGCTTTTATCTGTCAGACCACTTGATTAATTTCAGGAATCTGCATATTTCAATTTTCACATATTGTTTAAATAGATGGCTTGTTGTAATTTATCGCAACTCAATGATAAAGCTATCCCACAGATGAAAGTCCGCTTCTGCACCTTTATGAGTTAATGCCCAGTAAGTCACCTTACCATCTCTATCTTTAATAACGGTAGTAATACCAACTTCAATGGCTTGTTCTGCCAAAATAATTTTATCCAAATTAATATTTAAAGCCAGTGTTAAACTATCAGCTTGATTTTGAACGTTAAAGGGTAGCTTTTCAAAAGCTATTTCCTCTTGCATTCCTTGACGATACCCATGAAACCGATAGACATTCCAGTGACCGACGGGGGAAAGATTGAATTCCCAATACTGTTGAGAATCCTTGATGCCAAGAAAGAACTCAAAGCAGGTGTCTTCCCATAATTTATGCTGGCGTGATGGTGCATTTGATTCTGGAGCAATTGCAATTTTTTTTAAGTCGCCTTCAAGGGTATAGGAGATGGTAAGTTGATTAGCATTTCGAGCAATATTGCCTGCAATTTTTAAATTAGGAAAGGACTGGATAGAGAGGAAGGGTTGCAGAGTAAATGTTTGGTCGTTCATTTGATATCTTTAATAATGTTACGAATCTGTATTTCTTGAGATTCAATACTTTCGGTAAGCTTAAACTGGACGATCGCTCTTACCAAGTTATGTTCTGGATGCTTGACTTTGAAGTAGATATTCCCCGCTAAATAATCGGCAAAAAATCTCAGTCCTAGTTCAAAAGTAATTAAACGAATTGCATCATATATATATGCATAATCATTCTCCGTAAGAAATGCCTTGGCAACAGCAAGATAACCTTGTAGGATTTCTTGACACAAATCAGTGTCGAAATGAATACTTTCCCAATTCTCGGTTTCTTCACCAGCAAGATTGCAACCCGATCGCAGGCAATCACCAATATCGTAATGTACCAAACCGGGTTTAACAGTGTCGAGGTCTATGACGCTAACGGCTTGCTGGGTAACAGTGTCGAACATGACATTGTTGATTTTTGGATCGCCGTGCATCAGCCGCAGAGGTAGAATACCTTGAGATTTGGCATTTTCTAGGATATGTGCAAAGGATTGGCGATCGCTAACAAACTGCAAGCAATAGTTAACTTCAGAAGATTGGCTCACACTAGCTTTCGCCAAAACATCCTTGTAATGCTGGAGATAAAGCGGTGTAATATGAAATCCGGTAAGGGTGTCAGCGAGTTTTTCTGCTGGCAAATCGCTGATTAGATTGTGGAACATCCCCAAGGCATAACCAATTTCTTTCGCGTGTGAGCGATCGCCTATAGTATCAAAGGACTGAGAACCTTCGATAAAGCTAATTGCCCGCCAAAAGGAGCCATCTGCATCTTTCCAGTGATCATGAGCGTTTTTGGTTAATAGTACGCGTGGCACTTCCCAGCGACGATTCACGGGTGTGTGCTGTAACCGATGGCGAACATGTTTAGTGAAGGTACACATATTCTGCATAATCAGTTCTGGCTGACGAAACACCTGCGTGTTGATGCGTTGCAGGACAAAATGTTGTTCTTCTGAGGAATCTATAGTCACCAAAAAGGTATCATTGATATTACCACTTCCCAATGGTTTAACGGCTGTAACCTTCCCCAACTGGGCAAATTGGTTAGCGATCGCGACTAGATTTTCTGCGCCCTGTGTATTGAATTCTTCTGTCATCTGTATTGACCTGCACTACTCCTTACATACATTGCACAAAGGCAATAGGGGATATCGTAGCGCAAGTGTCAAGATAATTTGTAATTCGTAATTCGTAATTCGTAATTCGTAATTCGTAATTGATTACCAAACTGTCAATTATGAATTTTTCAAAGTACTAGAACAATTCTAAATCCATTCGTGAAAAACAAGATCCCCGACTATTTTGAAAAGTCGGGAATTTGCGGGTTGCAATTTTCGTCAACCCCGTGCTAATTCAACAGTTAGGAAATCTCATCGCTATCAACCCACTCGTCATAGGATGAGTCATAACCAATGTAACTAACAAAGTATTGCTGACCTTGGATTTGCTGAATCGTTGCAGAATACCAAGCTTCTTGCTCTTCATCCCAACATTTTACCTTTTGACCGACTGCATATCCATTGTCATCAGCAGCGCGAAGATCGCGAGTCCGAATCTCATCTTCGCCTACCCACTCATCATAAGATGAACCGTAACCAAGGTAATGAATAAAGAATTGGTCATCTTGGATTTTCTCGATTGTTCCCTGATACCAATCTTCATCCTCATTATCCCAGACTTCTACTGTTTTGCTAACTTCATACTGAGTTTTATCTGATTTAACAGCAGATGAGACATCTTGAATCGGCTTTTGCTCCTCTAGTTTAATTTCCTCTTTTACTAGAGTGTATGCTTGCAAAATCAACCTGCGTGCAACAGTTTGAATCCCTGTATGCTCGTAGTAATTGGTAGTTTGATCTAGGAATGCTGCAACCAAATCTAAATTATCATCAGCAATCTGAATAAAATTACCCAAATTACTAGAAATTGATTGCGGGGTTATGCCTGTCTTAGATACTAAGTTATTCATCCAGCCTTGCACAGAGTTGAAACTCTGATTGATAAAACCAAGTTTATCAGAAGGATTACTGCCTGGAAGAAAGTTATTAACGGCTAAAAAAACCGGATTTTGAGTGATTACGTTAGCATCAGTACCACTAATAACCCCGTGAATTTTGCTAAGGAAGTCGGGGCCTAATGGTAGAATTCCATCTAGACAAACTAGAGCTACCATCCGCATCAGGGATGCATCTTGATAGTTGTTAGTCAAGGAATTAGCAAATTCTTGGGGATTAGGTTGAGGAATGCCATTTAATTTGCAAAAGGCGATGATTTCGATAGCTATTTTGAGTACCAAGTCAATGGATTGAGTGACATCAGCTTTAGGAGTAATTTTGCCTAAAAAAGAGAGAAAGCCAATTTTCTCACTAACTTTATTTGCTAAAGCTGCTGCTGCCATAGCTGTGTCTGCCTTATCAATTGTTTGATAAAGTTTGATTGCAAATTGGTAGCCTTGTTGAGAATCTTGGTAGAGAACAACAGCGCGATCACGAATTTTCTGGATTACCTTAGCATCGGTTTCGCCAGTAATGGTGCGAATATTATTGTCAAATCCCGTCAAATTGCTCCATTCACCTGGTGCTACGTAATCAAGAGCCTTTAAAACTTTGACGGTGATATTGTCAGCTGGTAATTCGTCAACCAACTGAATAATTGATTTATCCATAAACCGATCCTCAAAACTCAAAATATTGTTACAACACGGTTCAGATCAGCCCAACAACCCACAGTAAGACTTTTTCTGGACGGCGCTGGACGAATTACTGAACCGTATTTATAGAGTTCCCCGACCTCAGCAAAAAATAACGATATTAGTAACAGGTGCTACACCTAAAGATATTGCACAGGCGATCACTTACTTGAATTGCTTGCTCTAATCCTCCAAGAACCATCTGTAGCAAGAAGAAATAACCCCTTCCTGCTCCCTGCCTCCTGCCCCATTTCCTCTTCCTGACCATCGGGAGGTATGTACTTACAAAGTTACAATGATGTCAAGGAAACTTGTCAGCAAAACAGAATAATGCTGAAATTTAGCCTAAAAATATCTTATGGTACGATCGCAGGAGGCAAAAAATGAGCTTGGCTGGATTAAGAATTGTTTTGGTAGAGCCAGCTGGGCCGATAAATATCGGAGCGATCGCCAGGGTAATGAAAAATTTTGGGCTATATCATTTAGTATTAGTGAACCCCCAATGCGATCCGCTATCGACGGAAGCTTTGATGATGGCTGTTCATGCTCAAGAAATTTTAGAATCTGCGGTATTAGTGCCGACCTTACCAGAAGCATTACATGGATGTGTCAGGGCGATCGCTACCACTGGTCGCGTCCGCAGTTTGGAAACACCTCTAGAAAATCCCCGCACTGCACTACCCTGGTTACTGGAGGAACCAGAAAAACCCGCAGCATTAATTTTTGGCAGGGAAGACCGGGGATTAAGCAATGAAGAATTAAATTATGCACAGCGATTTGTTGGCATTCCCACAAGTCCAGATTATGTCGCCCTGAATTTGGCCACTGCTGTGGCAATCTGTTGTTATGAATTGTCACAATGTGCCCAACCTGACACTGAAACCTTACCCCAAACTGAACTCGCACCAATAGAAGTTGTGGAAGGATATTATCAGCAATTAGAATCACTATTACTGAAAATTGGTTATGTATATCCCCATACCGCAGCTAGTCGCATGGGAAAATTTCGACAACTGTATAATCGCGCTCACCTAAAAACTAAGGAGGTAGCGATGCTGCGAGGAATTTTGCAGCAGGTTGAATGGGCCCTTGAAAGTCAGAGGGATGGTGAAAAGTTGTAATTATTTGTTTAACATATACGCAATCATCCCCCAAAATATTTAATATGACTTAAAGTAAACACAAAATGCTACTTAGTGGCAAAGTGTAATTTAAGTATTAATATTGCTTTTAAAGATTAAATTTTGGGTCAAGAGTCTGCAAGAAAACAGTCAAGTGGGTCACAAGGAGTAACGGTGTCAGAGTCAAGTGACGAACTAACAGGTTTCTCGCGGCGTCAGCCCTTAAATCGCCGCCAGCCGCCACAAAAAGTTCAAAAAGTGGTAAAAAAGAAAGTTAAAGCTAACAGCCAGCAGCAAACTACGAATGGACGAGAAGGAGCGCTAACACGCCCAAAAAATCCGATTAGTCCTCCCCCAATCCCTGGTGCTAGACGTAGGGTAAAATCGGGGTTAGTTATGCCAGCAGCAGTAAAACCAATACCTAATGTAAAGGGGATTCCCCCCTTTCGACCAGGTGCTGTGATGGTCAAAACAGTGCGGATGGAAAAGCCAAAAATGGGCAGGCGCTCATCGCCAAAGACGCGGTTAAAGCCAATGGCGAAAACCATGCTGTATATTGTGCGGTTATTGATTGTGGGTGTTGGCATGGGTGCCATTGTGGGTACTGTGTTGTCAGTATTAGACCCAGCTACTCGCGTCAGTACTAATTCGCCGCAGCAATCTAATAGTAATGTGGTGCGATCGCAGCCACAACCTACCCAAACTCCCCCAGCCGCAGCTTCGACGAGCCTATATTTATCTCAGGAAATTGCCTCTTTGAAAATTGCCGTGCAAAATTTGGCGGACACTAACCCAAATCTTACACCCGGAGTTTTCTTAGTAGATTTAGATACTGGTAATTATGTAGATGTCAATGGCTCTAACAGTTTTCCGGCGGCTAGCACAATTAAAGTACCGATTCTGATTGCCTTTTTTCAGGATGTGGACGCGGGGAAAATCCGCCTCGATGAAATGCTGACGATGGAACAGAATATGATCGCTGGCGGTTCGGGTAATCTGCAATACAAGTCAGCAGGAACTCAGTATGCTGCTCTAGAAGTCGTCACTAAAATGATTACAGTCAGCGACAACACGGCGACAAATATGCTGATTGCTAAACTGGGAGGAATGGACGCTTTAAACCAGCGTTTCCGCACTTGGGGATTGACAACCACGATGATTCGCAATCAACTCCCAGATTTACAAGGGACAAACACCACTAGTCCCAAGGAACTAGGAAATTTGATGGCGATTGTCAGTCAGGGAAGTTTAGTAAGTATGCCATCACGCGATCTCATGCTCGATATCTTGCGTCGCACCGAGAGAAACACTCTGCTACCATCGGGTTTGGGAACAGGAGCGAGAGCATATCACAAAACGGGCGATATTGGCACAATGTTGGCAGATGCAGGTTTAATTATTGTTCCAACTGGCAAGCGCTACGTTGCCGCTGTCATGGTACAACGCCCCGGAAACGATCCTCGCGCCGAAAAACTAATTAGCTCAATTTCTCGTGCTGCCTACGAAGAGTTTAGCAAGAATGCGGTTACACCCAACAGCACTACAAACACCATACCTACAAATGGTTATCAGCCCCAGGTGATGAATCCTGTTTTACCCAACGGTACAGCAGGCACAATGCCTATGAGTATTTATCAGCCTCCGATTGTGAGTCCTGTACCCAACGGCATGGGAAGTATTGTACCGACTAACGGTTATCAATCTCCAGTTATGAATCCGCAGTATTACCCTCCAAGATAATTTAGAATTTTTTAATGTAGAGTTGCCAAAGCAAGATTTATTAAGGCAGCATATAGTCAGTTAGTCAACTAATGCGTGCAAATATATGTTTGTTTCTCCCGAAACCCCAGCAAAGCATGAGTTAGAGGAACTTGCCGCGCACTTTCCTGAGCTAAATATTCCCGCAGTAGAAACTTGTTTAACCTTTTTGAAAACCACAGCCCTTGTTTATGCGGCATTGGATACCCATTTGGCTCGCTATCAGTTGTCTATGGGTAAATTTACAGTTCTCATGCAATTATTCCGAACAACGGGTCAGCACTTAACACCTTCAGAATGTGCTGAACGTTCTGGTGTAACTCGTGGAACTATCACTGGATTATTAGACGGTTTGGAACGGGATGGATGGGTGAAGCGACAACCACACCCAGAAGATAGACGCCGTTTAATGGTGCAACTGACTGAGCAAGGGCAACAGAATTTGACAAAGATGCTGCCAGATCATTTTTGTCGAACTACTGGACTGATGGCTCATCTGAGCCTTACTGAGCAGAAGACATTGATACAACTCTTGTCTAAGTTACAAGCAGGAGTACCAGCGATGCGAGGTTTTTAGCTCAAACAGGTAAATACTTTTGAAGTTAGAAAATTTTATCCTATTATAATAAGGAGCCATATTATATGGAAGCTAATTAGTTTTAGCTGATCTGCCATTGTTCGTGCATCAAATCTGGAGACTTTATGCTCAAACTTAACGTTAAACAGAAAAACTGGTTGCTCTCTGCTCATGTCGCTTCTGGTAGTATTTGGTTTGGCTCTGCTTTATGTATGGTTGTCATTGCGTTGAAGAATGCCAATATTACCAATGGTGACGAACTGTATGCGATTAACACAACTTTGAAATTGCTTGATGATTTCGTGGTTATTCCCTCTGCAAACCTGTCTTTGTTAACAGGAGGACTCCTCTGTTGGCTCACCATTTGGGGATTCTTCAAACACTACTGGGTAATTGTCAAATGGATTGCGACACTTACTTTGATTGTGGTAGGAACTATATGGCTAGGCCCGTGGGTTAATGCAGTGACAGGTATTTCAGATGTGGCGCGGGAGCAAGCATTGAGCAATCCACTGTACATATTTGACCAGAATGGAGTCCTTATAGGTGGTGCAACCCAAACTCTCTGTATACTTGCCATCATCGGCATTTCGGTTATCAAACCTTGGGGTAGAAGAGTGGTGAAATCTCAAGAGGCATCTACCTCTTCAAACAGCTAGAAAAATCCAAAGTACGATCGCTACCAGCTTTTTGTTTTTAAAGCTAAATTATACTGTTGTGTTTTAACTTTTTTGATACCGCATTCCTGGTAGTTGCGAAACAAAACCCATAAGTTCCAACTGTAATAAAGCGCCGGAAACTGAGCCAGCAGCCATGCCGGTTTGTTGGACAATAAAATCAAAGGGTAAAGCTTCACTTGCGATCGCATCCATTACCCTTTGCAATTCTGGTGATAAAGTTGGTATTAACTGCTCTGGTGCTGTAGAAGCCTCAATTGCATCAATTTGTGGTATTGCTCCTAGCATTGTTAACAATTCGTCTAGTTCTTTAAGAATGAACGAAGCTCCCTGACTCAGTAATTTTAAACACCCTTGGGATGGATAATCGTCTAGTCTTCCAGGTAATGCATAGACATCTCTACCAAATTCATTTGCGTATGTGGCTGTAATTAACGCACCAGATTTTAGCGGCGCTTCTATTACTAGGATGGCGCGGCTTAAACCTGCAATAATCCTGTTGCGACGGGGAAAGTGAGTGCGATCGGGTGGGGTTTTGGTGGGGTACTCACTTACAACTAATCCAGCCGTCAAAATTTGCTTGTACAAATCCCGATTTTTATGTGGATAAATAACATCTACACCAGTTCCTAAAACTGCGATCATGCGTCCACCTGCTTTCATGGCGGCACTGTGGCTTTCTGTGTCAATTCCCTCAGCCATACCAGAAACAACGGTAAAGCCATTTTTAGCCAAGGCTGTACTAACTTGGCGAGCCCAACGGATACCATATTCTGAAGGTTGGCGTGTGCCGACAATCCCAACCATCGGTTTTTGTCCGAAATTTTCTTGGAGTTCGACTTCACCGCGATAGTACAAAATCGGCGGTGGACTTGGAGTCTCCAGCAGTAAGCGGGGATAATCTGCATCAGCTGGTGTCCAGAAATGAGAGTTTTCCTCCTGATGCTTGGTAAATAGTTGTTCTGGCTGCAAACGCGATCGCTGTTGTACTACTTTTTCTAGTGTTTGCAAACCAAAACCCTCTACTTCTGCCAACTGAACTTTAGTGGCGTTCCAAGCTGTTGCTAGCGTACCAAAATGCTGTTGCAGCCGTCGCAGTAATACCGGGCCAATTCCAGAAATTTGTGCCCAAGCTAGCCAATATGCACCTTCTTCTACCACTGTTCCATCCTCACGCCTACTGGATTGAGTATTCCCAAATTAGGCTTGGGTGTTAATGCTGAGGGAGAATAGGTTAGTCCAACTGTGCTAACCTACTCTTGACTATTTCACTATCTTCTGTGATGAAATATTTCTATCGTCTGCTAATAAGCCTATCCGGGTGCTTAATATTTTTACTGGTGCATAGTGGCCTTGGTTTATTGCCTAGTTTGGCAGCCGAAAAAGTCACTGTCAGATACGGATTGTTTGAGCAATCGATTCCGGTGGCAGATATACGCAACTATGGCGAGACGCAAAAGGCTTCTAGCGATTTGCAATCTTTCTTAGATTACCTCAGCGCTAAAGAGAAAGAGAAGTTTCAAGATGCTCTGCAAGTGAAAATGTCTCTAGATATTGTGGCTTTAGATAAACTGCTAAATACAGGAATGGGCAAGCAAATTTTATCTTTTGCATCCCAAGCGATCGCCCGTCGCGATCAAGCCAGTATACAAGCCCTACGATCTGCCATGATCATAGGAGCAAGATCACCAGAAGGTTTAGGAATAACTACCTTTCTAGAAGCTTATCCCAGTAATCAACTAGTTGTTGATGTGTCAAAAATTTCTAAACTAGTTGGTATGGCAAATTCATCTTCTAGTGCTGCTGATGCACCACCAAAAGATAATGTAAGTTCTTCACCTTTAGGCAAAATTGCCCTGCAATATCAGACACTCGCCGCCCAAAATAAACAGTTTTCAGGTTGTTTATTTGGCGATTCTATTTCAGCCGGACTTGGTAACACACTTGGGAGCGGTACTTTTAATTTTGGGTTAAATGGACTGAGTACAATTTCATTACTGGAACAACTGAAAATTTTAATTCCTACTAAGGTGAAATGTGAAAAAGCCATTATTGCAATAGGTGGAAATGATGCTTGGTATGGAGCTAGTGATGAGTTGTTTAGCAAAAATTTACAAGAAGCGATCGCACTAGTCCGCACAATGGGAACTAAAGAGATTTTTCTAATCCCGGCTTTTTATTCTACAGTTGCAGCAAGCTCAGATCCAACTGTAGCAGCCCCACTGTCTCGAGTTGAACAAATTAATGTTCTGATTAATCAAGTTGCTGAAGCAGAAAAAGTACCAGTCGCAGCATCAGGATTAGCACCCTTGTATGAAAATAATGTTCTTAAAGATAATTTGACCAGTGATGGTGAGCATCTGAATGCAGAAGGTCTAAAAATTTATCGGCAAGCATTATTACAAATTCTCGGTAAGTAGTTGAACTAGGGACTGGGACAATTTTGATGGGGATTCAAACCCCAACCAAATTGGGAAAAAGACTCTTTCCTAGTTGTAGGGGCACGGCATGCCGTGCCCCTACGAGTGTACCTCACGTAAACGAGAAACAAACCGCCAAGAGCACCTTCGCGTTGGCGAAGCCTCTCGTAGAGAAGCGTATCGAAGAGAAGAAATAATAAATTAAGAGATTTGGCGCAGCTTCATAAAGAAACAGTATTAAGCTTTCCAATTCAAAAATCTTGCATAAATATAAGCTATGCCTTCATCAATAATTGTTCGCACACCTGCGCTGGAAACCCACCATTTTTCTGGATTGTAATCTTGCGTTTGAGCAGCAATCACACCAACTTTGATATTAGGATTCAGTAATTTTTTGAAAAGTAGCCAACTCCTACGAGTATGAGCATCCAATGAAAAAAGATTAATTGATTTTATCTGTAAATTTGAATTGGATAGCCAACGATAAAATTCAGCAGCAGACGCATAGCTGCGATCTTTAACTACGAAAGGTGTAGGAACAGCTACCACTTTTTCTGCTTCTAAACCGAGTTTTATCAAAGTGGCGGCTGTCACTTCTGCAAAGTTATTATATTTGGTAAGATGGCTTCCTTTTCCTAATGAGCCTCCGGTAGTAACTATTTGACGATAAGAACCGATTTTAAATTCAGCCAATGCTTCCTCTACAGCATAATCTGGTAGCCATCCTTCGACAATTAATACTTCTGCTGATTTGATCGGGGAAGTTACAGCAAGAAATGAGTGTACATGAGTAATGGCGAAAAATATTAAATAAACAATCAAAGCGATCGCAATCGCCCAGCCCTGAGCCGTAAGTGTCCAGATTTCTTGGCGTTTGATTAATTTGATTTTTGGAAAATTTTGACGCTGACGATTTTTTGTCCGCATTAAACCTTAGCTAAACGTTGTTCTTTCAAGTAAGTAAATACAGACTTATCTCCAATATCAGCAGGAATTGCTTGTACTGTCTTTCGCACAGCAAATACTAAAAATAACGTTGCCCAAATTCCTAATAAAATACTTTCTGCCTGAGTTGGTAAAATTCCTACTAAATGTCCTAACAATAGTAGCGGTACTATTGGGGTTAATACTTTAGTTTCCAGGCGATTGAAGCAAAAAGCCTCTTTAAAATAAATACCTGTCAACGCAACGAAGATAAAACCAATTCCGAATAAGGTAATCGGCTGATTGTAAACCGCAAGAGCCAAAGGTTCACTACTAGATAGTGCCAATATCACTGATGCGATATTACCGATTGCCCAAAAAATTTGTAACGTTCGGTGCAGTGATACCATGTAAATATGAATGGTAAATAAACTTACACCAAGAGCGAGACTAAAACAAGCATATAGAGGTGTTAGCGCAGTTATAACAGTTGGGGTATTGTTGAGTAAAACCAAAGCGCTGCCTATAGCAAAGCTCAGTGCTGCTACCATTAATCCAGCACGGTAGATAATTACGCCAGTGCGATCGCTTTGAGTAATTGTAAATTCGCCAAACTGACCTTGATAAACTTCTGGTGCAGACAGTGTTTGTGTAGTCATAGTTAAGAATATAATGATGATTCTCTAGTAGAGTACAACAGGAAATTGTTCAAGGGTTACTTTTATTATTATGGGCAATAAAACAAACTTTATGTCACCATTTTTAAAGTTACATCTTTCACCAGTTGTTTTATTGCAATTCAAGTGTTATACAAATAAAACTTGTAGTGCATCTTGTAAATTAATCTGTAACTGTGAGTGAGCATTGCCACGATTAATGGCAATTTCTACCCAGCCGTGACTGCCAACTAAAGCTATGATCTCTCCAACGTTGACATCACTATAAGTTTCACAGCCTGGGATACTCAACCCAGCGACTTGCACACACCAAGTTTTGCCTTGTACGTGAGTCCCTGCAATATTGCTTACTAAGTTGCCAAAGTGGTCAATATATTGAATGCAACCCGCTACACCATTGGTTGTTTGTTTGCAGTTGCTTATGTCCAGCTTTACCAAACTTGCTGGATCAATTTCTTGTCCCAGCTGTTTGAGGGGGACACCACTAGCAAGATTAGCTCCTACTGGTGCAAAGATATCTCTACCGTGAAAAGTTTTACTTGGTTGAGGAGTTCGCCAATAGTTAAGATTTGTGAGTTCAACGGCTGCGATCGCAGGACTTTGACTGAGTACTCCGCTAAAGATACCATTATCTGGGCCTACCAAAAACCCTTGAGCAAATTCTACTGCGATCGCTCGTCGCTTGCTTCCCACACCTGGATCTACTACTGCTACATACACTGTCCCAACGGGGAAATAGGCATAAGCATTCATTAGGCTAAACCTGGCTGCGGCGATATCTTGCGGCTGAATTTGGTGCGTTAAGTCTACCACCGTCAGTCTGGGGTTGATTTGGGCTATGACTCCTTTCATTATGGCGACATAAACATCGCGATCGCTAAAATCGCTCAACAAAGTTACGAGTGGTTGTTGCCCTATCTGATTCTGGGACATATTTCGGTCAAATTATATAAAAAATTATTTTCTGTAGCAACAGCTACAAAATATGTGTTATGTTAGGGATACAAGATAAAACGAATAATTAAAGCAGGTAATCACTATGAGTCAAAATAGACTACAAAGTGTAAGCAAATCACAAGAAGCTCACAGAGCGAATATTCAAAGAAGCCTAGAGCATCGCTTGCAAATAGCCAGAGCAAAAGGTGACGAACAGCTGATTCGTCAGCTGGAAGCTGAGATGAGATATTCCAGCTAAATCAAGTTTTCATTGTTCATAGTTTTGTTGTGTAACCCGCTACGGTGGGTTTTTTTTGTTTTGATATCATGTCCGGCTAATTAGTTACAGTTACCACATCTATGCAAAAATCGGAAAACCCTCTTTCCCCCTGCTCCCTACAATCTTAATGATTACTGTTGTCGTCGTAGTTGCTACCTGAACAATCCTACCGTATTGCGATCGCCACTGTAGTGCATTAAAAATTGTTAAATAGCCAATTTCTGGCGGTTGCTGTAAAGGCGAAACCCACCCATACCAGCAAAAAGCTCTAAGGCTTTGAGTTTGTTTGTTGTTATGCCACTATTGCAACCGCAAAGCATAATGGTAAAACTCTTCATTCTTAACGTAATCTCGCGCTTCATAGAGTTTTTGCGCCGTTATGTTAGAAATTTGAGTAGCTAAAATTACTCTAACGGCTCCACTTTCTTTTGCGTATTCTTCTGCAACACTCATCAATAGTTTTGCAATTCCCCTGCGGCGATGTGATTCTTCTACATACAAATCGTTCAATATCCATATTCGTTTCATCGAGACTGAAGAAAAACTGGGATAAAGCTGAGTAAATCCAACTAATTCTCCATTGTCATTAGCTGCAAATACTATCGAATCATTATTATTGAAACGTTCTTTGAGAAAGTCTTTGGCAGCTTCAAGGTTTGATGGCTGATTGTAAAAAACTCGATATTGATCAAATAATACTGAAATACCTTCAAGATGATTAATATTAGCTAAGAAAACTTCCATTGATTATCCTTATGATTTATATGCAATGCTGTTCTGTTAAGCTAAATGGTAGATGAAACTAAGAAAAATATTTGCTTTCTCAATTCAAGTAATTAATCGGCATTTTCCACCCTACTTGTACTGGAGTTACACTAGGAGGACTTTGGCTAAAGGATATAAAGATGGATGCAATTACGAATGAATTTAATAAATATTTTGCTAAATGGAAAATTACCTTGCCAGAAGAGAATATACAAAAGCGTCAGAAAGGTTCAATTTTTCAAGCTGGTTGGAAAATAAATTTTATTTTTGGGATAAAAGATGATGCTAAGTATCTTGAGTATTACGCTATCCATAGAATGACCAATGATCGTCACATCATAATTTATAAAAATGTAGAAAAAGAACACTTAGAGTGTTTAGAGTCTCCCTTAGTATACAGTCCAGCAATTAATGAAAGGCAAAGGGAGCATAATAAACAGAACAGAAGAGTTAAAGAGGGACTGAGCTATAAAAGCTTAGTTTAACTGTCTGTACTCCCCTTGCACTTTGTTAAGATTTTGGTTTATAAGTCGAAGCAACGTGCAATTCTTTCAACTGTTTAGCATCTACACTCGAAGGTGCATCTGTTAACAAACAACGTGCTTGTTGTGTCTTTGGAAAAGCAATGACATCTCGAATAGATTCTTCTCCAGCTAGCAACATTACCAAACGATCTAAACCGTAGGCGATGCCACCATGCGGTGGTGTACCATATTCAAATGCTTCTAAGAGAAAGCCAAATTTACTTTGTGCTTCTTCAGGAGATAAACCAATTGCTTCAAACACCTGCTGTTGAATTTCTCGCTGATAAATCCGCAGACTTCCGCCGCCAACTTCTACGCCGTTGAGTACCAAGTCGTAAGCTTGAGCGCGTGCAGTTTTTAAGTCGCTCAAATCATCAGGATGTGGTGCTGTAAACGGGTGATGTAATGCTTCTAGACGTTTTTCGTCCGCATTCCACTCGAACATCGGGAAATCTGTAATCCAGAGCAAGTTGATTTTTTCTGGATCGATTAAGTTAAATTCTTTAGCGATCGCTTGCCGTAATCTATCTAATGTTTTATTAACTGTAGCAGCATCACCAGCCCCAAACAATAACAAATGTCCAGCTTTAGCACCTGTACGGCGTAAAATTTCCTGTTTTTGTTCGTCGCTTAAGTTGTCTTTAATCGCGCCAATGGTGTCAATTTCGCCATCATCCCTGACGCGGATATAAGCTAAACCTTTAGCACCGGCTTCGCTGGCTTCTTTAAATAAATCGCCGCCTGGTTTAATGCGGACATTAGAAATTACATCGTTACCGTTAGGAATGGGTAGGATTTTGACGATACCGCCATTGGTAACAGTGTCCCGAAAGACTTTGAAACCGGAGTCTTTGACAATATCTGAGACATCAACTAATTCCAAACCATAGCGGGTATCTGGTTTATCGCTACCGTAACGTTCCATCCCCTCAGCGTAAGTTAGGCGGGGGAAAGGACGTTGCAACTCAATGCCTTTAACTGTTTTGAAGATATGGCAAACTAAGTTCTCGTTTAGTTCGATAATTTCTTCTTGGGACATGAAGCTCATTTCCATGTCCAACTGGGTAAATTCCGGTTGCCTGTCGGCGCGTAAATCTTCGTCACGAAAGCAACGGGCAATCTGATAATATCTATCCAAACCGGATACCATCAGCAATTGTTTAAATAGCTGGGGCGATTGCGGCAAAGCATACCACTCACCAGGATTGACGCGGCTGGGTAGAACATAATCCCGCGCCCCTTCTGGGGTAGAACGGGTAAGTATTGGGGTTTCAACTTCAATAAAACCTTCTAAATCTTCCAGATAACGACGCATGGCTTTGACAATTTGATGACGCAATTGCAAATTTTGCGCCATGCGTTCGCGTCGCAAATCTAAATAACGATATTTCAGCCGCAAGTCTTCGCGCACTGTCTCGGTGTCAGCTACAGAAACTTGGAAAGGTAACTGCTTGCGAACAGCATTGAGGAGTTTTATTTTATCGGCGTAGATTTCTACCTCGCCTGTTGGGATGCGGGTATTCAGCGATTCTTCGGGGCGTTGTGTTACTCTACCAGTGATTTCGACAACATATTCATTCCGCAGGGCGTTCGCATATTCGTAAGAATCGGGGGTGCGTTGCGGATCGCTGACGATTTGGACAATTCCAGAGCGATCGCGCAAATCTAAAAATATCACACCACCGTGATCGCGGCGACGGTCTACCCATCCGTAAAAGGTAACAGTTTCTCCAATATGTTCTTTTCGGAGTTCGCCGCAATAGTGAGTTCGCATAAGTCTTAGTTATTGTTTCCGGGCTAGAATGGCAAGAAAATGTCAAAGCTTTCCCATTATCTAGCATCAATAGTAATTGTAGTAGTTCTGGTGAAAGAAAAAATCAAATAATCTCAGACCATATATAAAAGAATCAATGACACCAGAAGGGTAAGTTTTACCAATTTTTACAATAGTTCTCGGAATTCATCACGGCTAGATTTGACAGTCACGGAGTATCTGTGCTAACAAACCAGAACCAATTGTTTCACCAGAATGAACTGGAACAACAGTTCGACGACCATCACTGTGTATTAAAAAATGGTGACTAACTCGTATTCTTGCTACCTCGAAACCTGCTTTTTTTAAAGCTGTAATTACTTCCTGTCCAGTCAAACTCGGTAGTTTGCTCATACTTAAACAGAAACCCTCTGCACACCGATAAACTCTAATGCTTCGGCGTTTTCTTGTTCAACCTCTAAACAAAGTTCAATAGCTTCTTTAATCCGTTCTATCAGTTCGTCTAGAGATTTGGCTTGGGTGTGACATCCTGCCAGACTAGGCACGGAGGCAACAAAATAACCTTCAGAGTCGCGTTCTATAATGACGTTAAATTCTCTGGTCATCTTGAGGTTGTTGTTTGGTGAGGTAATCTAATTTTAGAGTAGTTGAGTAGGTGCGATTGCAAAAGAAAGATTTAGGACATTAAGGTTTGACTGTTTCAATAGCTGATATGCAATACTTTTCGGGTTTTGGGGGAAAGGGAAAGGGTTTGAATTTACCTTTTCCCAGACCAAAAGAGAGATTATTGGGTTTATCCGAAAAGTATTGGGCTGATATGGATAAGCAACAGTAAAGTGATTTGCCATGACACAGAAAGCAATTACAGAAGCGATTATCAGCTTAACCTATGCCCATACCCGCTTTGCTTTAGTCCGAATTTAAGACGAGCACTTTTTATCAGAATGGTCTGAAGGATTATTTAAAACTACTGAAGCTCAAAAAACCTCTCTAGATATACTGCGGCGCAGATATCTAGATCCCGTGGGGAAGGTGATTTGTTAAAAGGAACAGTATTTGGTGGTGTCTCCCTTACTTGCGATCGCAGGATTTTACGATCCTGCTTTTAAAATTGCCGACCAGTCATCAGTTGTAATGGTGGTAACTAAGATTACAACATTTTTTATTAATGTTGTAATCTTAGTTACTTTGAATTTATAAATAATAAAGAGTGAAGAATCAAAATTTTAATTCTCCACTCTACCTCATTCTATATTTCTACGATTCTCTTCCCGATGCCCAGGTATCGCGCCATTTTACAGTACCTTCTTTGGCAATTACCCAACGGCGATTTACGAGATTTTCCCGCAGGGGCGATCGCCCTTCGCGCCACATAGCATATTTATAAGCAATCAGCTTACCAGTACTCTCATCAAAGGGAATTTCCGCAGACCAAGTATTCGAGTTGATGTACTCTAAAGGATATGCTTTACTGATATCCCAGTTACCTAACTCTGGGCAATCTCCTGTCACCACAATAATTTCACCGGGTTTGGTATCCACGCCATTGAGTTGAACGCGCACAATTGTCTGTGCTTTGATCCGTTCCCCAACGTGACTGAAAACAAGCACTCCGCGTTCTTCTAATACTAGGTCATAAATTTTGCCATCTTTGACTTCATACTTGTTGCGAGTCACCACGCAAGTATGTTCTCCATCGGGCAATTCTGTTTCTACTTCTGGTAGAGTAACTTCTCCTCCCCGGTTTAAAGCTACAAAACACACAGAGTCACGATAGCGGCGTACATAACAGTAAATATCTGCTGTTAAGTATTTTTGCCAGTGGCTACCCATTGACACGGCTGGATTCAGTCGCCGTAAGCCAGATAGTAGCCTGATGCAACGATAAACTTCACTCTCAGTATCCCAATTTTCCATCATTGGGCGGTTATATGGATCGTTACCGCCATCGGTATCGTCATGCAGATATTGTTCTGTACCGTAATAGATGCAGGGAATACCGCGACAGGTCATAATTAAAGCGATCGCAACCTTCAACATCGCTGGATCGGGGTTCAGCGATTGGAAGCGGGACATATCATGATTATCGATGAAGGTAACTAGCTCTGTTGCCCCGTTGTAGCGATAATCTTGGTCAAAAATGTATTGAATTGTGTGGAATCCATTTTCTGAACCTTGCCCTAATGCGGCTCGAATTGCCACGCACAACCCAAAGTCTAGCAGTGTCATGCCTGAGTGGTTAACAAATTCCACTGAGCGATCGTCAGTAGGATTACTATAAATCCATTCACCAAAAATGAATACATCTGGTTTGTGATTGCTCATATCACCAGTGAATTCTTGCCAAAACCAGATAGGCATGTGCTTGACAGTATCCACCCGCAGTGCATCTACACCCCGGTCTAGCCATTGTTTAATGGCTGATTTAATATACTGACGATATTCAGTATTGTTTTCATTGAAGGTTGCTAGACCAGATAGTTCACAGTTCTGTACTTGCCAATCGTCTTCCCAGTTTTGCACTTCGCCATAGTGGTGATACCAATGATTGACATCATCATTGAAATCAGCAATTTTAACACCATCATCATACAATTCACCTTTACTACCGCTAGTGTCAGGGCTGCTATGGTTGCAGACAATATCTAGCACCAACTTCATATTCCGCTTGTGCAGTTCTGTAACTAACCGATCAAATGTGGTATTTTTTTCTTCTTGCGTAGCGTTTAAAGAAGGATTTTCTCCATCAGCAATGTAGCGAGGATTGAGCCGCTTAAAGTCTTTTGTCCAATAGCCATGTAGGGCTGCATTGCCAACAAATAACTCTTCAACCTGCTCAAACAGTGGAGTTAACCAAAGGGCAGTCACTCCCATGTTTTTGAGATAATCTAATTTATCGATGACACCTTGCAAGTCGCCACCCCAGTACTTACCCCAATCTTGTCTAGTTGGATCGTACAGTTCTGAGTTTGCACCTTCGCTGTTATCTGGATCGCCATCATAAAAGCGATCAACCACAAGAAAGTAAATAGTTTCCTGACGAAATTCAATATCTCTGGTGTAAAGAAACTCTAAGCCAATCTCAGTATCTGATGGTGGTGTTTCTATAATAGCTTGTACTTTTTCTTGTGCAGAATCAACTTTATATTGATCTGGTGAAAACTGAGATGGAGGGGTTTGTACCATAAAAGAACTCAAAATTTAATGTAATTCATACTTGTAGACCAACAGTACAATGTTTCGAGTATTGTATGTCGTTACAAACTTTGGTATTGTGACATCCGTCCCACGGTGTAGGTATCTATCGGTAGCTAGTTTATAATTCTATCGATAGATATAATTCATCTGCTAGAGGATAAAAACAAAGGAATATAGCAACGCTGAATTAGCGCTGGAGATTAGCTACACCTGAGCAATACTGACTAAATCACGGATTAGCCAACTTTTTCTCTATAAGATTCGCTCCATTGGTAAACTGACCATTGTCACTTTCAATCTGTTATTACTATCAAGGAATTAATTCAGGTAGCATTTATGACCAAATATGACAAGGTTTTTAATTCACCAAAGACATCAGAGGAATCGCTAAGTCCAGAGGAAGCGGTGGCGGCGATCGCAACTGTGACTGCGATCGCTGATTCATCTATTGAAGATGTAGATGCAGAAAGTTTAGCGGGTATTCTTTGGGAATTCGAGGTTTTCGAGGAATACTCAGAGGATGAAATCGCCGAAATAGTTGATCGACTCCTAGCCATTGCAGAAGAAGAGGGAATTGGGCCTTTGTTTAATGTTGCCAAAGTATCTCTCTCAGACGAATTAGTGCTGGATGGTTTTGCTGCTGGAGTGATAGTGCTTTTAGACGAAGAACTCGCCATCCCCAAATCCAAACAACCTTACCTCAAAAAGCTACAAGCAGCCTTAGAAGTGGAGGATGAAGAAGCAGAGGAAATTATCAAGGAGGTAATCGCAGCCTTTCAAGAAGCAGAAGATGAAGAATATGCAGACGATGAAGATGAGACAGTAGTCATCGAAGATTTTAGCGAACAGACATATCAATCCCCATTAGGCAATTTTACCGTGCCGATTCCTGTTGATCCGCAGCAGGGTGGGAGAATTCAGAGTCAGGAAGGAGTAGTTGGCTTTTCTGATGACATCGGTACTCTGCTGAGAATCGATTATTATCCTTTCCCACTGGAACAGTTAGAAGAAGTGGAATCTATTGGACAAGAAGAATATTTACAAACAATTTTAGTAGACAAGTATATACCCCAAGCGATTTTCGCCAATGTACCAGATGCTTCTGTGGAGTATACCGAGTATCTGGAAAATACTTTGCGAGGCTCTTACTATGTATTAATTGATATGCCCAAAGGTTCCACCATTTCTAAGCAAGAAAATAATGGAACTGCGACCAGATTAGATGCGTACCGGGGGCTACTCTCCTTTATCAGTGGTGAATTTTTGTATATAGTTAGTAGTCAGCACAGCTTTATTAACGGCGAAACTCCCGATTCCGTTGAAGAAGAAGCTGAAGACATCAAGGAGAGTATTTTAGAGTTTGTTGAAACTATAGAATTCACTTAGGTAGCCATAAACCTTAGTTAAGTTGTTCAAACTTTAGTAGTTTTACCAATATTGCTCAAATCACAGATGCGATCGCATCTGTGATTTCCATTCTTTTTTGATGGTGACATTTACTAACTGGAGTTTAGACTAAATAGTGATTGAAGGAACGCAAATCAAAAGGAATAATTGATTAAAAATACTTGGTTCTTCAGTACCTGTTATGCCAAATTATTAATTAAATATCACAACTAAACGTTAAGATAAAGTTTAGAACGCTTAAGTCCCAAGAATGTCCTAAAATTTTAAAAACAATGCCTGCTTTTGTTGTATAGCAATGTTTTCAGCTTTTTAGCAGATTGATTTAGCATACTAAGTACTGAAGAGTCAAATACTTTCAATTCAGTCTCAACATATCCGTGACCTTTGACAAGTGTGTAACATTTTTAGTTTGTTGTTGAGCCTCGATAAATTCGCTCCATTTGCTCTGGAGAAAGCACTGTCATTGGAAACCATTCATGTGTAGAAATAGGGGATTCCTGGGATGATTGAAGCGCCCGTTGTTGAGTTTTAGTGAAACGTATTTCCACGTTGCTAGCTGAAGGTGGGCTAAGTAACGTCTCATCTATCTCCGATGGGGGAAGCTGATTTTGAGGCAAGACATAGGCGTGCTTTCCTGCATCGTATGCGAATATTTCTCCTGTCTCGATTTGATAAATCCAAGCATAAATGCTGAGTTGCCCTTGGTGGAGCTTAGAGTGAATCACCGGATAAGTCCGTAAATTTTCGATCTGGGTGAGTACATTCTCAGCAATAATTATTTCTAAGAGTTCTTCTCCTTCGTATTGGCTATAATTGTCTTTCACCAGTCGTCGGGTTGCCTCTGCATACTTGAGCCAGTCATGTACAAGCGGCATTTCTATCCGCAAGCTGTCTAACTTCATTAACCCTTTCATAGCACCACAATGCGAGTGACCACAGACAATAATTTGTTGAATATCTAATGCTTGAATAGCATATTCAATTGTTGCCCCTTCACCGCCATTAGTCGCACCAAATGGTGGAATAATGTTACCTGCATTGCGGATAACAAACAATTCACCTAACCCGGCTTGTGTAATCAGGTTTGGATCGATACGCGAATCAGAACAAGTAATAAATAGTACTCTGGGCTTTTGGCCATGAGAAAGCTGTTCAAACAGTTGTTCATTGGCGGGAAAATAACTACTTTTGAATTCGCGCAAACCTTTAATTAATTTTTTCATAAGAGTACCTAAATGAACAAGTAATACTTTAAATTTTTGGCTAAATAAAAATTTAATTCTCAAATTAAGGAAGCAGGGACGCGCAAAAGCAACAATTAGTTTATTTCATTGAGCATTGTTTATGAAAAAAGCAAATCGGGGGTAAAGTGGATGACCTCATTAAGTAATACAAGTATAGATACTTCGCTGCCAAAGATAACTAAGATTTAAAACTTGCTAGCACTAAGCAAAAAGCAGTCTTCAAACTGTTCTATCATGTCCGCTTGATTACTTGCTAGACCTCAAAAACCCCACCCCGCCAAAGCTACGCTTTGTCTCCCCGCTCTTCGAGAGGGAAGGAGTGCAATGACTGTGACAATCATAAATAGTTACCCGAATTTGATATTATATTGCATTAGCGAAATTTTTGACTAAATGGTTTAAAAATATCTATAAACAGATTGACTCACTTGATCGGCTCTTGTCATTGCACTATCGGCTTAGTCAAAGGGTGAAATTAGTTGTTGTATTGTTTAAACAGTCTCGCCAAACTACCCTCTCTGGTCACAGTTTTAATGTGAAATCAATCTGTAATTAGTCATAAATTTGGTATTTCTCTCTTTCCAGTCATCTAATTTCCCATTCCCTATTTGCACAAACAATCCTTTAATGCGGAAATTTTACCAACAGCTTTTTAATGATTATCTGTTTTCGGCGAGTTATTCCCCCAGCAGAACAGCAAGTACTCGAAGCTTAGGTTTTCTCTCAAAATCTCAGCTATATTAAGTTTTTCCAGTCTTCCAACCCGCAATGCAGACCTAAAAGCGATGTCTACGATAGTCACTGAGCCAAGTCGAAGTGCGGGCTATGTCATGCTAAACGAATTCACGCATACCAGTAAACTATTGGGAACAGATGGCGTTCTTAATTTAGTATCCATAACTCATGAACTCATCTGATGTACATTTGGAAAGGGCAACGTCTGACGACAAGCCCAGAGACGGAATGTCTCCGGTGTCTACGCTTGTGATTTCTCATGACAATAACCCTGCTAAACAATCGCTATCAAGTTATCCAGGTAATCGGCGCTGGTGGGTTTGGCGAAACCTTTCTGGCAGAAGATATCCACATGCCTTCTCGCCGTCGCTGTGTGATCAAGCAGCTAAAACCGATAACCAATAATGATCCGCAAAACTACCACCTTATACAACAACGGTTTGAACGGGAAGCAGCAACCTTGGAGTTTTTGGGTGAAAGTAGTAACCAAATTCCGAAACTCTACGCCTACTTTTCTGAAAATGGACAATTTTACCTCGTCCAAGAATGGATTCACGGTCAAACCTTGACACAAATAGTCGAAGCCAAAGGATTTGAGAGTGAAACTGCTGTTCGGCAAATTCTCTTGAGTCTGCTTTCAGTTTTAGATTATGTTCACAGCAAAGGCATCATTCACCGGGATATCAAGCCTGAGAATATTATTCTCCGTTCTGGTGATGGCAAGCCAGTTTTGATTGATTTTGGGGCAGTCAAAGAGACAATCCGTTCAGTGGTTAATACTCCAGGATACCCCACGCGATCGCTCGTCATTGGTACACCTGGTTATATGCCTAGCGAACAAGCCGTTGGCCGCCCAGTTTACGCCACTGATATCTACAGCTTAGGTTTAACAGCGATTTATCTCTTGATTGGTAAACACCCGCAAGAATTACAAACTGATCTAAAAACTGGGGAAATACTTTGGCAAGATCACGCCCCTCATGTCTCCTCCCAATTAGCGGCGATACTTAATCAGGCAATTAAACCTCATGCTGGCGATCGCTACAGCACTGCTAGTAAAATGTTATATGCTTTGCAGTCTGCCAATAATATACCTCCTGAGTTAGCTGCAAATACTCCCACAGTAATTTTTTCTCCCACTACATCGACTCGACAAACCCAGGCATTATATTCTTCACAAAATAATTCTGCAATCGCACCATCTTCCTCTGGTAGAAACTGGCAAAAACCTGCTGTGATTGTTGGTAGTTTGCTGATAGGCGGTTTGCTTAGTACAGTAGCAATTTCTAACATCACTCGTCAGCAAAAACCAGAAACAACTATTGCCACAAGTCCTACCCCATCGCCAGAATCTTTGCCCACTCCTGCATCTAGCGAACCGCCTGTTTCTTCCCAAACTTCTCCAATCCCAGTTGTACCGACTTCACCAGCACGACGGCGAGTAATTTCCAATCCTTTGCCAACCTCTGATCCCCCAGTTGTATCTATACCACAGCCAGAAAAAGAGCCTGTAACTTCAGATACTCCAGCGCCAGTAGTATCTACACCACGGCCAGAACCAGAGAATGAGGCAATGCCTGCTTTGGGTAATGCCAGCCCAGTTGCCACACCAGAAATGCGTTCCACGCCACAGAAGAAGCCGCGCAGTAAATTAGCTGCAACTACCAGCAGGCAAAGCGTTCCCGCATTCCCCACAGGTACACCAAGAAACATCGTAGAAGCTACCCTCGGCAAACCAAATCGAGATTTAAGAGGCGCATGGGGTAATACCCGTGCTGTCGTTTACAAACTAGTGCCAAACAAAATTGACCTTGGCTACTTATTTGATCGTAATTCTAAAGTGCTGCGTCAAACTGAGGTATCTTTTGCCCAATCGGTAGACCCGCAGGTAATGGAGACTACCTTAAATGGAATGTTAGGTGGACAAGCCACTGAAGATATAAAGCAGGGACTCAAACAAGTACAACAGCGTCAGTCTGATAATTTTAGTTTTAATAGTGGCTCAGTCAAGGGTCAGATTATCCGCCAACAATGTAATTTTATTTACATCAGCATCTGGGATGTAAATTTACATGATTTTGTGAATCCATCTACAGCTAAACAGTGCTAATCTATTAAATTATCGATAACACAAAAAATTACATCAGTATATCAAAATATTGACCTTATGATAAATACACTCAGTGACAGTGATGAAACTCCCTTGCCTAATGTAGCAAATATTGCTGAACTTGAAGCCCCCGTAACTGATGTAGTAGATATTGCCGAACATGAAGCTGATGTAAGAAATATTGCTGACTTTGAAGTTCCCGTAGCTGATTTAGTAAATATTTCCGAACCTGAAGCTTCCGTAGTTAATGTAGTAAATATCATTGAAGCTGAGACATCCGTAACTGATGTAGTTAACATCATCGAAACTAAGACATCCGTAGCTGATGTAGTTAATATCATTGAAACTGAAACATCCGTAGCTGATGTAGTTAACATCATTGAAACAGCGCCGGATGGTACACCCATCATAGTAGATTTAGATGAAACTGTCTTCCTACGGAATTCCACACAAGAGTATCTCAACACTTTAGAACCCCGCATACTTGGGTACTTGTTGCTCACCTTGTTGAATGTTCTCAAACCGTGGAATTGGCTACCAGGGAAAATTAAAGGAGAGGTTTCACGAGATTGGATACGAGTTTTAATCGCAACCATACTTTTTCCCTGGACTGTAATTTTGTGGCAACGGCGAGCTAAACAGCTAGCTCAAGCTTATGCCAACACTACCCTGATCCAGGCACTTACTAAGAATCCGAATTTACGTGTAATACTAGCCACCCAAGGGTTTGGTTTAATTATTCGTCCGCTGTGCAAACACCTACCTATAACTTTTGATGATGTCATCCCTTGTCGATTCTGGCAAGGAGGGATAGATAGACAGCGAGGAAAACATTTTTTAGTGACAGCATCACTGGGAGAAAAGGAAGTTGCTCGTGCGATCGCAGTTACAGACTCAGTTGATGATAACCAATTACTTGCATCTGTAGCAACTCCATGTTTAGTTATTTGGCCGGAAGCAAAGTATGTTTCAGCTATGGCCGACATTTATATTCCGTTTTTGTATCTAGAGCGAGCAAAGCGGCCAGGTAAAAAGTTTTTTCTGACCAAGGTATTATTAGATGATCTTGTGATCTTAATAGTAGGTTTGAGTTTGGTGAATAGCCAACCAATTCTTCATGCCATTAGTATGTTTTTTTTAATACTTTCTTTCTGGTGCATCTATGAACTAGGCTATGTGGAAAATGACATAGTTGCTGAACGGTTTGAGAAAAAACCAACGCTTTCAGAAACGTACCAAAAGTATAAGAACCGAATCAGTGTATGGCAGGCTTGGCTTTGGTCTGTAACTTTCGCGGTTCCTGGACTAATTATTCTGGAATTGACTAAAGTTGTCTCAAGTGATAAAAGTTTTGCTACCGAAATTAGTGCCCTAGACTCAGTAGCGATTTTGACTAATATGGCACTGTGGGTCGGTCTACTCGTGTTGGTACGAGTGAGTTACTATGCTTACAACCTTGTTGATAAGCAGACACGAATTTGGCTTTACTTTTTATTGCAAGCTTACAAGTACTTTGGCTTTCTGGTAGTCACAACAAGCAATATTATTGGGTCGATATTATTCACAGCACAAGTGATTAGTCGCTGGATACCTTATTTTATTTATCGTATGACTAAAAGTGAGTGGTCAAAAGATTTACCAAATCAACTGGTTCGTATCTTTCTGTTTGTATTTATACTTTTTGCTGTCGCGCTAGGAACTGAAAATATTTCTATATTAATGAATTGGCAGACTTTGATAATTTTCGTTTTGTATACCTACCGGGCAAGACATCAAATTTTGAAAATAGTCAATGAAATGCATCCAATTTCCCAAGATAAATTAAGATAGTAACAAGCTTTCATCACATACGTAGACGAAGAGGTTGTTTTAGAAGTCCTGAGTTTGACACTCGCTGAAAGTTCAGAAGCCGACTGCCAAGCCATTGAGTTAACGACTTTTATTTATAAAACAACATAAATAGCATAATTGTAGTATGCAGAAAACATTGCATTACTAAATCGTCTTAGCGGCTTTCATACATGGGCTAAAGCCACAGGTATGAAAGTCTGCATTTTTATAAAGTTATAAATACCATTATTAAGTTTTTAATAATACTTATATCAGCTTCTACATTCATGTCGTAAAGTACGATCAAAATTGTGTAATCTGAAGACAGCAAAGCTAAATTATTCAATTGAGGTCTGATGACTCCTACAATCATGCGTCAGCTTTGGTCAGTGGTTGAAACCGCCCAAGCCAAGCTCCTCTTACAACTGGATGATGCTAGCTTGGTGCAGTGGTTAGTGAAACAAACCGAAACGCAAGTGTTGTTAGATTCTAACGAAACTGATTATCTGTGCCACTACATCCAATCTCGGCTAGCCCTTATACGTGATATTGCCCATGAACGTCAGTGTTCATGATGCCTACGGCGGGCTACGCCAACGCAAAATCACGATAAATTATTTAATAGTCAAGTGTTATTACTATTGACTATTAGGTTTTTCAGGAAAATAACCTTCTACTAAGCAGTCAGAGCCTACTACACGCCAACGAACACGTTCTAGAGACAACGCCTCAGTCATAGTAGTAAAACCTAAATCGCCCACTGGTGTGGGAGCAATACTACCACCAATGATTTTTGGGGCAATAAATGCCAAAACTTTTTGCACTGCTCCTTGAGCGATCGCACTAGCAGCTAGGGTACCACCACACTCCCACAACACGCTACAAAAACCTCGCTCATATAAGTATGCCATTGCCTTATCTGGTGTAAGTGATGTTAATTCCACCACCTCCACACCCTGTTTGAGCAACAGTTCTTGAAAATCGGGATTAGCACCCTTCTGTGTCAACACCAGAGTTGGAGCATCCGCAGTTTGCCACAGATGGGCGCTTGCCGGTAAGTTGAGACGGCGACTCATGACCACCCGCAGGGGATTATGTGCCTCTACCTGACGGGTGGTTAAGTAAGGATTATCTTGTCGAACTGTATTACCGCCGACAATTATTGCATCGCAAGCCGCCCGCAACTGATGTACTTCACTGCGGGCTTCTTGGCTTGTCACCCAGGCACTATGACCAGAGGTAGTAGCAATTTTGCCATCTAAAGTCATGGCATATTTTAAAATTCCCAAAGGCCGCTTGTAGAGAATGCGATGCACAAAACCTTCATTTAGCTGATGACAAGCTTCCTCTTCTACTCCTACCAAGACCTCGATCCCCGCCGCACGTAAACGGGCAATACCACCTCCAGCTACTAATGGATTGGGATCAACCATACCCACCACTACTTTTGCTACCCCTGCTTCGATCAATCCTTCCGAACAAGGGGGAGTGCGCCCATAATGATTGCAAGGTTCAAGGCTGACATAGATTGTTGCACCACGAGCGCCGCCAACACCTGCTGCTCTCAAGGCAAATACTTCTGCATGAGGCTCACCTGCACGAGGATGGAATCCTTCGCCAACAATCTCGCCATCCTTGACAATTACCGCTCCCACTAAAGGATTTGGCGAAGTGCGCCCTAAAGCGCGGCGGGCAAGTTCCAAACACCGCAGCATCATGCGAGAGTCAAAGTCACTTCCTATCTTTTCCTTCGGTGGTGAATTCGATCCAACTGCTGACTCCACTATTCGTATATTTTCCTGAGTGTCATTTGGTAAGGATGCATCTGCTTGAGCGACCACTGGGGAATTATCCATAATTTTAGGCAACACTGTAAATATTCTGCACGCGATCGCGCAGCCTTTCCACAAGGGAATCGCGCTTTGCTCCTGATAATTAAACAGTAATATCTAGGCGCTATTAGTCGCTGTCTTAAGTTACATGAGTCTGTAATATTCACACTTACAGTTCACTGTAGCTTGAATCCATATTGCCAGAGGTTGCCCAAATTCCCAAAATATTTAGGTTACAGGTAACAGGAGATAGTTTTCTTTACTGTCATCTGTTACCTGTAACCTATCCCCTTCTTAACAGACGCGATTAATCGCGTCTCTCCCTTGATTATTGCTCCAACAATTTCATTCTCTGCCACCAAAGATTCAGGGGGTAATAGACCACAGGTGCCCATAAACTACTCAGAATGGCAGAAGCAAGGGCGACACGCTGGTAATATGTCCAAATATCTGTCACCTTGCGCTCATTGCCAAGCAAAGTTAATTGCAACCCAAAGATAGTTTCTGCCAAAACTGCCAAAACAAAGACAATTACAGCAATCGAAATAAAATCTTCTTCGATAAAACGCTGTTTCTGGAGCAGACCAGTTAAAGCCCCCACTATACCTAAACTGATGGCATGAGAAGGGTTAGGTGATGTCATTGAATCTTGAAGTAGCCCCAGAACTATACCCGCCAACGCTCCGGCAAACACCGTGCGCTTCACACTCCAAGCTACTACCCAAATTAACAGCCAGTTAGGGCCAATACCCAATAATTCCATACCTGGCAGACGGGTTGGCAATAATAATAAACATAACAGTACAGATCCAACCGTCACTATCCAACTCAACAACTGACGTACAGCAGGATGCCAACGAGCAAGCGGCTGGATTTGGAATTTTGATTTTCGTTCTGACGATTTTGGCTTTTTCTGCCTGCTACCACCGAATGCAGGAATTTTCATTTTTATATGGATTTTTTCAAAGAATTACTTAGACTTTTGCGGTACTTGATTTGCTGACTCTTGATTTTCTGGCTTTGGATAAACAGCTACCCAATCGAGAGAGCGGATTGGTGGAAAAAGCTCAATTTTCGCCACTGATGCCGGGAGTTTCTTTAAATCTAGCGACTTGATTCGCCCTACTGCCAAGCCAGATGGAAATTTCTGACTGTAAGTAGATGTGGAAACTAAATCTCCTACCTTAGCATTTGGGACTTTTTCATAAAACTCCAGTACAGCCTCCGCAGAAGAATCTCCTCGCAAAACGCCTTTAGCTGCCGTGCGGCTAACCAATACACCCACTTGACTCTTGAGGTCACTGATTAACAACACACGGCTAGTATTGGGAGTTACACTCTCCACTAAACCCACTAATCCGCCATCTGCCTTGACTATAAAGCCTTCCTCAATCCCCGCATTTGTACCGCGATTCAGCGTGACTTGTTGCCACCATTGGTCAGCACCACGTCCTATTACTCGTGCTGGAGTCGGTCGTGATGCCAGTGGCTCTTTTTCCACATAGCCTAATAAAGCTTGTAACTTTGTCTTTTGACTTTCCAAATCTTCTATACGGGTTTGCAATTCCAATATCCGGGCATCTCTGAGACGTTCTTCGGGAGTTGGCCCTGACTGCAACATCTCTAACGGACGGGTAATTGCCTGGTATGTCTCAAGCACCAATTCACCTTGAGTCTGTCGCAATATCCAAGCACTACCAAATACTAAAGCTAACAACCCAATTTGTAACCCTTTACGATCCCACCAACGCCGTATTGTAACCATATATACCTTTGTATACTTATATAAATTAAGTTCTACTTGGATTCTATTTATATAAAACCCAAATAGAACTCAAATAGAACTCAAGTCTGATATTTTTTTTGTTACATATTGCGAGAGCTTTCGGTGACAACCCGTTCCAACTGTTTGAAGTTTTCTAACACACGACCTGTACCCAGCACAACACAGCTTAAAGGATCAGCAGCAATGTGGGTAATAATCCCTGTTTCATGGCTAATGAGAGTATCTATGCCTTTGAGCAAAGCACCACCACCCGCTAACATAATACCTCTGTCAATAATGTCTGCGGCCAGTTCTGGCGGTGTGCGTTCCAGTGTCCGCTTCACAGCTTCTATAATTACTGATAGCGGTTCCAACATACTTTCACGGATTTCTGGGGCTTTGATTGTTACAGTTCGCGGTAAACCAGAAAGCAGGTGTAAGCCTCGGACTTCCATCATCGCCTCATTATCATCATTAGTCGGATAGGCAGAACCAAGCCGAATCTTGATATCCTCGGCAGTACGTTCACCAATGACTAAGTTATGAACTTTCTTAATATACTGAATGATTGATTCAGTCAGTTCATCGCCAGCAATGCGTACTGATTCGCTGATTACCGTACCCTGGAGACTCAGCACTGCAACTTCTGTTGTGCCACCACCAATATCGATGATCATGTTGCCAGTGGGTTCGGCAACAGGTAATCCTGCACCAATAGCCGCAGCTACAGGTTCATCGATTAAATACACTTTTCTTGCTCCTGCTTGGTGAGCTGCATCCATTACAGCTCGCCTTTCCACTCCGGTCACGCCACTAGGAATACCAATGACAATCCGGGGTAAAATCAAAGACCTACCTTCATTTACACGCTGAATAAAGCTTTTCAGCATTAGCTCGGCTATATCAAAGTCAGCAATTACACCATCCCGCAAAGGGCGGAGAGCAATCACATTTCCAGGTGTGCGACCGAGCATTTTTTTAGCTTCTTCTCCTACTGCTAGTGCTACCTTTTCGTTGACATCGATAGCAACTACAGAAGGTTCTTGTAGTACAATACCTTTACCAGATACATAAACCAGGGTGTTTGCAGTACCAAGATCGATACCCATGTCCCATGATGTGCGAAAGTTCCTAAAAATACCCACGCGTCTGTAAGCCCCCTATGTGCGCTACTTCTTGACTACAACGGTAAGAGTTAATCGTGCTTGATTCGATTATGTTTGTATCCTGAGTTGAGTAAACTAGATTATATTTTTATATGATTCCCAGGAATATTTAGTATGTCTCAAGCCCCGTACTTTTTAATATTCTCTGGTTAACTTAGTATATCCGTATAGTTTTATGTGTTTCTCCAAATAGTGTGTATAAATTTTCAAGTCAATTATATTGTTAACTGTTTAACACATTATTTTCAAGTGTTTCACAATTCGCTATGATGAAAGTCGGAATTGCTAAGTACATTTGTACTGAAAGGTAACGTAGATGAGTATTAATATTGTCACCCTTGTTGGCCGTGTAGGCAGCGACCCTGATATAAAGTATTTTGAGTCTGGTAGTGTTAAGTGTAGATTGACACTTGCGGTCAAAAGGCGATCGCGCAACAGCGATGAACCTGACTGGTTCACGTTGGAATTATGGGATAAGACGGCTGAGGTAGCAGGTAATTATGTCCGTAAGGGGAGTTTAATCGGCATAAAAGGTTCCTTGAAGTTTGACACATGGAGCGATCGCCAAACAGGAGCAAATCGTTCTACACCAATCATTAGAGTAGATCAACTAGATTTACTAGGCTCTAAGCGAGATGGAGAGGGCAGTGCAGGTGATATGTCTTCAGAACATTTTTAATTGGGCATTGCTTATTAGTCCTTTGTCGTAAGACAAAGGACTAATAACTAATAACTAATAACTAATTTGCAGCGTCACTGATGCTTCTACTTGCTGTTCCCCACCAATTACAGGGGTGGAATTATCAGCTAATTTTGCAGCTTCAGCACGTAAAAACATAGGTGGTGGAGGCGCAGTGGCATTATTAACTTGAATGCTTACTACTTCTTTGGGTTTAAAACCCAAGGCACTGAAAACAGCATTAGCTTGCTGCTGGGCATCTTGGGTAGCTTCTTTTAATGCTTGCTTTTGAGCAACTGCGATCGCTTCATCATTAGCAACAAAACTAATGCCGTTAATTTGTGTTGCACCCGCTTTCACTGCATCATCCAATAATGCCCCAGCTTGCTCGGTAGGAATACTAAAACTTACAGTGTTATTGGCAGCATAGCCTGTAATCCGTTGCACATTATTGGTGTAGCTGTAAACTGGGTTGAGCCGGATACCAGTAGTTTGTAATTTTTCAACATTTTTGCTCTTGAGAAACGCAACTACAGCAGATGACCTCCGGGCAGCTTCTTGCTGTACTTCCTGTGCTGTTTTCCCTTGAATTTCTACTCCTAAACTTACTTGGGCCAGGGTTGTAGGAATTGTTTCCACTCCACGACCACTGACACTAAGGGTTCGCCATAATCTATCCTTTTCTTGTGCGAATGCAGGTAGTATGAAAGTTGCACATAAAAGGATTGCTAAAGGCAGTATTTTCCACAAATTTCCAGATGGAAATTGAGAACCGGGTAAAGCGGCTCTAGTCATAATATTTTCACTCCTCAAAGTATCCACAGATGTTTTGAATAAACGTATGTAGCAATCTTGTGGTGGCTGTTGAAAATCAACAGCCACCACAAGTTTTTCACAACTCAAGTGCGATCGCTAGATACGATTTGTATGTTCTTACTTTGACACTGCGATCGTCAAAAGCTGAAATGGTTACATTTTTGGAAACTAAAAAAATTACACTGACTGGGTTGACAAATAGCACAAGATAATAGTGAAGAACTGCTAATAGCGTCTCCATAGGATGTTTTTCAGAAACGCGTCAGAATCAAAGAGAAGGATTTTCAGAGAACCTATGCATTTGTTAGATTCAATCAACTTCTCTTTTCCTCTGCTGGCTACCGCAACAGAAGCCGCAGACAGTTCAATGGTAGTAGCAGCAGTGCTACTGAGCTTAGTAGTAGTTTATCTTGCCAGCAAAGTTGGTGGAGAGTTATCAAACCTAGTGGGTTTGCCGCCTGTCTTAGGTGAACTTGTAGGTGGTGTAGTAGTTGGTATCTCTGTTTTCCACCTTTTGGTGTTTCCAGAAGGCAGTACAGACAGTTCTAACTCTTTGATCATGTCCTTCCTTCAAATAACTGCTGGTTTAACGCCTGAAGCCACTCCAGCCGTGTTTGCAGCGCAGTCCGAGGTCGTTTCCGTTTTGGCAGAATTGGGTGTGATCATTCTGCTGTTTGAAATCGGCTTGGAATCAAATTTAAAAGATTTAATGGCAGTTGGTATTCAAGCCACCGTCGTCGCAATAGTTGGAGTAGTGGTACCCTTTGCCGCTGGTACTGTGGGACTGATGACTTTGTTTGGGATTGGGGCTGTGCCTGCAATTTTTGCAGGGGCAGCTTTGACTGCCACTAGTATCGGTATTACTTCCAAGGTGCTGTCCGAGTTGGGGCGACTCAACTCTAAAGAAGGGCAGATTATTTTAGGTGCTGCCGTAATTGATGACGTACTGGGAATCATCGTTTTAGCGGTAGTAGCTAGCCTAGCTAAAGACGGTGTGGTGGATGTCAGCAAAGTCATTTATTTGATTATCAGCGCCACCGGTTTTATTTTGGGAGCAATCCTACTAGGCAATGTTTTCAATAAATCCTTTGTGGCGATCGCTGTTCAACTCAAAACACGCGGTGGATTGGTGATACCAGCATTCATCTTCGCTTTTGCTATGGCATACCTTGCCGCCGTCATCCACTTAGAAACAATTTTAGGAGCTTTTGCAGCTGGTTTAGTCTTAGAAGAGACAGATAAGCGCAAAGAGCTGCAAAGACAAGTCTGTCCTATTGCTGATATGTTAGTGCCAATTTTCTTTGTGACTGTTGGGGCAAAAACCGATTTGGGAGTTTTAAACCCAGCAATTCCCGACAATCGGGAAGGTCTAATTATGGCAACTTTCCTGATCATAGTAGCCATTCTTGGTAAAGTGATCACAGGTTTAAGCGTGTTTGGTCAACCGGGAATTAACCGTTTAGCGATCGGTGTCGGGATGATTCCTAGAGGCGAGGTTGGGTTAGTGTTCGCTGGTGTTGGCGCTGCCAGTGGCGCTCTCTCGAAACCATTAGGGGCAGCAATTATCATGATGGTTATTTTGACAACCTTTTTAGCTCCTCCTTTGTTACGATTTGTGTTTCCAGATCCAAAAACTCTGGACGGAAGCTCAGAGCAACTAATTTTAGATGGTTCCTCTGGGGCACTGGTAATTGAACCACCTCAGTCAAGGGTGCCAGCATCAAATGACAGGGATAATTTGGAAGTAACCCCAGAATCTAGCGATCGTTAATCTTTGGAAATAGGGAATTGGGAATGGGGCATTGGGAAGAGATAAGGAAGAAACTTGTTCAATATAATTCTCCTGCTCCCCCTCTCACCCATCTCCCAATTATGCAGTGGAAACTTCTCTCGCCAAATCTCCGTCCCGTGTGATTGTAAAATAATCGTTTGTTTCTAATTTTTACCAGCATTCAAAATGTTAGTTATTTCTACTCGCCCTTGGCTTGTAAGCTTTTATCTAAATATTTTCTAGACAATTGGGGAGTAACACCCATAAATTTTGCTAGATCATCTGACAGTAATGGGAATTATTTATTTAGTGCATCAATGGCAGCAAAAAACAAACACTTATCAGTAAACAGCTATCAATTATCAGTTTTTTAGCTTTATTGGGAGTCAAAATCCCCCACCTTTACAGGTGGAAGGTTTCGGTTTCGCATGGGGATTTACACTGAATATGAAACCTGATAACTGAATTTTAAGTGTGTCTTAATAGCATCTTAAAAATCAAAAAAGGCATCCAAGGTCAAGTTTCGGTGGTGACAGTGTGATGATTTACCAATGAGTTGAGATATTGATGGCTCCCATGAACGTAAATTAGGAGAAAAGACTGTGAAATTACACTGGTTACTACCCAGCACTATTGGAACTATTTTCATGCTATCGTCGCCGGCAATGGCTGCGAGACTTGAATCTTGGCGCTTTGATGCCAATCAAAACAGGCTGGAAATTAATACTGTGGGTGCAGTTCAACCGCAGGCACAACTAATTTTCAATCCGACTCGGCTAGTAATTGATCTGCCAGGAACTACATTTGGTCGTCCACAGCTAACACAACAGATCGGTGGTGGAATTCGCTCGATCCGTGTTGGGCAGTTTGATGTAGAAACAACACGGATAGTTGTCGAACTGACCCCTGGTTATACTTTAGACCCCAAACGAGTACAATTTGTTGGTACAACTGGCGATCGCTGGACTGTGCAATTACCTAGACCCGAAATTGACAAAGCAGCATCCCCTCCCAGAAGTGCTTACAGTGTAGTTACCCCAGACTCTGAACCTCAACCCAATATTTCAAGGGTCGCCACTACTACACGAGGGGCGACTCAAATTGAGAACTTACAAGTAACAGGCGATGGCTTGTTTATTCGTACCAGTGGTGGTAATCCTCCAATTCAGGTAATTCGCAGCCGCGATCGCGCTACCATTTTTGTAGATATCTCTGGCGCATCTTTATCACCACGTCTGGCGCAGCAGAGTAATATACCCGTTAACAAACATGGTATTAGCCGCGTCGAACTCACCTCATTGCAAACCCAACCTCCTGGTGTTCGCTTGACTTTACGGGTAGATAAAAATAGCCCAGACTGGCGAGCAACTAATAGTAACAGTGGTGGTTTAGTAATTTTACCTAGTCGTGTTGTCACGTTGCCTGAGAGTAATAATTTAAACAACCTATCGGACAATCAATCACAACCACCGTCCTTTCCTAGTAGACCACCTGCCAACAACTCGCCAGCAACAATTGAATCTGTGCAAGTGGCTGATAATGGCACACAACTACTAATTAGAGGCAACCAACCTTTATCTGCTACGGGAAGTTGGGATAGATCCTCTGGTATCTTTCGCGTCACAATTACCAATGCCAAGTTAGCTCCCAGAGTTACAGGGCCTACTTTTGCTGCCAATAGCCCCATTCTCCGAGTACGTCTGCAACCCCAACAACCTAATACTGTCGTTGTCTTAATTCAACCAGCAGGCGGAGTACAACTTGGGCAACCCAGGCAAATCGGCGACCAGCTTTTGGCTCTACCAATACTAGGCTCTCGGCGAATTATTGCACTCCCTGGAAGGACTCCCTTTGCTTTACCTGGGCTACCACCGCCAAACCGAGGGCCATTCCCAGACCCAAATAATCCCAATCCCCAGCCCTCAATACAACCACAACGCCCGATTACCAATGGACGAGTGGTAGTCCTCATTGACCCTGGACATGGCGGTAAAGACCCTGGAGCAATAGGTCTTGGGGGATTACGCGAAAAGGATATTATTTTGTCTATTGGCAAAAGAATAGCTCAGGTTTTGCAGCAAAATGGCGTACAAGTAGTTATGACGCGAGATTCGGACTATTTCGTTACCCTTCCGGGAAGGGTGCAATTAGCAGAACGAGCGAATGCTGATGTCTTTGTTAGCATTCATGCTAATGCAGTTGGGCCAGGTCGTTCGGATGTTAGTGGCTTAGAAACGTATTATTACGGCAGTGGTTTGGGTCTAGCTCGCACTGTCCATAACAGTATTCTTCAAAATGTAAATGTCAGAGATAGGGGAGTGCGGCGAGCCAGATTTTTTGTCCTCAGAAAAAGTTCCATGCCTTCTATTCTCGTAGAAACAGGTTATTTGACTGGTCGAGATGATAACGCTAAACTCAGAACCTCAGCTTATCAAAATCAAATGGGAGATGCGATCGCTCGTGGCATCCTTCAGTATCTAAAGAGAAGATAAGTAATTTGGTCTAAATTATTGAGTAAATACATCTAATCTTTACCATTTTTATCCTTTTTAGTAGTAGAACAATTTAAGTATTCTTGCGGCGGAATAGAAGTAGCTTCTTTGTTATTGTCATCTGATGCTTTGCAAGTCAACAGATTTTGGATTTAGTGTAACGCGATGTTTAGTCTGGCATAACCTAAAATTGGCACTCTAAAAAATGCTCGATAACTCGCTAAAGCTGCGCTATCGGCAATCTAAAATCTAAAATTGGCAGTCAAATTTATCTAGGCTAATAACATGGCACAATCAGAGGAGCGTGCTATATTTTACGCCATTAGCTGTGTCTTAATAACAGCGCAAAACTCAAGTGTGCGTGGTGACGGTGTGAGGATTTGCCAATATGTTGATATGTTGACGGCTCCCATAAATGTGAATTAGGAGAAAAGACTGTGAAATTACGCTGGTTACTATCCAGTACTATTGGAACCATCTTCATGCTATCGTCGCCCGCAATGGCCGCGAAACTAGAATTTTGGCGTTTTGATGCTAATCAGAACAGGCTAGAATTTAATACTCTTGGAAATGTTCAACCCCAAGCACAATTAATTTTTAACCCCACTCGTTTGGTAATTGATTTGCCAGGAACCACATTTGGCCGTCCGCAGCTAAATCAACAGGTGGGTGGTGCAATTCGTTCAATCCGTATTGGGCAGTTTGATGTAGAAACAACACGCATAGTAGTTGAAATTACTCCTGGTTATACTTTAGACCCCAAACAAGTACAGTTTATCAGTACGACTGGCGATCGCTGGACAGTACAACTACCTACGCCAGAACCTGAAAATGTATCCTCAAAAAATACTGAGGGGCAGCCAGGAGAAGTTATAGCCACACAAACTTCTCCGAGAACATCTACGCCAACATTCCCCCCTAGGAATATTTACAATGTAGTAACGGCAGGTTCTGTGAATCTACCGAACAACGGAACGGTTATCGCCAGGGCTATTCAAATTGAGAGCTTACAAGTCACAGGTGATGGTTTTTTTGTCCGTACAAATGGTGGTAATCCTCAGATTCAGGTAAATCGTAGCAACAATCAAAAAGCAATTAACATCGACATTGCTGGCGCAACTTTATCATCAACTCTAGAGCAGCGAGATTTGCCGATTAATCGCTATGGTGTCAGCCGTATACAGTTTACCCAACTGCAAACCAGCCCATCTGTTGTTCGCCTGACTTTACAGGTAGATGAAAATAGTCCAAATTGGCGAGCAACTACTAGCAGTGTTGGTGGTTTCGTGATTATACCTAGTCGTGGCGTTGTACAGTTGCCTGGAAATAACAGTCCACGCCCTATACCATCTGCTAACACCTCAACTGCAACCATTCAGTCTGTGGAACTGGCTAATAATGGTACACAACTGTTGATTCGAGCCGACCAAACTTTATCTGCTATTGGAGGCTGGGATAGAACTTCTGGTCTGTACCGCATTTCTATTAACAATGCTAAGTTAGCTCCCAAAGTCACAGGCCCTACTTTTAATCCTAATAGCCCTATTTTGCGAGTTCGCCTGCAACCACAAGAATCCAATACTATCAACGTCTTAGTTCAACCAGCAGCCGGAGTGCAAATTGGCGAACTCAACCAAGTTGGCGATCAGCTTTTAGCTTTACAATTACAACGTACTGGTAGCAGCATTACACCGCCCGTTGCTTTACCTTCCCTGCCATCGCCAGACCAAGCTCAATTACCGAATTCCACAGATAATCCCCGTCCAATTTCCCAGCCACGGCCACGTCCCTCGGCTCCTAAAGGGAAATTGCTAGTAGTTATTGACCCAGGACATGGTGGAAAAGACTCAGGCGCTCCTGGTCTAGGTGGACTTTTAGAAAAGGATGTAATTCTGCCCATTGGTAAAAGGGTAGGAGCAATTTTAGAGCAAAATGGTGTTCAAGCAGTGCTAACGCGGGATGCCGACTTTTTCGTCGAACTTCAGGGACGGGTAGACATTGCCAAGCGAGTTAATGCGACTTTGTTTGTCAGCATTCACGCTAATTCGGTTGATAATCGCCCTGATGTCAATGGGTTAGAAGTATATTATTACGACAGCGGTTATGCTCTGGCTGAAGTAGTTCGTAAAACCATCCTTCAGGAAATCGGTACTATCAAAGACCGGGGAACCCGCAAAGCCAGATTCTACGTTCTCAGAAAAAGCTCTATGCCTTCAATTTTGATAGAAATAGGCTATATGAGTGGTTATGAGGATAATCCCAGATTGGGGACACCAGAATATCAAAATCGGATGGCAGAAGCGATCGCTCGTGGCATCCTAAAATACTTACAGCAGAGGTAATATAGTACAAGTTACTAATTAAAGAGGTAGTATTTAAACTTCTTTTACGCGTAGAATCTAGTGGTCAATTTGAAGATTGTCTGCTAAATTCTGTATTTTAAATCCCAAAACCTAAATTTATATCTGCCTGTGTATTCATCTTCCATTTTTGAAGGGAATCTTGACGATTTTTCTGATCAAGAACCCCAACGTGCCCCAATTGGCATCTTTGATAGTGGTGTGGGTGGACTGACGGTATTGCGACAACTATATCGGCAACTCCCCAATGAGTCAATTGTTTACTTTGGGGATACAGCCCGACTTCCTTACGGAATTCGTTCACAAGCAGAAATTTTACGATTTACGCGTGAAATTATTACCTGGCTACAACAGCAGCGGGTAAAAATGGTGATTATGGCTTGCAACACCAGTTCTGCTTTAGCCCTAGAAACCGTGCGTCAAGAATTTAGCATACCTATTTTGGGAGTAATCCTACCGGGTGCGAAAGCTGCTGTGCAGCAAGGAAAACGCATTGGTGTAATTGCTACTCCAGCTACAGCTAAGAGTAATGCTTATAAGCACGCTATACTCGAAATTGCTCCTGATGTCCAAGTCTGGCAAGTTGGATGCCCAGAGTTTGTGCCACTCATTGAGCAAAACCGCATTCATGACCCTTACACTGCTGAAGTAGCAAGAGCCTACTTAGAACCTTTATTAGAGCAGGAAATTGACACCCTAGTCCACGGCTGTACTCATTATCCCCACCTTACACCAGTACTGCGATCGCTCCTTCCTTCTCAAGTCCAGTTGGTTGATCCGGCTGTTCATGTTGTGGCAGCTTGTGCCCAAGAGCTAGACTTACTAGGTTTAAGAAATACTCACCTACCATTACCAACGCGCTTCGCTGTCAGCGGTTGTCCGAAACAGTTTTCCCAGTCAGGAGTGCAGTGGTTAGGCTATACCCCAATGGTTGAAGAGGTTTCCTTCACTGATATCGCTATTTCCCAACTCCAATAAAACTAATAAGTCCTTAGTCCTTGAATCAAAACAATTGACCAAGGACGAAGGACAAATGACAAATGACTATTGACTATTAACTGATATCTCCTGCTTATGTTTTCCTTCAGCAGATGAAGGGAAACTTGTAGGCACAGTCTTTGTACCCGTTCGCTTCGCCAGTGCTAATAACAGGTAGACCGTGAACAAATATCCAGAGGCTAAAATAAAAATCATCATAGGCATACTTCCGTAAATCATTGTTCTACTAGCACCCTTTTAAAACGAATATAAAATTACATAAAATTAGTAGAACCTCAGCCACACAAGTACATTCTTGATGGCTGTAGTTTCATGATGGTAAAATTGCCTATAGAGATAAAATCCTCTACGGACAAAGAATTTATTGTCTAATACAACTTCTTGCAGACCATAGATCGCACAGCAGTTAGGTTGCCGTTTAGCAATCGAAAACTACGATTCTCAGCGGTCTACTTGATCTGCTTTATTTTTGCTCAAACTTCTGTAAAAAGAGCAATGTTTGCGCTCAACGTGCGCTTAAGACGTGTAGCGACTTCCCATAGGGATATGACACAGCTCCAAACCAGGAGTTTTGCGTATCGTAGGAAAAATTAAAGGAACTATTACCTTAATCTAACCGACGAATATTTATTTTAGACTCACAATACCAAGTAAGTAAAATCAACTAGTAGCTGATTTACTTTTGGGTGTGAATATCTGAAAAATTTAAAATTCCTATATTTTAGCGTAACACAATGACCTTGAATTTGAAGCTCAATCGGCTGCTAAATTTCAAATTTTTTGAAGAGCTAGACTTCAGTCCGGGAGAAATTTAGTCTTACTTATTGGCGACAAATTAAATTTACCTCCTTTTTGTCAATAAGTAATATTGTTTAAATTATGTTTTTAACTGTAGCTTAAACATCAGAGAGGAAACTACTTAACATAATTCAGGCTGATATTTATTTTTTCATACTGATAATTCCCGTTTTAAGTTATTTTAAAACCTGAATTATCAAAAATAAAGTATAATTACTTATTTACAAATCTATTAACAACCCTAATTATCACCCATAGACTCATAAATGTGGGATTACCTGATGAAAACTTTGCGCTGGCACAGGGTTATCTTAAAATGAGTATAGGATATGTAAACTTTCGTAACCTAAGTCAGAGTCCGCCCATCCATGACCCCAGCCACCTCCCTGTTTACCCCTGTGGAAGCAGACCTGCGACTACTAGCAGATAACCTAAAACAGCTAGTTGGAAACCGCCACCCCATTCTGTTTGCAGCAGCCGAACATTTATTCGGAGCTGGGGGAAAGCGTATCAGACCAGCAATTGTCCTGCTAATATCGCGGGCAACAATGTTAGAACAAGATATTACACTGCGTCATCGCCGCCTAGCTGAGATTACAGAAATGATTCACACAGCAAGTTTGGTACATGACGATGTGGTAGATGAATCAGACGTGCGGCGAGGCGTCCCTACCGTTCATAGTTTGTTCGGGAACCGCATTGCCATCTTAGCAGGAGATTTTCTCTTTGCCCAATCATCCTGGTATTTAGCAAACTTGGACAATTTGGAGGTGGTGAAACTGCTCTCAGAAGTCATTATGGATTTGGCTACTGGGGAGATTCAGCAGGGACTGAATCGTTTTGATGCTAGTATCTCTATTGAAACTTACCTCCAGAAGAGTTATTACAAAACAGCTTCGTTAATCGCCAACAGTTCTAAAGCAGCTGGATTGCTCAGTGAAGTGTCACGAGAAACTGTTGAGCATCTGTATAGCTACGGTCGTCATTTTGGTATTGCATTTCAAATTGTTGATGACATTCTAGATTTCACCAGTACAACAGATACCTTGGGTAAACCAGTGGGGTCGGATCTCAAAAGTGGTAATCTGACTGCACCCGTTTTATTTGCTTTAGCCCAAAAACCATCTTTGGAAGTGCTGATTGAGCGAGAGTTTGCTCAAGAAGGGGATTTAGAACAAGCACTAGCACTGATTCAAGATAGTCATGGTATACAGCAGGCAAGAGATTTGGCTGCTCACCATGCTAAGTTGGCAATTGAACATCTTGCAGTTCTCCCACCCTCAGAATCTCACCAGGCATTGATTAACATAGCTGAGTACACACTGAGTCGCCTCTATTAAATCGGCTATCAAGTGGAAAGTGGGAATTTAGGTATAGGGTGTGTTACAGATTCCGTAATGCACCAAAAACCTGAAATGTTGTATTGCGCTAACGCCTTAACACACATTAAAGCAGTTTTACATTTAATTCAACCCACCTATTTACTAGGTAGAAAGTGGAGTTTTTTTATTTGGAACTTCTTAAGTGTAAAACTTTGGTTCACTAAGAAACTAAAACTTTAAAACTGAAAAATGTTCACTGAGAACTGTTTTTTAACAAATTTTAAGTTTCACCAAGAGTTGAGTTAGTAGCATGGTGTAAGTGAAAGAAAAAATTTCTTTTTTTCACTGATTTAAAAAACTTTTTTCAAAGAATTTAAGATTTAAAATTTTGGATGTGGGATTGTATCTAAAAAACTCCACATCCAAATTTTTTCTATGCAATATCAGGGGGTATCTGTTTAGGCGATCGCTGCTGTCGTAACTGTTTCTGTATGAGTTTCTCTAGTTCAGTTCGCCGAACTTCGACGGTATGAGTGGTCTTACCCGGCGTTTCCAAAAAAACGATACTATCTACGGGTTCTAATGCCACCATTTGGAACAAAATATGGGTGACAGGAGTAATTTTAGCTAGCATTTGAGGGTCAAGCCCAGCAGGGGAAATTAGAGAGACATCCTGTATGGTAGGGAAAGCGTAAAGAACGCGCTTTTCCAATCCTGGATTAGCACGATTGCTCAACGTAGTTACAACCCAGCTTGACTCCAGATTTTGGAGAATATAGTACTGGGAGTAGCGTAATTTTAGAGCGATCGCTCTAAGGGCAGGAGCAATTGCTGCAACAAGATGTGGTGTTATACCATCTCGGGGTGCATTGTCAATCAGCAATTGAATTTGTGCTTCTAAATCCATAATGACTTGTATACGGCTCCTGGGTAATGGCAATAACATCTATCAAGTGTGAACAATCCCATCAGAATTGGGAATAATAAAATCAGCCACATCCTCAATAGTAGGATTGGTCTGCGTTTAGCTTATACGTAAAACCGAACAAGCCAATACCCACAGTCCTACAGGTTGTATTTAAATACTTAGGGTCTTTTGAAAACCGAGACTATGAATTCAGCCGCAACCGCAACTATTCCATCTGCAACTATTCTGGGAGAAAATTCTACAGGCGTGGAGGTGATCTTTCAACTCCTGTCCAAGGAGTTTCAGCAGTCAACCAAAGCTTCGGAACAAAATTGCCACGATGTAGCAAGACGTATCACCACCGAAGTCTACCGGATTTGTCATGAAAGCAAACGTATCCAAGCTTCTGGAACTGTAGAAAGCTCGGCGATGACCCTAGCTCGGCATCGGCTGCAACAGTGTCTCAGGTACTATCAGTTGGGTTCAAATCGGGGCAGGGTCGAATTACACAGTACTCTGAGTGCAATTGTTTATCGATATATTAATCCACCTCAGAGGCAATTGAGCTATCAAGGGCGGCTGACGATAATTGAAGATTTCCTCCAGAGTTTTTATCTAGAAGCGCTGAACGCTTTCCGGCGAGAAAATCAACTTGGTGCCACTTATCGCCCGCAAACGCTCTTGGAATTGTCCGAGTATATGGCATTTACCGAGCGCTACGGCAAGCGACGCATTCCTTTACCAGGCCGTCAGCAGCAGCTAATTATCCTCCGGGCACAAACTTTTTCCCAACAGCAGCCCCCAGAAACCAGCGTAGATATAGAACAAGCCTCAGAGGGTAGCAATAATGAAGGTGATGGTTCTTGGGAAGAGCCAGCAGTTCACCAATTGCGCTCCACAATGGCAACGCAAGCCGAACCCGAACCTGAAGAAGACACCTTGCGCTCCGTTGTTGTTACAGAATTAATGAATTATCTCGAACAACGGCAACAATCTGACTGCGCTGATTATTTTTCCCTCCGCCTCCAGGATTTATCAGCACAGGAAATTGAGTCGGTTTTAGGTTTAACCCCTCGTCAGAGAGATTATTTGCAACAGCGCTTTAAGTATCATTTGATTCGGTTTGCCCTGTTGCACCGTTGGGAATTAGTTCACGAATGGCTGGAAGCTTCTCTGCACACCAATTTGGGCTTAACTCCCCAGCAATGGCAAGTATACACAGCACAACTGGACAATAAGCAACGGTCTTTATTAGAGTTGAAGCAACAAGGACAAGCTGATGAAAAAATAGCAAAAACTTTAGGGCTGTCAATGGCACAACTGCAAAAACGATGGTTTAAAATTCTTGAGCAAGCTTGGGAAATTCGTAACTCATTAGTTTCCGGATCAGGTGCATCTACTCATGAATAGTGACTCAGAATCCTTACAACACCAGTGTCTCGATTGGTTATTGACAGATAATGTCAAAAATAACGAGCAATCTGTAGAATGTGAGGAAAATGACGGGGTAACAAACCTCCTGAAGAAAGCCACTGCTTCAAAAAGCAGTGAGCCAAAATTAGGAGCAACGCCCCAGACCTTTCAATTGGGAGAAATTCCTACTGTGCAAGATCGTTTCCAAGCTGTCCTTAAAAATCGGTTACAAATCCAAGCCCAAGAGCACCCACCATTGTTTCCTTGGGAAACACAATTAACCGAATATCCTGATTTTGTTGATGAGCCGTCAATGACACTCGTTCCTAGCTGGGGATGGATGGTACAACAGTCGAAGTTGACCTTACCAACTCGGTTGCCGGAAAGAGTTTTCCAGCAATTGCTAGAACAGTGTCAGGCATTGGTGACATCTTCTGTGCCGTTGGGGGCAAAATTAGTTCAAGTGGTGGAGAACTTTTTTCCTAACGAGTCTCAAGCATTAAACGATATCGCTGGACTGGTGCTAAGAAGCACCTATCGATCTGTAAGTACTCTGGAGACAATGCCCGCTATTCAGAGCGATTACTCAGATTTACAACCGCGTCAACAGATGGCTTTGTCGTTGTTAGCAGCTAAACAACTGCTGGAAAATCTGACTCTACCACTTTCAGCAACCAGTCCAGTGGTGGAAAGAGAATGGTTAACCAGTGTTGGTACTTTGAACATCAGAGTAGAGTACCAGTCTCTAGGTAAACTTACGAAGTTACTTGTTCAGGCTGAGTTACCCGTTAAAGGAAGTTTGACGCTGCGGGGAAGTGGAACCTTAGCAATGACAACTTCTTCGACTTCGGGATACTTAAATGTAGAGTTAGGCTGCGAGCAACTTAACCCAACTTATACCCTGGAAGTTGAGTTTCCCGAAATAGACGAACAGCCATTGTTGTTTGTCATTAATCCCACGATTTAGTTTAAATTGCCACCGCTAGCACATTATGTCAATCAACGCCGATATATATTAAGAGGATTTTCCTGGTTTTGAAGTTTATCCTATTTTTCAACAAGCGGTCATTGGGGTGTCTACGAGAAGCAGTTATTACAAAGACACAGAGATACAAGGATATGGGGACATGGAGATTTTGAGAAATTATTTGATTATTTCTTGATTCACCGCGTCACCCATTTCTCGTTTCTCTCCATATCTACGCCTGATTATTTTTTTTGACACAGTAGTAGGGTAAGTAATTACGTTCTCTGCATTGTGTTTTTTGCATCTACATCATTGCTTCTACTAGACTCAAATGTTTAACTTATCCAGGATGAATCGGTTTTGGCGTCTCCCTGTAGGTAATTTCTGGCGGCAAAATCCGCAGGGGTCGCCTTTAATAGAAGTGGAAGATTCAATTTCTTTGCGGGTGCTGGTGCTAGCGTTGGTTATTTTGGGAATTGGGGCGACGGATATCGCTGCTGAAACTTCATTTAGTCTTTGGGCGTTACCCCTGAGTGTAGTGGGTGCAATTTGGAGTTACTATCGTCGCCGCGATCGCAATGTTGCAGTTCAATTCTGTATCGCCATCGGAATGTTAGTAGCACTGGGTGCTTTCTTTGGGCGATTAGTGGGAGAGTTGAATGATACGCGGTTGGGTTTGGCAGAGTTATTAATTCAACTACAGGTGTTGCATAGCTTTGACACACCGCGTCGGAAAAATTTGGGCTATTCGATTGTTATCGGACTAATTTTATTAGGTGTAGCAGCAACGCTAAGTCAGACTTTAGCATTTGCACCTGTGTTGCTGTTATTTTTAGCGATCGCTCTGCCAACTTTAATATTAGATTATCGATCACGCCTAGGTTTACAGCCATTAAAAATTCAAAAGGAAAAATTCAATCAGAAGAATCCCTCAAGTCTTAATTTTAAATTTTTAATTCTAAATTTTTTGCTAATTGTCGGTCTGGGACTGGCAATTTTTGCTATTTTACCCAGATTCCCCGGCTATCAATTACGGAATTTTCCTGTAAGTTCTGCTATTCAAGTAAAAAGTAATTTCACAGGACGTAGTATCATTAATCCCGGTTATATCCGCCAAGGTAAAGGTAATAATCAAGGCAGTGGTAGCGGTGGTACGGGACAAAATCAAACTGGTCAACCAGGGAAAATAGATAATAACTTTTATTACGGTTTTAATAGCCAAATTAACCAAAACCTGCGGGGTGAGATGAAACCCAAGGTAGTGATGCGGGTGCGATCGCAAGCTGAGGGTTTTTGGCGAGTATTAGGATTTGACCGTTATACAGGTAAGGGATGGGAAGTTTCTCGTAACGAAGATGTTACAACTATCAAGCGATCGCCTTGGTCTTACCAAATTTTTATTCCCCCATCTGCGATCGCTGGTAAAAGCCAAGAGGTAGTGCAAACTTATACAGTAGTGTCGGATTTGCCTAACCTGATTCCAGCAATGGCTAACCCCAAGGAAATTTACTTTCCCACACCAATGATCGCTGTTGATAAGGAAGACGGATTGCGATCGCCTGTAGAACTATCAGAAGGACTCACCTATACAGTAGTTTCCGAAGTACCATACCGCGATCGCACTCTGTTAGGTAAAGCTTCTACTAAATATCCGCAACAGATTAAAAAGTATTATCTACAAATTCCTCCCGAAATTGCCGAAAAAGTCCGGCAACGTACTGAAGAAATTCTCGCCAACTACAATCAAGAAAAAGTCTCTAAGTCTGCGAAAAGACTGGATTCACCTTATGAAAAGGCTCTGTACTTAGCCCAATATTTAAAGCAACGCTACTCTGTTCCCCAAAATCCCTTAGAACTGCCTTATTTAAGTAAAAAAGAAGACTTGGTAGAAACTTTCTTGTTCAAGCAAAAAGGAGGCTATCCAGACCACTTTTCCACAGTTCTGACAGTGATGCTGCGTTCCATTGGCATCCCAGCGCGGTTAGTTGCAGGGTTTAGTCCAGGAGAATTTAATCCATTTACGGGGCTATATGTTGTCCGTAATACTGACGCTTATGTGATGACGGAAGTGTATTTTCCTAGATATGGTTGGTTTGCCTTTGACCCCATTCCCAATCATCCTCTGATTCCCCCATCTATTGAAGATACTCAGACTTTTAGTGTGTTACGCCAGTTGTGGCATTGGGTTGCTGGATGGTTGCCGTCTCCGGTGACAGGTTTGTTGAATAATGTATTTGGGACAATATTAAGTTGGGTGATGAGAGTGATCGCTTGGTTTTTAGCTTTATTCTCTCAAGGTTGGTTTGGTGTATTAACTGGCTTAACTGTGGGGACTACAACGGCTTTCTTAAGTTGGCTAGGTTGGGGTCAGTGGCGAGAGTGGCGCAACCGCCGATGGTTAAAAAAATTGCCAGCAATGGAAAGCCTTTATCAACAAATGCTGCAATGGACAACCCAAAAAGGTTTAGGCAAACATCCAGCACAAACACCTTTAGAGTATGCCAGAGGTTCATACCAGCATCATGCCCCAGCAACTGCTGAGGTAATAGATGAGATTAGCCAAGCCTATGTTAGTTGGCGTTATGGTGGTCATGCTCCTAATTTGAAGCGATTACGAGAAAGATGGCAAAATACCAAAAATACAGCTAAGTAACTCATTGATAAATTAAATAAGTAAGGTTGTCCATTGGACAACCTGTTTAATTTCAATGTCAGAAGCAATTCTTTTTACTGCTGACATTAGCTGTTATTCTGAATTTCATCTAACTTGGCACGTACTGCCTGGATATCCTGCCACATCAACCATTTAGGCGCACCTCTTTCTTTAGAAGGGTTACGTAATAAGTAGGAAGGATGAAAAATTGGCATACATAAACGTCCTTCCCATTCCAGCCACTGACCGCGAATTTTCGTAATTCCCCGCTTATCGCCAGTGATGCCTTTGACAGCAGTTGCACCTGTTAACAAAATAATTTTAGGGTCAACTAGGCGAATTTGTTCTAATAAATAGGGTAAACAAGCCGCCACTTCTGTTGGAGTAGGAACTCTATTATCTGGTGGACGACATTTATTGATATTGGCAATATATACATCTTGCTCAGTAGTCAGATTTACAGATGCCAGAATTTTCTCCAACAACTGGCCCGATCTGCCTACAAATGGTAAGCCGGTTTCGTCTTCATTTTGACCGGGCGCTTCCCCTATAACCATAATTGGTGCTTTGAGATTACCGCGTCCGACGACAGCATGAGTCCGAGTGTCTCCCAATGGACAACGATGGCAACTATTGCAGTGCTGTGCCAACTCCGTCATGTCAGGATAAGTTCCCGCAGCGATCGCAATTTTTGCGTCTGTAGGAATTAGTTCTCGTTGGTTAAAACTTGAGTCGTCGAAGAGGCTGAGTTGGGTTTCGCTGCTCATGAAAATCAGGATTTTGGCATCAGCGCTAACTATCATATCTGAGTTAAATACCCCTCTGGCTGGATATTTATCAGAACAAATAGATTTTTACTGAATACTTAGTTATTTATACAAATCTTATTGTATCAGTTAATTTGAGACAAAATTCAGTCATGATAAAAGCAGTGCCGTCCTAAAATGCTGGGGGAAACCATGTCACATACCCCATTTTTCGCCGATCGCACCCATGCAGGTGAGTTATTGGCGCGAGTGATTCATGATGTTTTGACTCAGCAAACTATTAATTCTGGGGTAAAGCCTGTACCAATTGTTTATGCTTTGCCAAGAGGGGGTGTACCAGTAGCAGCACCAATAGCGCGTCTTTTGGATTGTCCGTTGACAATTGTTGTGGCAAAAAAGATAAGCCATCCAGAAAACCCAGAGTTAGCAATTGGTGCAGTCACTACTTTTGGAAATGTTCTTTGGACTGATCAAAAGCTATTTCGCTTTAAACATGATGCGCGGGGAAGGGAAGTAGCTTTAAATAAAGCGATAAACCTTGCTAAGTCTCTTGAGGCTCAATTAATTCCTGCTTGTCCGCAGGTGAATGCAGAGGATGCCACACTCATCTTAGTTGATGATGGCATTGCTACAGGTATGACAATAGCGGTAGCGGCAACTGCTCTTAAAACGCTTTCTCCAGCAGCAGTTTGGCTATGTACTCCAGTAGCGCCACAAAAATTGCTACCCTGGTTAAAACAATGGGGCGATCGCACAATTATCTTAGAAACACCGGAACCTTTTTGGAGTGTGAGTAATTTTTACGCCCAATTTCCCCAAGTAGATACATTAGAAGTTCTCGCATATCTCCAGCAACAAAAGACAATAGGACAAATTGACCTATGCGAGTAATTTTGAATCGTTTCCCTCTTTTGCTTTTTAAGTATTTTGAGACGTTCCCTGCTGATATTGCATAGCTTTGGCATAATCACCCAAAGCGTAGCAAGCGACTTTCAGACTAGCAAGAGCTTGTTCTTCACTGCGACGATCTTTGATATTCCTCGCTAACAACAAACGTTCTTCGTAATATGTAATTGCTTTGTTGTAGTCACCCAAAGCTTCACAAGCAACTCCTAAACTACTTAAAGACTGTTCCTCGCTACGCTTGTCTTGAATTTCTTTAGCTAATTGCAACCGATCTTCATAATACTTAATGGCTTTAGTATAATCACCTAAAGCATAACAAGCATTACCCAGATTCTTTAGCACCTGAGAAGCACTGCGAACATTTTTTAAGGAGCGTGATAGTACTACGCACTGTTCATAATAGGCGATCGCTTTTGGATAATTGTTCAAAGCATACCAAGCATTACCCAAATTCTTGAGTACTTGTTCCTCGCCCCAGTTATCTTTGAGTTCCCGTACAATCTCTAGACTTTGCTGCTGATACTCAATAGCCTGTGTAAAGTTGCTCAAAGCTTTATATACTAAACCCAAATTATTCAGTACTGCCACTTGACTGCGTTTGTCTTGCAGTTGCTGCGTTATTTTCAAACACTTTTCTAAAAACTCAATAGCCTTTTTATGGTCATTCAGGTGACGGTATGCATTGCCTAAATGGGAAAGTGCTTGCATCTGCAATGCTAAATCTGAAGTGTTATTGAGCAAAGACAAACACTGTTGAGAGTAAGAAATAGCACCTTTGTAGTCTCCAGCGCTGTAAGTCAACAATCCTAACAAAGAAAGTACCTGTGCCTGTTTCTCCAAATCACCAACTGCCTGAAACAGCCCCAAGGATTGTTGTAAAGACTTCATCGCCGTTATTAATTCACCAGCTTGCTGTTGTTGAATTCCTTGGCGTAGTAGGTTGGATGCTTCGGATAAATGATCATCACTTTCCTGTGGAGGTAGTATTTCTGCTTGTGAACCAGAGTCAAATTCATGGGTAATTGTATTACGCTTCACTGGATTTAGGTATTTTATGGGTAATTGCAGGGGAACTGTATTTTTCAAGCTATTATTCCATTCGCCTTTAGGCATGAACCCCTTTCTGTTAAGTCTGGTGGTAAATCTAGTGTTCCCAAAACCAGGATGCATCTTTCATCAAGCTGATTTACCACACTTGGATAAGCAATTCATAGCAACAATATTATTTAACAGTTCTATATCTCAACATCTGCGCCGTATGTATGATGCAGGATCTCTCGCACCTCCATTAAAATTTTTCCTAGCATATTTTTACCACTACCATCGGCTCCGCAACCCCAGTAAAAATCGATAGGTGAGTTTTCAACAATTTCTGCATTGCCTGTGGAAAGTAAGATATTCCTGATATCTGTATGAGTTTGAAATTTAGATAGTACAGCTTGCCGCATAATGTCATCTTTAACTTGTTCCCAATCTTGACGTAGGGAACGGCTTCTCTCACGCCCCATTCTTGCCCCATCTTTAGGTGTTTTAACTAGACGGATTTTTTCTAGATGAGATGTACCCACAAACTTTTGCGCTTGAAAGTAGTGTTCGCTAGTTGACCAATACAATCCATCTAATTGAAAGCCGTGGGATGAAAAGTTGGAGAAACAGCCATATTTTTCACGAGTGCTATAAAAGTAAATTGTCATAAAAATTGATGCTGCTTTGAATTCACTTAATTTATAAGTTTTTTATAAAATATGACTTACGCAAGCTCTACGATTCTTGGCGGTTCGATAAATTAAGCTTTTTAGCAGTTTTTGCGTAAGCCCTATAAAATTGATGATTTATTTTCTGTTGCTTCAATAAACGCCTCAAATTGACCATTAGGTGTCCATTGAATAGCCCCATCTCTTCCTGTAAAAAATAGTTTAGTTTTGCTTTGATTGAGTTCAGATAAAGTTTTCGGATCAAAGTTAGCAGAAGAAGCGATCGCTACTTGTGGTTGCAGAGCAATAACTAAATCTTTCAATGACTCAGGGGCACACCACAGCACTTGTGGGCGAGGCAAACTTCCATTTTTAACTAGCTGTTGTACCTCTTTAGATTTAACATTTCCTACTAATAACCAATTTTGATCTAAAATTTGCAATTGTAAGATAGGTAATTGGTCGTTGATTAATTGTGCTACTGTCGAACCTGCTTTTACAGCTTGACCAACTGCCAAAGGTTGATAAATGCCTTGAGATTTTTGTAGTTCTTGTTGAATTGCCTGAATAGTAATAGAACTATCTGTTTTTGGGGAATATTCATAAAAATTTTTGATTGGTAATCGTTGCATTAATTCAAACCAAGCATTACTTTCATTGCCTTGAAAATCAGTTGCGATCGCCCAATTAATTTGATTTACACCCTGCTGTTGTAAAAACGGTAAAATTGTAAAGCGTCCTGTACCTTCATCGCCACTATTAATTACAGTTACAGTACCTCGATCTTGAATAATTACAATTGGTTCTGTTCCAGATTCCAATACCGTTATCCTAAACAAAGTATTTGTAGAATGCCAAAGGGGTATGAATACTAAACCAATAGCAATCACATTAGCGAACCACCATCGCCTCTGCCACCAAGGGACTAGCCAAACCAATATAATCAGTGCATAAATCGCCAGAAGCTGCCAAGTAGATATACTACCTACAGCGACAGAATTTCCCGGCAGCTTGCTAAAAAATTCCACTAGTTTAATTAGCCAATCAGTTGGGTAATGCAACACCGCAGCTAAAAAGCTTCCAGCCTGAGTCCAAATTAAACCTACTAAGGCACTGATGATTCCACCTATGCTAATAATCGAAATTAATGGAGTACTAACCACATTCAGCAACAAGCTATAAGATGGTACAACTCCAAAGACAAAAAGTTGCACAGGTAGAGTCCAAATAGTGGCAGCTAGGGGAACGGCAATCAAAGCAGCGATCGCAGGTGGTAGCCATGCTAGTCCTTTGACTAATGCGGGTACTGTTACAATTAATCCTAGTGTTGCTAAAAAACTCAATTGAAAACCTAAATCCCAAATCCATAGAGGATTAAATACTAATAACAGAGTTGCTGCTAATAGTAATGATCCGAACTGTTTTACCTTCCTTTTTAATAGCAAACCAACTAATGCCGCAAAACCCATAATTACGGCTCTGAGAACCGCAGGTTGAAAACCTGTTAAACTTAGAAAAATGATTAAAGCCAAAAAGCCAAGAGTAAATTGCGTTCCTTTTCTTGCCTGCCTCGTTAACTGTAAGATTACACTCAAAATCAAAGAAGTTTGGAACCCAGAAGCTGCTAAAGCATGAGCTAATCCTGCTTGTACAAATAAGTCACGGATATCGTAGGGTAAATCAACAGCTTTGCTTCCCAACACCATAGCACTGACAAGAGGCCCTTCAGGAACACCCAACCAACGGACTTGCGATCGTACAATTCGCTCCCGAATTTGCCACCATCCCCATTTACGTTCCTGCTCGAAAATATTTATTTGTCGTCCAATCAAACCAGCAAATGTTCCTTCTTGCTTGAGAAACTTTTGAAAGTCGAAACCACCAGGATTGGAAGCTACCTTTGGTTTATACAAAATCCCAGTCACAGCAATTTCTTGACTAGGGTATAACCCAGTAGCTTGAAGTATAGGCACTGTCACATACAATTTGCCTGTAACCCCTTTTGGCACACCTGCTGAACCTTTCTCATTTTTGACTTCATCTATTTGAGTCGTTTCCAGCCAAAATTGTCCTCGCTGGCTACGAGTCAAACGGGGATTACTTGCCACTTTGCCGCGAACAATCACAAGTTGTTCTTGATTACTGCTATTTCCAGTCGGAACGAACTGACTAATATCTTTTGCACCCGGTTGCGGCACTCGCCATTGAAAATATAAAGTTGCCAATAATCCCACTAAGCTAGCAGCTAGCCATCTTCGAGGATGAGGAGTAGTTTGCCAAGTGTTAGGCACTGCCTTATTTTTGCTTCCAGCATTTTCTGGTTTCTGAGCAAATTGCCGTAGCGTAGTTCGTCTTCTAAAAAAAATTGCTCCCACTATTCCCAGAACCAGAATCCACACACCACCCCAAGGAACTGCTGTAAACAACAACCCAAAAATGTAGCCAAGACAAATAATTACACCAGTGGTTTGAATCATAAGATTTTCGTAAAAGCACCTGACAACCCGAATTTGCAGCTGACTTAAATTTAAATATAGATAAGGTCGTAATACAGAAAAACCGCCATTGCTGAATTTGGCTATAAAATTCAAAAATAAAATATTCCGAACTCTTATTATCTGCGCTTGGACCGCCTCTGCGTAAGCTTTTTATCTTTTTACAGGATTTTTCATATATTTGAACCACATTTGTCTTAGGATCGCAACGACTTGTGCCCCTATCCCGTGATCTATTTACTTGAAAATTGCTGTAATCAGCAATAGCGAAAAATTCTATGCTTCTGGTGAAGTATAGTCCATCAAGTTGATACAAACAAAGCCCGCCTATGTGGGCTTTGTTTGTATCTTTAAAAGAATGTTTGAAAAGTCCTCTTCTCGGTAAAAAAACGGTTTAGCCCCCCCTAAATTCCCCTTAAAAAGGGGGACTTTGACTCCGGTTCCCCCCTTTTTAAGGGGGGTTAGGGGGGATCAATGAGTGCCTAAAATCATAGTCAACTACTTTTCAAACAACCTCTAATGTTCTAGACTCAATATTTAATCGTATTTCTGTCCTTTAGCAAAAGCCACATTATTTAAAGATATACCTAGCCTAAATCTCAATGCAACATGGATAAACAGAAGACGAAGCCGTAGCAAATGAAATTTGGCAAAACTCTGTGTACCAACTCTGCAGGAAGGCAAAACGCCTATGCGTTTACTTTGCGTTTCTCTACGCTAAAAACTTATTATTTTACACAAAGCCGTACTTAGTTCTTATAGCCGCATCCTTTAGAATATTGGGCTTCCTGTTGAACTCACAGTATCTTTCAGCAGAGGAAAACCCAACTTCTCCCTTTGCTCAACATATAAATGAGCTACCTTCCTAGCCAAATGCCGAATCCTGGCAATATAGCGAGTTCTCTCCGTCACCGAAATCACACCTCTAGCATCCAGCAAATTGAACGTGTGCGAACACTTCATTACATAATCTAAGCTAGGCAAAACCAATCCTCGCTCAGTTAATTGGGTTGCTTCCTGCTCATACAAATTAAATAGTGTCAGTAGCAATTCAGGGTTCGACGCTTCAAAGTTGTATGTACACTGCTCAATCTCTCCCTGAAGGTAAACATCACCATAAGTAATGTTGTCCGTCCAATGAATCTTAGTAATTGCCTCTACCTGCTGGAGATACATTGTCAGCCGCTCTAACCCATAAGTAATCTCAATTGAAACCGGACGGCAATCTATACCCCCACACTGTTGGAAGTAGGTAAATTGAGTAATTTCCATCCCATCTAACCATACTTCCCACCCGGTGCCCCAAGCTCCTACTGTTGCGTCTTCCCAGTTATCCTCTACAAACCGAATATCGTGGTCTTCTGGACGAATGCCTAAAGCCCTTAATGAATCAAGATAAATCTCCTGGATATTATCTGGTGAAGGTTTGATTAGAACTTGATATTGATAATAGTGTTGGAAACGGTTGGGATTCTCGCCATACCGTCCATCGGTAGGGCGACGGCATGGTTCAACATAGGCAACAGCCCAAGGTTCTGGCCCCAATGCTCTTAAAAAGGTTTGGGGATTCTTAGTACCAGCACCCTTCTCAATGTCATAGGGTTGGGCGATAAGACAACCGCGCTCGCCCCAAAACTGATGCAATAAACTGATTACCGATTGAAAATTCACGCTTGCTTTATCCTTGGTCAACACAGTGCATAAACCATTGTTGCCTAGAACCGGGCACAGTAGGGAGTTTCAAAAGGACAGAGAAGCGGTCCAAAAATAATTTGGAAAAATAGTTGACACAAGGAAGTAGGTTCGCTATATTGAATAAGTGCCGGAAGCGAAGCGAGAAAGAGCGACGCTGAGAGGGACACCGAACCTTGA
>NZ_JACJSI010000370.1 GCF_014698065.1 Nostoc flagelliforme FACHB-838
TTTTTTTCAATTGGTTAATTGTAGAAATCCTAGATACGTTGTTACCCGAACGCGTTCACCGTACTAATCCCAGGGTTGTAAAAAGACCTGTATCAAAGTTTCGTTCTAAAAAACCAAAACACAGAGGTACTGGACAACGAGTCGAAGCTCCGAAATTTAACGTCACTCATAAGCTTTTGAGCCTTAACTGAACCGTATTGTGCTAAGTTGTCTTCAATAAAAAAACGCAAATATACGCATTCCGACGCAATTTCAGCGTTTCTATACGTATAAATGCGATAAAAGTAGAAACAATTCCAGCTTTATTTAATCGGCGTTGCTGAATCTAGGGATGAAACGCAAAGAAAAATTCAATAAAATCATCCCGCATTTATATAACATCATTTAATGCACTAACGCGATCGCACGTTTCGTCAACGCTTCAGCTGTCAATCCATTAAACGCCATCAACTCACCAGCACTGGCTGTAGTCTCTCCACGTTTCCAAGCAAAGGTGTCGCGCTTGGCTGTACTCCGTAACAGAATCGGTTCCAGCATTCCCGCCGCACCACCAGTAACAGCAATTAACGCATCACCATCAAATAATTCGGCAAATTTCGCATCATCTAAGAAACCGCCTTCGGGTTCAGAACAGGTATCCCAGGCAGTATCATGGCTACGGTACAATTGCCGAGGATTGATAACAGAAACTATCTTCGCACCAATACCTTCAGTTTCTAAGAAAGCAGCAGCTTCAAATACTGGCATTAATGTCATATCACCAATTACAGCAAATACAACTTGCTTATCACCAGCAACTTCATGTAATAGCACCGCACCATCGCGCAACCCTTGATGAGTTTGTTCTAAAGTTGTGCGAATTGGCAATGGCGATTTACTAGCTGTAATCACAATTCCCTTATTCTTAGTTTTCAATGCCCAGTCATAACAGGCTTGAATACTATTAGCATCAGGCGGAAATAATGGGAAAACATTTCCATTTCGCATCAACGAAGCAAAGTAAGCCTCAATTTCTGGACGTTGGTGAGTCCAACCGTTGCGCCCTTGCTCTAATGCGCCTGCTGTGAATAAAGTAATAGTCGAGGGAGTTTGACGGCGCAATTCTGCCATTGCTTGAGTTACAGTTTGCCAAATTGGTAATCCGTTAATGGCAAAAGATTCGTATGAACACCACAAAGTTCTCGCACCCATTAACGCCAAACCCGCAGCTAAACCGGCACAAGCATCTTCACTCAATGGTTCATAAACTTGTCCATTTGGCGCTTGATTATATAAGTCGTCGGTTGTCGGGTGGATAATCTTTAATGCTTGGTTGATGTTGGCAATTCCCGATGCTTCGTTACCGTCGGCGTTGGTGACGAGGAAATTTTGATCTTTTTTTCCAACTATTCCTACCAATCGTCCCATCGCAGTTGTGGAAACTTTTGGTTCACCTCCAACTGCATATTCTTCTAAAGGTAATTCGCCTAATTCTGGTAATGGGAATTCAAATTCTGTCACCACAGTTTTCGCTGCTGGGCCACCACCGGCGCGTTCTGCATTTGTTCTAACTAATTGCCAAGCTTCCGCAGATAAAGCACGGGTTTGCAATGCACTGACTATATGAGGTGCATCTAGCGTATCTTTAGGATAAAGGTTGTGAGATTTTGAACCCCGCGCGTGGACTCCTGCACCTTTAAGTTGTTTAATAATGAAGACGGTAAGTTTACCACCCAATGCCGATCTCGCTGCTTTATCTACACCGGAAAGTACTGCTTGAGTAAATGCTAGGCGTTTCTCAAAGGAAAAGGCGGTACTATCAACGTAATCCCCTGGTTGGTTTTGATCGTCAAAGTCTTTGGCATCAACTAACACCACTTCATCAAAACCGTTACCTTGCCAATATGCCTGCATCTGTTCATTGGTTTTCAGGGAAACCATGCTGTGGTGTTCTTGGCTGTAACCGTTCCACACCAACACTGGTAAGAAGTTGGTGGCAGCAGGATAAGCTGTATGGAAGTGGGCGATCGCACTTACAATATAAGGCTCACCCAATCCACCATCACCAACTGTAAAGGGGAACAACTTATCTTTGTGCAACAGTGCAGCTGCCATTGCAAAGTGTTGCCCTTGTCCCAAAGGCCCCGCAGGTGCGAGAATACCGGGAATGAAACCAGAAAGGTGTCCTAAAAGTCCGTGCTTTTCTCGGAAGCGATCGCGCAATTCTTGGACTGTAAAAATTCCCATGTCCTCTAGCGAACGATCCAAGAACATGGCACTATAAAATCCGGGGGCGTGGTGTCCGACTTCGGTAATAATGTTCTTGTATCCCAGCATGACAAGAGATGCGTAAGCTTCTGCTTGGCTGGCGAATCCGCCGGGATGCCCAGAAGCTTTACTAGCAGTAACTTGCAAAGTTAGGTAGCGGAGGGCATCGGCAGCGAGTAAAGTTTGATATACAGCTGCTTTGTCTGTGGGATCTGCGATCGCTATTTTGCCCGACTCTATAGCAGGTGTTGCACCATGAGTTTCAAAATCTGGTAACGCTTCACCAAAATATTGAATCCCTTCAGAAAAATTGGGAAGCGCTGAAGATGCCTTTGGGGAGATTGCAGTCATGCTGAGTACCTTTTGACGATTAGATGAAACTGTAGATGCTTGTTGAATTTAACCAAAATTTTACATCTTCGAGGTTGTAACAGTTTATTGCTTTTTTGCAACGTTAAAATAAGTAATTTAAATGGTCACGCAACCAAAATTTCAATTCGTTTAACTAATAAAAAAATTTATGAAATTACCAAATGGCCCGCAAATTCCAGCCCTTGTACAGATGCTGCGCTGGATTACGGGGTTGATGCGTAAAGCCCCCGTCATTCATGTGGGGGATATAAGGGCGTTGGCAGAATTGCGCGATGGGCTTACGCCCCGCCGTAGTCGTCGCCAGTCTTATCTTTTAACCCGCCTTCCGTCACAGATCAGCAAAAAACAGACAAAGTAGTACATAAGAACTAAAAAATATAAAAAAAGCAGGATTAATAATAAATAGTGGCATTAAGCTGGGAACTGGATAAGAAGATGAAATTTGGTGAAGGGAGAGAAATGATTTCATAGCAACAGAAATTGTGGAGAAACCCGTTGTGAAATCTATTTCTAACAATGGCATTAGTCTATAAGTTATTTATTTGATACCGATACTTGCATTTATTGGATTAAAGATATTAATTCAGTCAGAACTTTTTTGATAAAGTGATGTTTTGTCGATCGCTGAAATCTCTATGTCCCAGGTATCGCTCCCCCAATCGCGGCATCCAGACCTACCCCTCACCGCTCTTGCGCCCATGCAGGATGTGACAAACCTCTGGTTTATGAAAGTCATTGCCCACTACGGCAGCCCTGACTACTTCTTCACCGAGTATTTCCGCGTGAATGATACTTCACGGCTGAATCGTAGCATTCTGGCAGCAATCACCGAAAACGACACAGGCCGCCCCGTTTTTGCTCAAATGATTGGCGAAAGCATTCCAGACTTAGTAAGAACAGCAAAGGAACTCTGCAACTATAATATCGCTGGAGTTGATTTGAACATGGGCTGTCCAGCACCTAGAATCTATCGCAAAAACGTTGGGGGTGGATTGCTGCTCTCACCAGAAAAAGTGGATCGGATTTTGGGAGAATTACGGCAGGCAGTCAACGATCGCCCTTTAACCGTTAAGATGCGCGTAGGCTTTGAAAATACAGATAACTTTTACAAAATTCTAGATATAATCAATCACCACAGCATTGATTTGCTGAGTTTGCATGGTCGCACGGTGAAAGATATGTACCACGGAGCAGTGAAATATGATTTGATCGCTGAAGCGGTGAAATGGGTTGATTGTCCAGTGCTTGCCAATGGTAATATCCACTCTGCCACAACTGCCCTTAAGGTGCTTTCTCAAACGGGCGCGGCGGGTGTGATGGTGGGACGCTGGGCGATCGGGAATCCTTGGCTTTTTAATCAAATTCGGCAGGCTTTGCGAGGAGAGGCGATCGCACCCGTTCCTTTAGTAGAGGTACGCAACTATATCGATCGTTTATGGCAAACCCCCGCAGCAGCAACTATGCCAGTGCGATCGCGCGTAGGCTACCTCAAAATGTTCCTCAACTACATTGCTCTGAGTGTTGATGCTGAAGGTCATTTCCTGCGGCTGATGCGACAGACACAGACCGAGGTAGAAATGTTTAACCTCTGCGATCGCTTTCTCGTTGCTGATCTGACGAAAACTTTAGCCCTAGCACCCTACTTAGGCGTGTAACTAGTCAGACCTGCTTTTTTTGCAGCCTGATAACGTCGTTCTCCTGCTACTAATTCATACAGATCATCTTTAATGTGGATTGCAGATGATAACCAAAATCTTGAAACTGAAATTATTGGTATCTAAAGAGCATGACAGATAAAACAGATTTATCACAAATAATTGCCAGCAAAAACGACAATCCACTAATTCTGTCACCTGAAAATTTGCAATCACAAGAAGACGTAGAACTTGAGCGAAAATTGCGAGAACTCAAGTTTAAACAGGAACTAAGAAAAGATTGGATTTTATTTATTGTCAGGGATGTAGTAATTTTTCCTGCCGCTATCCTTTTTATTTTTGCTGTAAGTGGTTATTCCCTATTTCTTCATATTCATGGGTAACTTACTCTGACTACAATTTTTAATCAACCACAGAGGTGCAGAATACACAGAAAAAACAGAGATGATATTCACAAATTTGGAATTGTTGGAAATTATTTCTCTCTGCGTTCTCTGCGCCTCTGCGGTTATTTAAAAAATTTTATATCAGTAAAATTGCGTAATTAATTTTACAGAAGACGAAGCCAACTTGCTACAAGTAGACTCATCTTTATATCCACACCAATTTTGCTGGATATAAAGTAAGTATCTGATGGAAATCATCTAAAAATATGGGGCTTTTAATATTTTCTGTTGCTTTAGTCGCCATTGTTGCTCTAATTATCATTAATGCCTACAACGATTTAGTCAAGTATCGCAACCTTGTGGCCAATACTTTTAACTTCACTGTTGCAGAATTGCTCCCCGAAGCTACTCCAGAAATGAGAAATGCCCCACGCGTATCTTTTTAGGTGTCTATGAATTTCTTTGAACATCAGGATCGGGCACGCCAAAATACGCAACAATTAATTGGGTTATTTTCCCTGTCGATCGCAGTCATGATTATGGCAATTTATATTGCCGCTTTATTTCTGTTCCGCATGGCTCCCCGTGTTTGGTGGCATCCAGGGATATTTCTCTACGTAGCTGGGATTACAATAATTGCGATCGCAGTGGGAAGTCTGTACAAAATTGCCTATCTCCGGGAGGGCGGAAGTGTAATTGCTCAGGAGTTAGGAGGAAGACTCCTGCTACCAGATACAGCCGATGAACAAGGGCGACAACTATTAAATATTGTCGAGGAAATGGCGATCGCTTCTGGTAAGCTGTTCCACATTTAGTTTGCAATAGCAGCATTACCTTTATTTTTAATTTTTCTTCCCCATCTAATTATTAACTCTCCCTGATTTAACAACCTATTTAATAAGTTTTTCAGTTCCTCTACTGATTTAAATAGGCGATGAGATATGTATTCTTTCGCCGAATGCCATACAAGTT
>NZ_JACJSI010000371.1 GCF_014698065.1 Nostoc flagelliforme FACHB-838
AGAATTTGTAAAATCGGGTTGTTTTGGATGCGCCGAGCAACTTCATACCCATCCATGCCGGGCATCATCATATCTAGTAGAAGTAGATCAGGTATTTTTGATTCAAGGAAAGCTAGCGCTGCCGCTCCCGACTCCACAATTTCAACTTCATAACCCTCCATTTCTAAACCAGTAACGGAAGATGTAAAAAGCACAACCAATCTTCGTCTATCGTTATGGATGTTTTTGCACAGATGAAGGAATTCCGTCAAGCAGTATACGAATGTTTATGTCGGGCAAAGGATGCAACTAATGAACTCAAGAGGCATTTGTACAGTACGTAAGATTGCCTTTTACAGCATCAGTTTGAACAGGTTTAGAAAAAAGTATCCCTGGCCATATTTGCATTGCAATTTCTGAAATAGCTCTTGTTGCTCTAGGGTTTCTATGCCTAAGTCTTTCTATTTTTATATTGTAGATTGGCTATTTTCGATAAGCGTAGTTTCGGTAATCTCCCCCCAGCATCAGAAGTGAAAGTTTAAGTAAGTTCAGTTATCTAGCAAAAATAACTGAACTGCATTGCGTGAATATAAGACTATCCAGCCAAACTCTCGACGCTCAAAGGAACTATATCACCATTACTAACCAGTCCTAGCAACATCGGTTCTTGGGATTGAATTAGTTGACCTGTGAGTACACAGCGTTCTTCTTGTTGAGCTGTGGCAGCGATGCTAGCTCGTATGTCGGCTCGGGAAAATCGAGGCTTCCATTCACCTGATTTTTGCTGAACATAATTCCAAAGCACATCTCGAATCAAAGCTTGATACCCCTGATTACCAGCTACTTCTTTGAGCTTCTTTTTAACTTCTCCCTCTAAGCGGATGCTAGTAACTTCCATATTGGTAGTTGGGATGCGAGCGCTCGTAAGCATTACTATTTCTCCTTAAAGCTATAGACAAGACTTTGTTCAGCTTGATGGTATTCGTAGTTGATAATGCGATTACGATACTTATCGAGATAACAGCAAAAATTTTCTACAAGTTTACCATTACAATCAGTAAATAGGGCAATAGTAACCTCAAATTGACCTTTCCATAATAGAGTCTGGGAAGAGTTTCAATCGCTTTTGTCACCTCCAGCTTTATGGAGGTTTTCTATCAAATAAGAACACAGCTAATTAGGACAAGAAATTTTTAATATCATCTACTATAAGAACTGTCAATCCTCTAAAGATACTTGTATTTATGTTTATTCTTTCGCCTGAAAAATGTCTAGCCCCAAAATTTCTTACCTCATGTCATTAAACTGCTAGTTGCTTGATTTAGATGATAGTCCATAACCTACTACTATAATTGAAAACACGTAACCATCAAAGGTAGTAGTTTAAGTAAAAATATTACGTATTGATGTATACAAAACCCTTAAAAATTCAGCAAAAATTCTAAACAAATCTTTTGTGCCAAAAAGTATTCCTCCTAATCTCTCTTAATTTCACTAATTAGCTCATAAAGACTCGCTACCCAAGCTGACTCTACCTGTTGCTGGAATAGCTGGTCGCTCACAAGCTGAATTTTTTCCCCTGAGATGAATCAAATGCCTAAGTTTGATTGCAGTAGTTTTTGGATATTGCCAGCGCTCGGTGCAAACTGTAAATCAAACTGCCTCACAAAAGATGCAAAGTTTTTGTCTGTTGCGACTCTTACCTCACGCCTCGCACATCTTAAACCAATAGCCAAAGCTCAAAAAAATGGTTACACAGCGGACGTAATTGGATAATTCAACCGTTGGGATACAGAGCAAATTTAATTCATTGATGGAAGATGAAGAAATGCTCCCGCATTAATTTTCAGAGTTAATGCCTTCAGGCATGGGGTACTAATTGCGAAAGCGTTGCGGGGCGTAGCCCATTGTGAAAAAGCGAATTGGTAATTGATCTGACTCATGCTCAAAAGCCACCAATAGTGTCTTGTAGAGAAAATCTGAATAAATGAAAATAAAAAAAAATACTTAGATAAAGAGTACCTAAACTTTCTTTAAGTACCCCCCTATGCAAACTGATAACTAGCCACTTACTAACAGCTTAGTTGCTGTCTTAGCTTTCCTAATCTTGCTTGAGACAGATTACTTACTCATACTTGGTTGCGCTCTAAGGCAATCCAACTATATCTGACAGTTAACAGTTCGTGAGCAGAAGCTCCCCTACCCCTAGCTCTATATTGCCTTTGAGCAACGCTAATTGCTACTTTACTTATTAGAGTTTTTGTGCCTTGTAGGGTCAACTTAGCTCAATCACTCTGCTGATTACTTAAAACATCTTTCATGCTGATTTTACGTAAGATATTGATAAATTCTTCAGCAAGGGACTGGTATTTTCCATAGATTTACAGTAGAGTGTTTACTCCGTGCAAATTATTAACACTTACCTTCCCCAACTTTACCCAGACAAATTTTTTGCCAATGCTTTTGAGGGAACACCCAATGAATACTTCTAATCACATAGATACCAAGAAGAAAATCATCAAAAAATCCGACAAGCTTACCCTGAGACAGATGAAGTTAATTGAAGAAGCAGAAGACCAACTTCTTCGATCTGATACTGTCAATTCTACTGCCCCTGTGGTTGAGCAGAAACCAGTAATCACTCAAGAGCCTAGAGTTCCCGACTATATTCCATTGCTTGACAATCCTCCAGTACAATCTGTGGGCAACTCTGGCTGGCAGGTTTCTGATGTCTGGCGGGATATCCGAGTGGATGATTTTTGTAATTAAAGCAGACAATTTGTATTCCCAGACGGTTCTGCATTGAGGCGGTTGCAGTTATCCACGATCCGAATGTCAACGGATTGCAGATTGCCGATTGTAGATTTATTGTTGATATTAGAGGGTAAATTGGAGATTTTCCAGGAATTGAAAGCTAGTAGCTCGTGTAATATTCCAATCCCCAATCTGCAATCTACACTCTCCCCTATTCGGTCAGAGATTGAGGAACAGGCACAAAGCAAGGGAGAAAAGTTTTCCCGAATGCATATTTGTGCAGCAATACCTTTGTCTCTTCGCTGAACCAATATTATGGCAACCGCCTGAGCAACTTTCGTAAACTATTTTTGCACCACGTCAAAGCTATAGTTGAATCGTGCTTATAATAAGTTACGGCTAACTATAACTACTAAGTTAGCACCCTGTAAGTGTGTATCGCTTGGATTACGCATCAAAGGCGATACCAAGACAAGCAAAATTCATCGGCAGCGTAATAGTTTCTATTGCCTTGCCAATATGCCCCCTCCGCGATCGCATGTTGGTGAAAGTGTTGTGTCTGGGGGTTCGTGTATCTTTATCGTAGATTATGTCGGATAAAAGATAATTGATTCTTATTTTGTCTTCCACAGCATTCGTGTATACTGAACTTTTAAATTCAGAACTACCGAGTGCGATCGCTTAATTACTGTGAATAACCTTGAGCTAAATAACTTACCTCCAATTAAACTCATTCCCCTAAACGCTGAAACTGCATCGCTCCTTGGGCGCACCACTAGTACAAGACCACCCACTGATATCCGGTGGGTAAAAGTACTGGAATTTTTACGCAGCAACAATCTCGCACCTAACAGCCGCAAGCTTTACGAACGAGAACTCAAAAGGTTTTTGGCTTGGAGTGAGCTGCACTATCATGAACTGCGTCCACGTCATCTTGCGCTATATAAAGAATATCTCCGTGATGAAATACGGACTGATGCAGGTAAACCGCTTTCAAAAAGCAGCATCAATGCGGGAATTGCGGCACTCAAAAGCTTTTTCAAATGGATGTGTTACACGTATCCTGAAATTATTGCTACTAATCCGACACTGGGGATTAAACTGGAAAAAGTGCCACTACCACCAGCCCAGAGTCTAACCCCAGAAGAGATGGAACAGGTTTGGTCAGCGTTAGAGTTATTGGGAGAAACAAAGCAACGGGATACAGCACTTGTTCACATTCTCAGTCATGGACTCCGGGCAGGGGAAGTTGTACAGCTAAATGTTGGGTCATTTGATGGCAAGCTGCTATTTTTACCAGATACCAAAACCAATGAACCACGCTTAGTTCCACTGCGAAAAGAGAGCCGGGAAGTTTTAGCAGAGTATTTGCTTACGCGCGAACAGCAAGGAGAGGTTTTGACCAGCCTCAGTCCATTGATGATTTCACACCATGCTTCATACAAGGGTGAACGCTTGAGTTATCACGGCATTTACTTCGCTGTAGAAAAAATTGGTGAAATAGCTCACATTGAGGATTTACATCCTCATTCCTTTCGACATACTTACGCTACTGACTTATTGCTATTGGGAGTTGACCCCAGCCATGCCCGTAAGCTAACGGGACATCAAAGCGAGAAAGCGTTTCGGCGGTATACGCTTCGCAGTGAACAGGAGGCTGCGATCGCTGCTTATTATCGGGCAATCGGTGAAGAAGTGGAGTAAGGTATGCCTAAACCACTTGATCCCAAATGTCAGCTATGTTCCAAACTACCAACAACCCAAGCTAAACTACTGCATGGGCCACAAGGGGACGGGTGTTGGAATCCAAAAGTCTGCCACAATCGCCGCTCATTCTATCGCCACCGTTCGCAGAATAATTCAGCAGAAATTGATGCAATCGCAGTCGAACCACCAGCAACGTATTTTGCAGTGCTGTATTTGTATAAAGAACCAGGGGATAAACCATTACACGCTATGTCGGCAGAACTCTGGCTAGGGCAAAAACCTATTTGTCGCCTGGAACCAATTCACTGTTTTGGGCTAACGGCTGGCAAGATCCGTGCCTATACAGATCAGGTGTTGCAGGCGTTTGCGAAACAATATGGTGTTTCACTCTATCAATATAAAGATATGTTTGAGATTACCTCAAGCTACTGCCCAGTGCGACCCTGCCTGTTAAATCCTGAATTGTAGCAATGACCGAATAATTCGTAATTCGTAATTCGTAATTCGTAATTAATTAGGAGTTAATTAATAATTAAATCATTGAGGGTACAAGCCACTAACTTCAGTTATGAAAAAAGAGAAAACGCATAACAACTTTATTCAAGCCCCCGGATAAATCCTTTGGGGCAATAATTACGAATTACGAATTACGAATTAGAAATTACGAATTATTATGACCACATACCACCAATTAACAATCTGGGATGTGCTTGATGAGTTGTCCGAATCTCCAGCAACATCCTCACTTGTACCGATGTGGGAATGTTTAGATGCGGAGCTTGAAAAATTACCCTTGGAGGCACAGTTATCAACCGCAGCGCTTGCCTTCAGTCAAATTGCGGATATTCTTAAGGCTCGTGCCGAAGTGCTGTTGCAAGATACCCGCGATCGCAATAGCCTTTTGAGGCCAATTATTAGCACCGATCTCTTTGCTGGTCTAGTGCGGACAACAATGCACCTAGATTTAGATGATTTGATTGAACCGGAAACACCACAAACCTTTAAACCGCATGGCCCACACCAATTTTCACATTTCACTGAGTCGGGTGATTCTGTAGCAATACGGTTCAGTTAAGGCTCAAAGTCATGTAAATTAGGCATTGTTCCGAAGAATGGAAATTAAGTGTCGTGCATCTGAGGGATTTTTCATTGGTGTCTCCTGAGATACAAAATACTGAC
>NZ_JACJSI010000372.1 GCF_014698065.1 Nostoc flagelliforme FACHB-838
CCACAAGGGTAATCGTCGCCACAGTCTTAATATATGTAGCTTAAAGGATAAAGTTACCCGAAGACAAAACCGATTTGAGTCAAGTGACTTGGAGAATCGTAGTATCAAATTGTTAGGGATTTTGTTGTCTAACCTGGATAATGTGAAATAAACTCAACTTTCTCACGCCGTTCACTCCGTCCACTGTAGAGCATCTGTCACCAGTTGAGCAAACTTATCAGGGTCAAGATCCTCAAACTCCAGCATCACGCCGCAACGTTCATCACTCTTGCCCAGAGTATTGCCCATCTCCTTCAACAGCGATCGCCAGCCGTAAGCAGAGGCTAAAAATGCTTTTAAAAACCTCAAGGTAAGAAACTTTAGAACTTAGGTTTTTACTTGGGTTGCCACAATGGAGTGATATCAAGGTTTTTAGCAGCAGATACGGCATTCTAACCTACGCCAGTACGGTTTACTCCCCTTTGGTTCTTGTAAAGTTATCGTAATATATATTCATATAAAGCAACATTTGCCCCAAATAAAAGAGTAGGTAATAAAAGCGATGAATCAACCCATTGAATTATCTTTAGAACAAGAATTTAGCCTTAGAACTTTCGCGGATCTTGTGCAGCAGATGTCTCGTGAACAAGCTCAAGAATTTTTGCAGATGCTGTATAAGCAGATGATGATAAGGGAAAAGACTTACTAGGAATTGCTAAAACATCAGTGGGAAGTTGGTTCAGGTTCAATCTTGGGCTAAAACAAACCTTGCTCTCGTTACTTTAAGCGATTCAGAAGATAACGAACACACAATTGTCTTTTTGAAGGGCAAGGCAATAGAGATTATTTGCTTCTACAAAAGAAAGCTTTACAATAACGAACTCACAGTAATAGTTTTGAGTTTTGATGGAACAGTGAACTACTCTGAACTACACCACCGCTAGCCAATCGCACATCACAGACCTACACCCGCTCCCAAACTTAACCCAAATCTGCCACTGCCCCAGATAGCCATTCCAGAACGCTTCACCATCAGCAACGCCGATAAAAAAGCCAATTGTTTTGAGATTGATTGGATTAAATAGGCTAAGAGCCAGATTAGGAGAGGCTTTGAAACAAAGGTATAATTTTCTGTGACAAAAGTGATAGGGCAGTATAAAAAGCAAACGGTGAATAAAAAATGGGCAGTTAAACGATTGACAGTAAATCTTACGTCAACAGAAATAGAGAAATTGTCATCAATACTGTGCAAGAACAGGAAGACCCTTTAATGATGTAATTCGGGAATTACTGCGTTCTTTAAAGGTTGAGAGTGAGGAAGCATCGGAAATTTCGCCAGATTCTGAAGTTTCAGAATTAGCTCGGCTTCCAAAATAAGTCAATAAATGAAGCAATAGATATTACAGGACTGTTCACCTACATTCACACTGAAATGATGCTTGAGGAATTAACAGTCAACTGGTCTTATCGGATACGAAATCTACGCCATCCATTCAGTCCACTGTGGAGCATCTGTAACCAGTTGAGCAAACTTTTCAGGGTCAAGATCCTCAAATTCTAGCATCACGCCGCAACGCTCATCACTCGTTAGCGTACAGAGTAATTCTTTAACCGCATTAACCCCGTACTCCAGCCGCTCAATCGCTAACTGAGCATAATATTTGACCCGCTCCCACCAAGAATCACTGAGTTCTGGATCTGTGTCCATACCCCCCCGATTATTACTTCCATCTTCATTAAGGGGCGGTGTGGACGGCGGGAAATCAGGCAAGGGGGCTATTTGCTGGGAGTAAGGGAGAGAGTTTTGCACTAAGGCTTCCCCTTCTCTTATGTCCTCTTCCCCCTGCGCCCTGCTCCCTGCTCCCCTGCTTCCGTACATGGACTGCATCCTAGCTTTATGTGCCGCATTTCGTTCTTGTTCCTGGTGGCGTTTCCTTTCCCTGCCCTCCCTCTGCCGTTGCCGATAATCCAGCACTTGTTGGATAAACTCTACATCAGAAGTATTCAACCGATAATACCGAACCCTCTGCCTATCCTCCATTGGTCTTCGTGATTCAGTAGACAAACCAAGTTGCCAGAGGAATTGCCCCAAAATCCAAACTGGAGACTCCGATGGCGGGATGGTCAGATTAAGAATGCCTTTAACGTGAGATGCGTTGCGTTTGGAGAAGTCAGCCAAAGCCTGAATCATCGCCTCGTCGCCTTTAATCTCAACCCCAGCCATGAGATCCATCAGCACGGCCCTAAGCCCAAGCCGATGACGCATAAGCCACGCGGTAGAATGATTGCTCCAGTCAGTGCAAATGGCTAATCGCTCCCGTTCCGATTTATCGCGTTCGGCAACAATAGCCGGCGGTGGAATAAATTCTCGCCCCTGTTCATCAATGACCATTTCCCCAGGTGCGGCCAATATCGCTTCAAGTGCAACAATCTTTTTAATTAAGCGTCCCCCGTCATCTTGCTCAACCAGTTCAGGGGTTACGCTCATCCCGTAAGTGTCCTGTATGCGGAATTTCTCACATTCCAAAACCTCCTCCGGCTTGAGATAATCTTGGTGCTGCCTGCTGTTGTAAGTCCTTCTGTCAATATCTTTGGCATTGGCAACTTTACGGTAATGCTCCTCATTGATGGCGATACCAGCCGCCTTCATCCACCGGGAAGTTCCTTCATCACAACTGTCGCCCAAAGGAATAATCGTATTGCCCATCTCAAAAAGGAGCGATCGCAGATCAGAGCGAAGATTATTAATCGACCAATTGCGCTGTGCTTCAATTTGGCAAGAAGCATCCAACGCCCAGTCCTTCTCTGCTCCACGTTTGCCTGTCTCGCGGTTAATGCGAATTAAAAACGCGGTCATCTCATTTTTTTGGAGAATCTTTTCTTTGATGTGACGGGCATTGGTTTCGGCGTAACCAAAAGGAGGACGAGGAGCCACCCAGACATAGATGGGGACATCTGGACGATACCGCCATAATTGCTGGGCGCATTCTGTAGCTGATTGCGAAACAGCATGAAATACACCGAATACAGCATCAAAATGATAGCTGGAAATGTCAACCCCTGAACTGAGACTGGGAGTAATTAAAAAAGCATCGATATCAAGAATAGCAATGTTAATCTCCCTGATGAAAATCACATTCTCTTCAGATCCACTGTTCTCGGAGTGAATAGCCCACACTCGTAACTTGCGGTCTTCGACTGATTCCGGTGTATCATCAGCGTCATCAATTGCTGAACCATCATTGAGCGCTCTTTCTAGCTTTTTGATAAACCGCTTGCTGTCGCTGACCATCATCAACTTTTTACCAAGCATCAACTGAGCGTGGAACTCGGCAACGATTGCGCTGCTGTTTTTCCCTTCATACCAATAAACCTGACGACCCCCTGAACGATATTCATTCTTGATGATGTAGGGTTTTTCACCAGTCGGTCGCATTTGCATAAAAAACTCGATAGTCAAATCATCGAGGTGAGCATCTGCCAACACTACTAGCTTGGCATTGTAGACCAGATACTCCAGCACTTCCAGGATAGCGCCCCGGTGTTCTTTGCAAGTTTTGGACTTGAGCAAGTGGGCGAGGTACTGACAGGCTTCATCTATAAATAAGATGTCATAAGCCTGTAAATCGTTCGCCATTTTATACAGCGAGTCTACGGTAATGCTGAGAGCCTTTGCTTTAGCCCAGTCACCGCAAGAAATCGCAGAGTACATAGCAGTTTGCAAGCGATCGCTGAGATTTTTGAGCAAAGTAACCCGATGCCCGTTGTTCAAAAAGCTCAAGTCTGGGTTATCTTTTCTAATCATTGCCAAGATTTCGGTCTTGCCAGTCCCCATGTCAGAAGCCAAACCAACTAACCCCGATTGAGGCAGAGATTGGATGATTGTGGAGAGATAGCGGGTATTAACGACAATATTAGGTTTGAATTTGTGAAGCCCCCTGGCACGATTGACGAAAAACCTTTGGTTTAACTCGCTGATTCTCAAAGCATCAGCAATCATAGTGGACACTGCTTTATCAGCTTTTTTCCCCAAAGCTACAACCCAATCATCAATTCCTTTTTCGGGACCAGGGAGCAGCGCTACTTCACATTGGCAGGCAAGTTGGAGAATGACTTGACAGGTGCGGCGAGTAGCAGCAAAAACCTGCTGTTTGGTTTTGGGCTTGCTTTCGTAGTCGAAAAGGATAACGAATTTGCGACCCTTTTGCGCCATTGGGACTAAATCAGGGTGCAGGTATTCCACATCTTCCTTGCCGACTCGACCGTTCCAGATTCCAGGGAGTGCGATCGCCACAAAGCCTAAAGTTAGAAGACAAGCAGCCTTTTTTTCGCCCTCAGTAAGGCATACAGGGATTTCGGGGTGTGCCATAACCCAAGCCCAAAAACCCAGTGCTTCACCAACTTCTGTAACGGTGATTAGTTCTGGCATCATTACGTCATACCGCAGGGCTATCAACCGCCAAATGTGCAGAGGGACTCTTAGATACGTGACTCGGTTGGGAGTTTTGGGGGGTGACTCGTATTTAACGGGCTTTTGCGTTTGCTCAAGGGTTGTCTTGTCCCATTCGAGTCTTGGGTAATCGGGTTTCATCCGTCCCCAGTCCATCGGTAGCCAATCTTTAAGCGGGTCAAGTCCACTAACCCACCATGCGCCCGACTCTGCGTGGGCATATCTTTTCAAGTACCCGTCGCGCAGTCGCCCATCGTTGCGTCTGGCAGTTTGGGGGAGAGCGTATAAAAGGTATTCGTATACTTCCGAACCACTTAGAGAGCGGACATTTAGGGCAGTGAGTTTGGGGTCAACGGCGGAATTGACTACCCATTCATGCCAATGGTTAGGAGCTAGCTGATTATTTGTTTGATGTGTATCAATTGTGTGGCTCAAATGAACAGCATCATTTTGGTTCGAGGAGCCACGTAAATTTAGATAATGCTTTGGTAATTCATAATGAGAATTGATGAAGTGGTTTTTAGGTACAGTTTTGAAATCAGTTTGTTTTTTGAAAACTTCTTTTGAGGTTGGTTCAGAAATATTGGGTATTTTAGGTAAGCCATAATTAGGATCTAATAACCGACGACGTTTTGCTTCTCCCATGAGGTGACTCCTTTTTGAGGGAAAAAGATAGTACAAACAAACTAAGAAGTTGTGATTGTAGATGACTTAGAAAAAATCAATTGCATGAAAAATTGATGCTGTCAGGCAGTGAATCTGATATAGAATCAGGGTTGACAGCTTTTTTGAAGTGCTATTGTTTCTCTGGTCAGATTGAAAAAATCAGAATTATCTGCTTCTGGCTGTATGTGGTCGGAATGTGAGATTAATACGTGTGTTAACCACTTTGTTGGTTTTAGGAACTTGGTGCAGATGTGTGGACTGACAACCGGGGTGCATCACGAGTAAACTGCCGTGTTCCAGCCAGAAATCTGTTGGTCTACCGCCGATGGGTTTGATTTGGAATTTGCGACATAACCCCAGGCTGACTGATGCAATCGCAGGGTTAAATCCCATCGATGGCTCGTTGTCTGCGTGCCAACCGATGCTGTCCTGGCCACTGCGGTATTGATTTCCGATGACGATGCGGAATTTGTAGCCAGTCAAAGCGGTGATTCTATCT
>NZ_JACJSI010000373.1 GCF_014698065.1 Nostoc flagelliforme FACHB-838
TGAAGTTGTGCCAAATAAAAAGCTTGTAAGCCAATTTCTCCAATTTCACTTGTATCAAATCCGGTTATGATGTGCCAAATATCATGGGTCTGCCGCCAGCGATTTTCTATGTAACTGCTGTCAGAATTGCTCTCTATTTCTGGCTCTAGCGTTTTAAAGCTTAACTGTTTCATGTGGCTAGCATAGGTATAGCCCAAGGAATCTGGAGGATATTGTAGTAAAGCTTCTAAATCATGTGTAGGAGCAATATAGCGTTCTGTCAATATATCTGCTACTTCTGGAGTTGTTTTCATACTTGCAACCGCTAGTTGAAAAGCACGACTATCGAGTAGACTATCGCTCAATTCCCAAACAGGTTTTAGATTACCGTTTTCATCTAACAAAAGCATGACGAAAGCTTTTATCCCTTTGAGTGTCTGAACAATGGATGGCATGATCTGACCTGTTAAATACAGAATTTACCACAAATATGAACAATGTTCATTTTTGATATATGAGCATTGTTCATGTTTGTCAATGATAATTTTGAAGGATGATAAAAGAACTTCACAAAGCCTCAACCATGCGACGCCAACCCAAGCAGGCACGTAGCCAAGAACGAGTTCATCACATTTTAGATGTGGCGGAGCAACTTTTTATCGAACTTGGTTATGAGCAAACCACTACAAGAGCCATCGCCACACGTGCAGCCATTCCAGTTGGCTCGTTATACCAATTTTTTCCAGACAAAGAGGCACTTGTCCGGGCGCTTGCCAATCGCTACTTTCAACAGGAATATCAAATTTTTGTACAACTTCATACAGAGCTGGCAAAGGCTGATATTGCTACTTACGTTGAGCGCATGGTAAATGCGTTTGAAGATTTTGCACAGCAGCATCCTGGTTATCGAGCAGTATTAGGACAGTTAATCGACTTGATGACCCTTACTGATGCCAGTAAGTTTAACGAATATGACCAACAGATATTAGTTGAACTAGCTGATTTCTTTTCACGGCGAAACCCTCGACTCGATGCCACTCAATCTCGACTGATTGCCACAACCGTATTTAAAGTCTCAAATGAATTGCTGTGGCTTTCATTCACGCGTGAGCCACTTAAGCGCAAACAACTAGTAAAGGAAACCAAAATCTTAATTACTGCTTATTTGCAAACATATCAAACTTAATTAACTTGAACATCTCCAATACTTACTCCCGCTTTTGTGATAGATGCTTTTGCCTCTATGAAACCTAAAAGTCCTTCTTCAAACGCAGTCAAATACGGGTGCTTCAATTCCCCCAAGTACTTTAGGACTAACTAGAATGGTGTTTCTAGCTTGCTTTTTTCTCGCAGTCTACTAATGCGATCAGCGTTCGCGTAGCGTCCCGCCATCGCAAATCAAGAGCATCTGCTGACATTCTTGGGGTAGGTACTTGAGTATAAGAACTCATTAATAGCTAGAATTTACAGTGTTTGGATAGGAGAAAATTAACGTGGCTCAAGAACAACTCGCCAAATGGTTTCTGAGTGCTGCTGCGCTTTCAACCATTATAGTTCCTATCGGTGTAGATGCAGTTTTGCTGTCAAATGGTCACATGAACAACCCAGCATGGCTACCTCATGCAAAGTTGCATTGTGCTATGTCATTTTTTGCTGCTCTTTCATTAGGCGGTTCTGCTTTAGCAATTTTAAAAGTTCGTCCGGTGAGCGATCATTTTTCGATGGGTCTGGCTGCCTTTCTCAGTTCTGCATTTTGGATTGGGTTAATTGCTGCGGGATTTTGGCCGGGAACTTCATACGGATTTCTCAATGATCCAGTTCTGGGCAATGTTCGTGAGCCTCAATTTGGTGGAATCATCATTTATCCAAATGTAGTGGCTAGTGTAATTACGATTGTGATTGCTATAACAGGTTACTGGTTAACAACTTACAAAAGGTCTATTGGTCAATCGAGGTAAGTTCGTTCTAATATCTGTTGCACAAAATCTTTGACAATCTGGCCTGACGGAATTTTACTCTCTGCCTCTTCTATTGTGGTAAAAACAGTCAACCTTTGACCTCATCTCACCTGTGATCATCCGTTTAACTCCAAGGTCAAGCACCTGTGTCACCACAGCAGTGCAATAGCAAAAAATTAAATCTGGTATTTCTCACAAGCATTGCGATCGCTTGTTGCCATAGGCATCGCTATGACCAACACCTTTATCTTGCATACAGGCACGGAGTTTGAGCAGTTTAGTTTTCCTTTATGCTATTTTTTAGACGTTTTTGCCAGGTAAACTTGGACATCCATTTTTGTCAGGTAAAGTTGGACAACCTGCCCAAAATCTTCTTTAAGTCACATGAACCGCATCCAGTCAATCAAGCAATACCAACTTTAGTTGGTTGTGCGGTTAACCTCTCGACTATTTTTGGCGTGTCGATTCCAACGAAATGTTCTACCGAACTGGCGTGGATGTAGTATTCCCAACAGGTAACATTTCTATCCAGTTCTCGTGGAACGGCCGTGGTCAGAGGCTGCTAATAACCTTTGTGACACCATAAGCGGCTTGGGTCAGTCCGCTGCACCACGGTTGTTCAACTGCCATTGGCAGTTGCTGAAAAGACTCGTACTTATTGTATGCGCTACGAGTATGCTTTGACTCGGGCGTTCGTTCAGCGCGTTGGGCGTGCGTCCCGATGGAAGAGCTGGTCAATAAGTGCAATACGTGACATCTGTTTGAACAGCAGATACCCTAGCACCCCGCCTAGTGTATTTGCAAGAAGATCATTAACATCGGGAACGCGCCAATTTCCCAGGGTAACGTTAGTGACGAACTGCGTGAGTTCGATGGCTAGGGAGAGTTTAAACGTTTGCCGCGCGATGGTTTTGACAGACGAGGATGTCGGTAAGAGCAACGGCAGAAACACCCCAAGCGGAACCATCAGGATGACACTTGACAAGAAGCTGCGAAGATCAGCGGTAAGGATCGGTATTGCGTTAATGAACCCAGGATTTTGTGGAGCATACCTGCCAATCTGGATCTGAAGTGGGAGCAATACAAGATAAAGAACGGCAAGGAGGTAGATCACGAATGCAGTTAAAATTGCCAACCGGAAGACACTCAACCTTCTGCCTTGATAGACAGTAAGGTACAGCAGGGTAGCAAGGTACGCCACAAAGAGAAACACAAGTATGGGAGCAGACGGAATCGAGAAACTGATGTTCATGGGGTGAACTCCTTCGTTAGGGTGTGCAACGCGCTTGATGGTGAAGACGAGGATACTAAGAACCGTGGCTGATAAGTAGGTGGGAAACCAGTCATTGATTTCTAACCTAACTAAATACGCAAGGCAACCATCTGCTCCGTTCGCTCTGCTGATGAAAAGACGGGGATGTTTGCCAAAAGTTGCATTCTATGTGGTGCATCTGCACCAAGAAGGTGTTCACAAGGATTGAAAACAGGTTGAGCAATCGATCAGAATACTGGAAAACAATTGGGTACGGAGATGAACAAACAGGCGAACTATTATTTAGCTGCCATTATGTAGTATTTTATAGGCATTCCAGAGCATAGCTTCTTTGGATAAAATAAAAAATTCAACCTTTTCTAAATTCTCAGTCTTTTTGAGTAAAGCTTACTTGTAAGTTTTTTGCTCGATAAAACTCAAAAGTTCTTCCTCAAACGCATTAAAATATGGTCGCCTCAGTTCCCCCAAATGCTTCAGCACAGCCTTGGGGCATCTTCCAAGTTCTCGTTTTCCCGTAACCTACTGATGCGATCGCTGATTGACTGCATCTGTTGACATTCCGAAGGCAAATAGTTGAGTGATTTAAGGTGGTCGATTCTCGCAGTGTACTCCCCATCCCACATTGCGACTGTGCAACTGAACTCACCCACATGGCTAACGATGCACCAGCACCCATACCCATCCGTGAGAGGTTAAGATTTAGCCGCTAGTGCCAATAAGTAGCGAACGCATATCTGAATCATAGGACTCATAGCTTTTCCAACCAATTAAACCTAAAATGTTAGTTGAAAAATTGATAATTAATCTACTTTCAATATCAAATGCTAAATCCCTAAAAAATTGGTCTTGTTCATCATAATAGCTTGCAATCAGATTGAAGATGGTCGTGTTTACTCCACTAAGCTTTTCCTCATCTATATGATTAAACTGATTACGACCAGCATAAATTATTAATCCTATAGGCACATTACGAACTCTACGACCAATACAAAACCTAGCGACTTTACTTTTAGGCTTTATAACTGAACGTAAAATCTCTGGCAAATCTTCAGCTATTTCTTCATTTGTAGAAAATAGTTGGATTCCCATTGAGGCTATTTGCAGCAAAGAACCACAGAGTGCTGCAATTGCAAAGCTTTCTGCAAAATACTCTTTTTGAGCTTGAAGTAATAACTTTATTGCTGTTTCATTTTCCAGTAACCAATTATCATAAGCTTGCCTTCGAGCTTCTAATATTGCTGCTGAATCAGTTAAATTACTGCTGAAGTTGAAAATTGGTATTGGTTTTTTAAGAAAAATTTCATTATATGAATTGATCCCATCAAAAAGCTTTAAAACTGCACTTTTTGTAGCTCTAAGATACTCTTCTGATGATTCCATATTTTAGGTAAATAAACATTAAATATAACAATTTTAATCTTTTTCATTATTCCCTCACCCCCAGCACACCCCAGAATCTCCCTAACCCACACTTTCTCTTGCTCCATCTGCTGAACGCGCTTTAATAACCGATTGGGAGTATACTTTAATGACTTGAGGGTGCGATCGCCCTCACTCCAAAAGTCGTAGTGATGCTACGCCTGCTGGTAATTCTCGCATCAGCCGTCAGTTTCTAACTCCAACAAACTCAACACCTTATCTTCCAAGTCCGTCAAATAAGATCGCCTCAGCTTCCCCAACGACTCCAAAAACTTCTGCACCGACTCCTCCAGCCCACTCGAATACACCCGATTGATGCGATCACAAATCACCTGCATCTGCTCACACTCGGCAGGCAAGTATTCGTAAGATTTCAGATGCTGCAACCCAACAGCGTACTCACCATCCCACATTCTCACGCTGCAACTAAAGTCATTCACTGCGCTGACAATAGCCCAACACCCACCCTTGTCCCTGAGTTCCGGGTTGTCTTTGGCAAGGATTTGGCAGACTTCACCCAACTGGTAGGTGTTTGGTACTTCGGTTCTCTCCATTATTTTTTGCACCACATCCTTCACAATCCTACCAGTCGGCACTTTCCCACCAGCAAGTTCTACTGCCGTTAGCCACACTTCTTGCTGTTCCTGGGGTTCGAGCTTGGTCATGGGTCGGACTTGGCGTTCGCTAGTCGGTAAAATGTGATCCAATGGATCACATTTTTCAAGCAAATTATCAAAAACAACAGCCGCATCCATTAAAAGATAGGACTGGCGACGACTATGTCCAAATCTTTCCCGGCAATATTCCTCAAATGTCTTATGCGTCGAACGATATAACGGTCGGTTCGCTCATTTCACAAACAGAATAGCCAAATAACAGCCTGAAAGTGTAGTCTGCAAAGGTGTTCACTAATAATTGAGGCGGCTAGATAACAGTTGCAAAACACTAC
>NZ_JACJSI010000374.1 GCF_014698065.1 Nostoc flagelliforme FACHB-838
ATCATCTCTAATGACAGGACTTAGCTTAACCTCTCATGAAGGCGGGATAAAAATTGACTTGCCTCCATTGCGGCAATTCCTCAATCGCCTGTTGGCTTTACGCATCGATATGCAAAACATCATTTTCGAGCGTTTTGAGTTGTTGCTAAGTCAGCAGATTGAGGCAGCGATCGCTAATGGGGTCTATGAGATGGGTGTAGAAACTTTACGGGCTGAACGCTTTACTGTTGAGAGCCAGGAAGCTGTGTACACTCATGCTCAAACTGGTAGCGTCACCAATTACTTGAAAGTGGAACGCACCCAAAAAAAACAACATCAGAACGGCTGAAGAAATGGTTGAGTTCGTCACTCAATATCAAGGAAGGCTCATGATCAACTCCAAGTCTGGTCATGCTGCTGTGTCAATTTCAACACATAGTATCTACAACGCTGATGGTGGAGTTGTCCCAAGAGTTTTGCTGATTCGTCCACAGAAAGAAACTCGCGTACCAGTCCAAGACTTGGAATCTTCCACATGGGGGCAAGTTTCTATTGATGCGTTTACTGCTGCTTGGTCTACTGAAGTAAACGAATTACCCAAGTTCACAACCGATTATCTGCATTTGGTAACTGGTATTCTATTGCCCATCTGGAAAATCCCGCCACAGCAGAATAGTCGAGTCTTCCGACTACAAACCAGCGATGGACAAAAGATTCTCGGTCGGGTGGTAAATGCTCACGACATTCAAACCGTGCGCGAACAACTTGGACTCAGGAACCAGCTGCTTTCTCCAGATGAACTTGTGAAGCTGGTACTGAACAAGAAATATACACAGCAGTTGCCGGGTGGTGTAACCTTGCGACGTTCTTTCGTTGCTAATGAACCTCGCATAGAACTGGTTAATGCTATTTCACTGGCAGAGCGACTCTTAGCTGTTGGCTGTTTCACTGAGATCATCAACTGGAAAAAGCGGGTGTTCATTCCGGTTTCAGACAAAGCGCCAGCTATTCTAGCGGCTGTGATTGAAATCTTGGGATAAGTCAAAAGCTGATGTATTTATTAGATACATCAGCTTATTTTTCGCTCAAACAAGAGTGTGAAGAAAGGGAAATGGGAAAGGGAATAAGTAACTTAAAAGCTCTTGTTTCAAATATGGACACTGCTAAGTTATCGCACTACGTGCCTTAAAAATCTTCTTTTTTTATTCGACCTATTTAAAAATAGGGGCTTCATACCATGAATATAAAATGGTAATCAGCATCACTATGTCAGAAAAGAAAAATTGTACACTTAGAGAATTTACAATAATCCAACTTTTTTCAGGCGCGATAGCAATCCAGTCCGGGTGCTATAATTTTTTTGCATCTGCTTAATAGAAGCTTTGAACTCCTCTAGCTTTCCTTGATATTCAGCCAGTTCCCGTAAGTCAACTAGATGTGCAACTGCTTGGTCATAAGTTTTGGATTGCTTGAATTCAAGTAATTTATATATATCTGACCATACTTTATCTTGATTTTTAGCTAGAACTTCTAACTTACGGATTTTTTCCTGTTGTGCTGCTAATTTCTCTCGTTGCTGACGCTGTTGCATTTGCTCATTAGCATTTTCTAGTAACTGAGAAAATGAGCGTCTATGAGTATCATGATTGCTATTAGTTTTGGGAATTTTAAATAGTTCTCGCAGTCGGTTTACAAGTTGTATTCCAACATTAATTTCACCTGTTGCTACTTTCAAAAGAAAATAGTCTTTTTCCTCTGATGACAAAGCTGTAATCCACTCTTTTATGGGTTCAGTATTTTCTTTTTTATCAATACTTACTTGAGATGCCGATGCAATTAAATCCTGGTCAATATCAAATAACTCCGTAAAAGTCTCAATTGCAGCAGGTAGTTTTTTCAAGTTTGCTGGGACAGGTGGTTCAACTAAATCTTCTTCATCTTCCCCTTCTTCAATTGCTATGGAAGCTGCTTTTAACCAAGCCAGGTATAAAACTCGATAATCTCCTTGCAAAATATCATCACGCAACTGCACTAATTGTGCTAGCCATCCCTCCCCTTCTATCCAATCTCCATATTCTTCGTCCTGGATGCTAATATCCACAATTATATAGTTTTTGCTCCTTGATACAGTAATTTTATCAGCTACACAATAAGGCTCAAAAACTGATGAAGCAACCACTGCTTTAGGGAAACGAAACATTAATTGTCGTGTTCCCCAATTCGCCATGTATAACATGATGTCGAAACACTTTTCTAGAACTTCCTTGGGTTCACCTCGAAAGTCTCCATAACTGTAGGTAAAAATTGCATTTGTTGCACTCAGTTGTACCCGGCTCGATAAACTACTTATATATGCTTGTTCTGATGGAGTTAATGGTCGGTCTAATGCCTGAAATTCGTAATACTGGTACTCACTCATAGTTTTCTTTATCTTTAAATAAACTATTTAATTTTTAAATATTTGGTATTTGCCAATTAATTTCTGGTTGTCCATAAGAAATTAATGCAGAATTAATAGCTGAAAAGGGCTTGCTACCAAAAAAACCATTGTGAGCAGAAAGTGCTGAGGGATGTGCTGATTGAATTATCATATTTTTGTTGGCATCTATCAACTTTAGTTTCTTTTGTGCATCCTTGCCCCATAACACAAAGATTATAGGTGCAGGTTTCTGGCTAATTTTACTAATTACCGCATCTGTAAAAGTTTCCCAACCCTTATTTTTATGGGAATTTGCCATGCCTTTTTTGACACTTAGTACTGTATTTAACATCAATATACCTTGTTTAGCCCATGTTACAAGATAGCCATTATTTGGGGTTTCAATTCCAATATCTTGTTTAAGTTCCTTAAATATGTTGCCAAGTGATGGAGGTAGTTTTACCCCTGGTCTAACTGAAAAACATAAACCATGTGCTTGGTTTTTATTGTGATATGGATCTTGTCCCAGCAATACGACTTTTACTTGCTCGTAAGGTGTCAGTTCAAAAGCAGAAAATGTCTCTTCTTTAGCTGGATAGATAGTATGAGATAACCTTTCACTTATTAGAAACTCTTGAAGTTTCGTAAAGTAAGGTTGTTTAAATTCTTCAGCTAGTACTCTCTGCCAATCATTAGGAAATTGTAAACTTATCATTCGATATTTATTTAGCGTCTAGACATATTATCCTATATCTTGTAACCCTCAGAAATCCCACGTTTTTTAAGAATAACTAACACTGATGCAGTTAGAGAATATCTTCTAAACCTGGAAACAGAGGCGCTTCTTCCCGATCGTATTTAGCTAGATAATTTCTAAAGGATGTACCATCAGTACCAACATCAGCACCAACTATTTTTAGCTGTGTAACTGCCAACCCTAGATGAGATTTATGAAATCGCCTTTGCAAATTATCATAAGCGCTAAAGCACTGAAGAATGGCACTAGCATTTGTATTAGTTTGTAAATTGACTAAATATTCTGCCTGAGAATTACCAGCAGCGCGGCTAATGAGGATTTGATAATAGTAAGCAAGGTTGTGCTGACGGTACAATTCAAACCATTGCGCTACCTGTTCACCATAGCGTTGATTAAACTCTACCTCAGCAATATGCAATTTTCCTTCAACATCTTTAGTACCACCATCCCAATATTTGCATACCCCACTCATAATTTCTAGATGACGGAACTGAAAAGACTGAAACCCGCTAGTAGGCCCAATACTAGTTCTGAACTCTGCAAAAGCACGCATTGTCCCCAGAATCGGCATCGTCGTATTTACAACTTCGTAAAGACGCAGGATGCGACGAAAGAAATAGCATACCTCTGCCGTATTGCCAATGATCGGATCAGTTGCATCTTGTAGCGCTTGTGCTAAAGTTTTCAACACTCGTTCCATATCAATAATCATTTGGTGAAAAGCAAGTTCACACATTTGATGTACAGCAATAAATAAATCTTCATCAATAGATGCTGTCAAAGGCTTTTTACAACTAATTAGTTCCTCGATATTATGGTAATTCCAGTAGTGATTCTCACTAATATCCAAGCTAGGATTAATTAGCGGTAAAGGTTGAAACGTATAAGATTCAGACATATTGATAGATATTGTTACTTTTTCTTTATGAGCCAAACAAGTTTATATTTCTATCTCAAAAATCATTAAAGCTGTCGAAATTTGATTAATCTAAGTACAATGCTGAACTTTGAAATGCCTCTTCTGGTGTTCCATAAAAAGTACCATTATTAAATACGCTAGGTTCATATTTTTCATTACTATAGGTGTAAAAAGCCTTCGTCCATTTCTCTTCATTTCCTTTGTAGCGTAATCGACACAGATGAATTGGTGTATTCTTGGCTCTCTCTATATATTCTGAGCGTGTTATTTTAAACATTGATAGGTCATAACTATCTGGTAAAAATGGTTCTTTATAAGCATCTATGTAACAGAAATATCCCTTAAAGCGGACATCAATACGTATGTATTTCCCCGCGTAATGCTGCTCTGCATAAGCTAATATCCGTTGCTTCGTTCTCTGTTTGACTTGCTCAGGGATTTTTACCCCTCCTGAATGTGGATCGCTTACCCATCCTCTCATGATTCGCTCCTTGGGCAATACTGAGCCTGATGTTATACTGCAACGGCAAAGATTACAAATCTCAACTTTTTGCAATTCTTATCATTAATTCTACTTTTTCTGGCAGATTCCACAGGGTTTCCACAGCTATTTCTGCTGTTTTCCACAGTTGTTTTACAAGATAATCGGCTTCTGTTCACTCATCAAGGATTTTGTCATGGCTGTAACCATCAGTCTGCTTTACTGAGTTATTGTTACGGAAGGTAAATAAAACCTACTTTTAACCCTAATTTTCACCTAACTATTTATTTTTTATACATCTCTATTTAACATTTTGCAACATTGACAAACCGAGCCAATCAGCACACAATAAATCGACTAGCCTTTGTCGTCCGTTCTATCTGTAACATCAACTGTATAAAACTATTCAGTTGTTAGTGCCAGTGGTTCAGCAAGCAAAGGATGGGGTGAAACTGTACTTGCACTGTATCACCTCTAGCTTGTTATCCTTATTGATTTGCTCTTTCTGAAGCTTTCATCACATGAACTCAACCCAAAACATCTTTACTACTCTTCCCGAAACCCTACATCAATCTCTCAACACCTACTTAGAAAAACATCCTGATTGGGATGAACGTCGTCTTATTACCGCAGCTATTTCTCTATTTCTGCTGCAAAATGCTGATGGAGATCGCCGTGTTTCCCAAGTTTATCTCGAAGCTCTGTTTCGTCGCGGTTAATGCTATTCCTTAGAAATCATATAAAATAAAAGGTCAATCAAACGATACACTCAGAAAGATTCCTTCACTCAGGATTAATGGTAAGTAAAAACGAGTCAAAATCGGAAACATCTACTATTGTAGTATCGCCACTCTCAGATGCAGCAGAACCCAAACTCGTAGACGATGCTGAAGATGTGGCTCGATCAGTGGAAAATGTCTTGGATAGTGATGATATTTTAAACTCACTCAAGACCTTACTCAATAGTATAGAAAAGCTACAAAAAGTGCGCCTTGAAGCAGGTGATATTAAACCTTTA
>NZ_JACJSI010000375.1 GCF_014698065.1 Nostoc flagelliforme FACHB-838
ACTTTCACCATTAGATAAGTGAGTATCGATATTAACTAGACCTGCGCCATCATTGAAGACGTTGACTAAATCATCTTTCCCATCTGCGTTAAAATCGCCAACTAGCCATTTTTGAGAATCCCAAAATCCGCCTTGCCCAGTTGCCCATCGCTTGATATTAGGAAAGTTTAGAGTACCATTGATAAAATACTGCCCCAAACTGCCGTAATCCGTATAACCAGTTGAAAGAGGATTTTCTTTTCCTATACCATCAATTTTGAGGTAATAATTTCCAGCAACGACATTTGTTGTAATACTTGCAGATAGTAAATCTGTTGGATTGGACGATGCAATTAAAGTACCGGCAGAATTGTATAGCTCTGCCAAAATGTCTAAGTTTGGCCCTCGGCTAAAAGGATTCACTGTCAAGCTAATCAGACCAGTATCTGTGACAAAACTATAAAAATCTAGATCTGTATTGCGCTCAATGATGCCACTATCACTGATAGACGTACCAGAAATGTTTAGTGGCTTTGCTGTCGCAATTATATCACCACAATCATCGGCTCGGTAGGTAAACCCATTTTGGGTTGTAATAATTTGCAAATCATCCTCAGTATCGTTAGCAGAAGCATACTCGCCTTTACTCCACTGGGTTAGCTCCTGGTAATACCCCGCCGATCCCATAATTGGTGCCCAGCTAGTCTCTCCACTACCATGTCCTTCGTAGTATTCTTCAGCGGGGGTTATTCGTCCATCATGCTTGAGTCCTAGCGTATGACCTACTTCGTGAGAGATAGCCTTAGCCGTCTCCTTCTCATCACCGTTGATCGTATTTTTAGCAAAAACAAAGGCAGGAGTATCACTATTCCAGTTGAAAGAATCAACATAGGCGACTCCTCCGGCTGCTTTACCATACCAATCGTCATAGCTACCGCCGATCGCAACACGCACCCCCCAACGAGCATCATCACTGCCGCTCTTAACTAGATCGTTAATATCTGCTGGAGCCTGCGTTGTAACATTGACATTAAATGGGCTGAAATCCTCAGCAACACGCTGCCAGATATACTGAATTCTTTCAAGTTCAACCGAGCTAAAGGATGCTGCATCGCTGTCGAAGTCAAAAGCAGGGGTGATAATGTTAGCCAAACCTTTACTTGTGTTCCAGAAACTACCAGAGGTGATATTGCCGTCGAAATCTAAATAAATTGTCTGATTAGCTCCTAATAAGCTGTTGAGGGAGAAAGTTTTAGACAGGTCTAAAGAAGCTGATATTGACATATAATTTCATCCTTAGAGACTTTCAAATAAATTCAGGTAAACGCTCATAATCCTTGCTGAGACGATCATATTGGTTAAACTACCCAAATCTTCTGTCAACTACCCAACGTTTCGGTAAAACCTGAAATTCTGGCCTTTTAAATTTACTTTATAAATAGCCTCTGATTGTTGGGATTCACTCACAACGAATCGCACTTGAGTTGTCGTTGTGAAAGACAATAACTTTACTACGACAGATCGATCTCTTCATACTCTTTTTTGGCCAAGGTATTGTTACACAGTTTGATTTATTCACTTTGTTCTACTTACTTTCTTTTTAAAATGTGAACTGATAATCAAAACACTGAGAGTGAATACAGTGCCTAATAAAGTAAAAGGTTCTGGAACCGTGCGGGTAGCAGCAATCTTGCCTGCTAAAACATCATCTATAAAGTTGGCATAATATGACACGCGAGTACTATAGCCAATCTCTCCGAAAGAAGAATCATATTTATCATTGACATCCCGACGGGGGGCAAATCTAATACCAAACGATGTAATACCAGTAACTAATTCATTTATGAATGCTGGTCCACCCGAATCACCAGGAGCAATGCCGACTTCAAATATCCCCAAACCCGTATCACCAGGAGGGTTATTGTTACGCTCCAATCCACTATCGAAGTCATAACCCAAGACTTTGAAAGCATTTGCTTCTTGGTTTTGCGGATAAGAGTTGTAATCGTAATTATTGTAACCATAACGCTTAATTCCAGATGGAAAATTTATTCGGTCGGAACCCGTTTCTCCATTACCAGAAACACCATACCCGACGACCGTAAAATTCTCACCGAGTTCATCACCACCCCGATAAATGTTATATCTGTCAGCTTCTATTGGAGCCAAGGTATCAAGTCCAACAATTGCAATGTCATTGGCGTTTAAAACATTACCGTTCCAACCAGGATGAATATAATAAGTGGAGGATTCTACTGTATTCCTTCCCGTAAGCAAATCAAAGTTCACTCTTACGTTCTCAACATAATCTATAATTCCTGGTATGTTGCCTTCGGTAAGACAGTGAGCAGCAGTAAGAATATGCAACCCTGTAGGCAATAATGAACCTGTACAAAGTGCAGGATTGCCATTTTGGTTTAACCTTAGTTCCACAATACCGTCACCCGTACCAGGAGGAAGTATATAATCATTGGGGTTGCCTGTAACCAGAATAGCTTCTGCTTGCTTGCCAATGTTAATAGCTGTAAATACACCTACTATAGATATCACAGTAGACGCAAGGGTAAGGAGTTTCAGTTTTTTCACGATAGATGCTCTTTAGTGGACATCAAGTTAATACTTGTCTACTTGGGGGCATGACGAAATAAGCAGCGATCGCATCGAAGCCTTCTTCTTCCAAGCATCTTAAAAATATGTTGCGGGCTTGCTCCTCCATATCAATAACTAAAATCTTTGTCATTCTTTTTCCTAATATTCAATTTCTATTCGTTGGAAAAATGAACAAAGTAGTTAGTGAAGTACTAGACAAGTATTGAAGCACTTCTATTTATCTATCAGCTTTTTGAGGTGGGCTTTTATGCAAAATTCGGAGTTTTTTACAAAACTTCAAGCTAGTCAAATATAAACTTTTGTAACAATAAAAGCTCTTTCGCGTAAAATTCACCCTCTATTGCCAGAAATAAATAGAGAGGGAAAGTAACTTTTGGAGTGCTAAATGAATCAAACCTCGCTTGATAAAATAGATGTTTTGCTTCACCAACAAGCTTCAACAGCGCAGCAATACCCGTACATGGCAAGGAATTGGGTAGGTGCAACGTTAGAAATAGCTCAAAATTGGTGGTCTTGGGGTTTTAGTTTGGCGATGGGCAGCCTTTTGATTGCTTCTTCGCCAGAGTACGTTTTTGCTCAGATTACCCCTGATGGCACTTTGCCTAATAATTCTGTTGTTACACCAGATGGCAACACCCTCAATATCACTGGAGGAACGCAAGCAGGAAGTAATTTGTTTCACAGCTTTAGTGAGTTTTCTGTCTCTCCTGGCGGTACTGCTTCTTTTAATAATGCTCTTGATATTCAAAATATTATTAGTCGAGTAACGGGTGGGTCACGTTCTAATATTGATGGAATAATTCGTGCTAACGGCACAGCTAATTTGTTTTTGATAAATCCTAACGGAATTATTTTTGGACAGGGTGCGAGGCTAGATGTTAAAGGTTCTTTTGTAGGGGCTACAGCTAATGCTATTGGATTTGGCAATCAAGGTTTTTTCAATGCTACTAATCCAAATACTCCTGAACTGCTAACGGTTAATCCTTCCGCCTTACTATTTAATCAAATCAAAACCGCATCTATCCAAAATAACTCAGTTGGTTTGCGCGTACCAAATGGCAATAGCTTATTGTTAGTAGGCGGTGACATCAACATGGATGGTGGAGGGTTATTTGCTTTTGGTGGGCGAGTTGAGTTAGGTGGTTTATCTGGTGCAGGAACTGTTGGGTTGAGTGGAGATGGTAGTAATCTGAGTTTGAGTTTTCCTGATTCTGTAGAAAGAAGTGATGTAACGTTAAGCAATGCTGCAAGAGTAAGAGTTAATGCTAGTGATAGTGGAAGTATCGCTGTTAATGCCCGGAATTTAGAAATGACAGGAGATAGTGAACTGTTTGCAGGCATAGAAAGTGGGCTGGGTTCTGATAATAGTAAAGCGGGAAATATTGAGGTTAATGCTACTGGACAAATCAATCTTGATGGGAGCTACATTAATAATCAGGTGCTAGAAGAAGCAAACGGGCAGGGGGGCGATATTAATATCAGTACTAGGACTTTACGAGTTGAGGGTGGCGCACAGGTGGGTACTAGTACAACAGGTTATGGCAAGGGAGGAAATTTAAGCGTTGATGCCCAAAATATTCAACTCATTGGTGGATCAGTAAATGATCGGGTTCGCAGTGGCTTATTTGCTTTCGCACAGCGAAACTCAACAGGGGATGCAGGGGATTTGACGATTAAAACTAATTCCTTGCTCGTGCAAGATGGCGCACAGGTGAATACTAGTACCTTTGGTTATGGCAAGGGAGGAAATTTGAGCGTTGATGCCCAAAATATTCAACTCATCGGTGAATCAGGAAATGGTCGGCGCAGTGGCTTATTTGCTTCTGCACAGCCAAACTCAACAGGGAATGCAGGGGATTTGACGATTAAAACTACTTCCTTGCTCGTGCAAGATGGAGCAGGGTTAGCTGTGAACAGCCTCGGAACAGGAACCGCAGGGAATATGACATTAACTGCTCGCTCTATCCGCTTAAACAATAACGCTTTCCTCACCGCCGACACACGCAGTAATAAAGTTGTCCCAAATAGGCAGCAAGCGACAATTAATATTAACTCAGAAAATTTAATCATGAGCCGCAATAGTAATATCTTCACCAACGCTACTGGAGAAAATGTTATTGGCGGTGATATCAACATTGACACTGATTTCCTCATCGCTTTTAAAAATAGCGACATCAGCGCCAATTCTGCTAACTTCTTTGGCGGAAACGTCCGAATCAATGCCTCTGGTATTTATGGCACACAGTTCCAAGATACGCAATCAGAGCGCACAAGTGATATAACTGCTACTGGAGCAAGTCCCCAGTTTACTGGTTCTGTAGAACTGAATACACCTGGTATCGACCCCAACAGTGGCTTGGTTGAGTTGCCCACAGTACCAGTTGACACCCAACTAGCTCAAGGCTGCTATAGTCCAGGTTACGCCCAAAATCGATTTGTGATTACTGGACGCGGCGGTTTACCATTTAATCCTAAAGACATTCTCACTCCTGATGCAAGCCAAACAGATTGGGTGTCTTTTAAACCCACTAACAACAATCGTTCCCTACCACCTGTTACTAATAAACCAACAACTAAACCAACAACCTCCACTCCCAAACGCATTGTTGAAGCCACAGGTGCAGTACTAAATGCCAAAGGACAAATAGTCCTCAGTGCTAATTCATCTAACGCTACTTCTCATACTTCCAAGCAAAACCCAACTCAGTGTTATGGTAGCTAAAGTTACTCGAAGTGTTGCTGTATCTTGTTTGCTCATGTTATTCAGTAGCTTGGCAACAGGACAAAGATAGTGGAATGGTGCAGCCTCCAAGCGACGGCTACGACTTGCGTATAGCGGTTCTCGCTTGCGTGAAATACAAAATGTGGGAGGATGAACAAAGTCAACAGCAAAGTGCATCTGGTATGAAAGCATACTCCATTGACCTCCGCCAAAAAGTAATTGACGCATATAATAATCAAGA
>NZ_JACJSI010000376.1 GCF_014698065.1 Nostoc flagelliforme FACHB-838
ACCTCAGCCAGTCTTCCAGAACGAGAAGGAGCGAAAAAAGTTCTCAACCGAGTTCACAATACAGGCAGTCAGGTAAAACGTTTAAATCTTATTTGGATGGACGGCGGATACCGTGGTGAAGAATTTATGCGTTGGGTGATGGATATGTTTCGCTGGATTGTGGAAATTGTGCTTCGACCATTGGAAAAGAAAGGTTTTGTCCATTTACCAAAGCGCTGGGTTGTTGAGCGAACTTTTGGTTGGCTTAACTGGTGTCGACGTTTAAGTAAAGATTATGAACGACTACCAGAAACCTCTGAGACTTTTATTTACATTGCGATGATCCGGATTATGGTCAGGCGACTGGCATAATTTTTAACTCGCTTCGACTTTTAAAACATCCTCTAAGGCGATCTAAACAAAATAAACATTTATATAAACATAATATAAACGCTATCTATAAAAAATCTGAACTATATTTTATATCCGCTAGCCACCCAAATAGTATTTAATCAAAACTAGATGATAATGTACTGGGAGCTTTTTTTCTTCATGTTACAAGGATGGATTCAAATTGCACTAACATTACTCATAGTCATCGCAACTACTCCTTTATTTGGGAGGTATATGGCTAAGGTTTTTATGGGAGAGAGGACGTTACTCGACCCGGTGATAACTCCGATAGAACAAGCCATTTATGGCTTTAGTGGTGTGCGCTCACAAGATGAGATGACTGGCTGGCAATATGCCAAAGCCGTGCTGTATAACAATCTCATTATGGGAATTTTGGTTTACTTGATCCTGATGACTCAAGGATGGTTGCCACTCAATCCTACAGGGCTAGGTGCGCCAAGTTGGGATTTAGCACTGCATACCACTCTTTCCTTCCTGACTAACACAGACCAACAGCATTACTCTGGCGAGACAACCTTGAGCTATGCCAGTCAAACTTTTGCGCTTGGTTTTCTGATGTTCACCTCGGCAGCTACAGGTTTATCTGTGGGTATCGCCTTCATTCGTGGTTTAACTGGCAGACCTTTGGGCAACTTTTACACTGATCTTACAAGGTCAATCACACGAATATTACTACCCATGTCGATTATTGGGGGATTGTTGTTAATCCTGGCAGGTGTACCAGAAACCTTGGCAGGGCCAGCAACCGCAACCACCTTAGAGGGCGCGACTCAGGTAATTGCCCGTGGTCCAGTTGCCCACTTCGAGATTATTAAACAAATTGGAGAGAATGGCGGCGGTTTTTTTGGCATCAACTCTGCCCATCCCTTTGAAAATCCCAATGGTTTCTCTAACTTGCTAGAGACTTGGGCAATGATTTCCATTCCCTCAGCGTTGATTTATACCTATGGTGTATTGGCTAACAACCGTAAGCAGGCATGGTTAATGTTCTGGATGGTATTTGTGATCTTTGTCATTTTAGTTGGCATTGCAGCAGTAGGTGAGTTTCAAGGAAATCCCCTTGTTAATCCATTGTTAGGAAGACAGCAGCCCAACTTAGAAGGAAAAGAAGTTCGATTTGGTTGGGCACAAACAGCACTATGGGCGGTAATGACTACAGCAACGATGTGTGGTGCTGTAAACGGAATGCATGATTCTTTAATGCCGCCAGGTGGATTTGCCACTCTATTTAATATGTTCTTGCAAATTGTTTGGGGAGGTCAGGGAACTGGCACAGCGTACTTATTTATCTACTTGATTTTGGCAGTTTTTCTGACTGGGTTAATGGTGGGACGAACACCAGAATTTTTAGGGCGCAAAATCGAGAAAAAAGAAATCGTCCTTGCCAGCGTCATTTTGTTAGTTCACCCCTTTGCGATTCTTATTCCTTGGGCGATTGTCTTTGGCTTTCCCGATACCCTGTCAGGAATTAGTAACCCAGGTTTTCACGGTGTTTCGCAGGTGGTCTACGAATATGCTTCAGCAGCAGCCAACAATGGTTCTGGCTTTGAAGGGTTAGGAGATGCCACCCTCTGGTGGAACCTTAGCACCAGTATAAGCATTTTGGCGGGACGTTATATCCCCATCATCGCCCTGCTGCTTCTAGCAGATAGTGTGTCCCGCAAGCAAGCTGTTCCTATGACCTCTGGTACCTTAAGAACCGATACCAGACTTTTCACCGGAGTTACAGGGGGCGTAATTTTGATTCTTGGTGCCCTCAGCTTCTTCCCTGTATTAGTTTTAGGCCCTTTGGCAGAAGCATTTCAAATTGCCAGAGGCGGATAAACAATTCATTTCTGCTTATTCAAAATGGAACAATCAACTAAACTTCGACAAGAACGCAAACATACACCCAAAGCTAAAAATACTGGACTCTACTCTAGAGCTTTTCGGCAAGCATTTGTCAAGCTGCACCCACGCAATATGCTTAAGAATCCAGTAATGTTCCTGGTATGGATCGGCACGATTATCACCGCACTGGTAACGATCGCACCTAACCTGTTTGGTCCAGCCACTGGAGAAAATCCCAGAGTCTTCAATGGTCTAATTACTTTAATTTTGTTCTTCACTGTTGTCTTTGCCAACTTTGCCGAAGCGATCGCCGAAGGACGGGGCAAAGCTCAGGCGGATGCTTTAAGAGCGACAAAATCCGATGTCAAAGCACATAAACTTCTTCCCGATGGCTCTATCCAAGAAGTTAACTCTACAGCCTTACGTCGCGGGGACCAAATTAAAGTAATTGCAGGCGACATCATCCCTGCTGATGGAGAGGTAATTGTAGGGGTGGCTTCCGTAGATGAATCTGCAATCACAGGGGAGTCAGCGCCAGTATTGAAAGAACCAGGGTCAGACATCGCCAGTTCTGTGACTGGGGGAACACGCATCACTTCTGATGAGTTGGTGATTCGCGTTATGGCTGACCCTGGTAAAGGCTTTATTGACCGGATGATATCCCTAGTAGAAGGGGCTTCCCGGAGTAAAACTCCCAATGAAATTGCCCTCACAGTCTTACTGGCAGTTTTGACCCAAGTTTTTTTAGTGGTAATTGCCACTTTACCGACTGTTTCAGTTTACGTAGAATCACCAGTGAGTATTGCAGTACTAATAGCCTTACTGGTAGCGTTGATTCCTACCACGATTGGGGGATTACTGAGTGCGATCGGGATTGCTGGCATGGATAGAGTCGCCCAGTTTAACGTAATTGCCACCTCGGGACGGTCCGTAGAAATTTGCGGGGATATTAACACCCTAGTATTGGATAAAACAGGCACGATTACCTTGGGAAACCGTATGGCAGAAGAATTTATCACAGTCAACGGTCATTCTCTGCATCAGGTAGCACAAATCGCTTTAGCATCCAGTGTGTTTGATCAAACGCCAGAAGGAAAATCTATAGTTAAGCTAGCAGAGAAATTAGGGGCAAGAATAGATTTTGACTCCAAACAGGCAGAAGGTATTGAATTTTCAGCCAAAACACGGATGAGTGGCATAGACTTACCCAATGGAGTGCAAATTCGCAAAGGTGCTGTAGATGCGATTAAAGGATTTGTCCGCTCCCGAAATGGAAAATTAACTCCCGAACTTGATGCAGCTTATGAGCGAGTTTCTAAATTGGGTGGAACACCGTTAGCAGTTTGCCAAAACGATGATATATACGGTGTTATTTATCTCAAAGACATTATCAAACCCGGCATTAAAGAGCGCTTCGACCAAATGCGCCGCATGGGGATTAAAACCATAATGCTTACAGGAGATAATCGTTTAACTGCGTCTGTGATTGCCCAAGAAGCTGGCGTTGATGACTTTATTGCCGAAGCAACCCCAGAAGACAAAATTGAGGTGATTCGTACCGAACAAGCCCAAGGGAAGTTAGTCGCCATGACTGGAGATGGTACCAATGATGCTCCAGCTTTAGCTCAAGCAAATGTTGGGGTAGCAATGAATTCTGGCACGCAAGCAGCAAAAGAGGCTGCCAATATGGTAGACCTGGATTCTGACCCCACCAAATTGATTGATATCGTCACTATTGGTAAGCAATTGCTGATTACTCGTGGCGCGCTCACGACCTTTTCAATTGCTAACGATGTCGCCAAATATTTCGCCATCATTCCCGCTATCTTCGCAGATATTGGTATTGGCAGTCTCAACATTATGGGCTTGGCAAGCCCTGAATCTGCGGTATTGTCAGCACTAATTTACAATGCCTTAATCATTCCTGCACTTATCCCACTAGCACTTACGGGTATCAAGTTTCGACCGCTAACGGCGGATCAACTTTTACAGCGCAATATTTTTATCTATGGGCTTGGCGGCGTCATTGCTCCTTTTATTGCCGTCAAAATGATTGACATTCTGATTACTGCGGTCGGTTTGGCATAATACGGTTTGGGATTATGAATTATGGAATATTTACCACAAAATTTTTCTGAAGTGTTTAGCTTGGTAGCCTGCAAAGGCAATCGCATTCCACTAAATCTATTTTTGCTGCTGTGCTTTAATGTGCTGCTAGCACCAGCAGTACAGGCAGCAACACCAGTAGAACTATCACGTTCTGCATCTTACGCTATTACCCTTTTAGGACTTGTCACCCTAAGCTTGTGTGTTTATTTATTTGTTGTGATTTTTCAACCGGAAAAATTTTAAAAAATGAGTCAACTGCGTCAAATCAATAAAGCTATTCGTTCCACGCTTGCTCTGTGGGTGCTAACAGCATTCCTCTATCCTCTATTTATGTTGCTGTTTGGACACGTAGCGTTGTCCTTCCAGGCAAACGGCAGCTTACTCACCAATCGTCAAGGAACAGTCGTTGGTTCTGCATTGATTGGTCAACCCTTTAGCAGCGAGCGCTATTTTTGGAATCGTCCTAGCACTACCAACTACAGCACTGCTGACCCCAAAAAAGATGAGGCTGGAGTTTTAAAAACTGGGGTGTCCGGTGCTAGCAACTTGGCTCCCAGTAACCCAGCATTGCGGGAACGTGTTCAAGGCGAAGTGGCAAGACTTAAACAGGCTAATATCCAACCTACCGCCGATTTAGTTTATACTTCTGGCTCTAGTTTAGATCCACACATCACCCCTGAAGCAGCCCAAGCACAGGCGCAGCGTATTGCAACTGCCCGCCGTATTGACCCAAACCAAATTCAAAAGCTGATAGACCAAAACACTGATGGCAGATTCCTGGGTATTTTTGGCGAACCCGGAGTCAACGTCCTCAAGCTGAACATTGCTCTAGATGAATTAAATCCTGCTAGTTAACAATTAATCACTTTGGTTGGGCTGGGCGGAAACTGCCTTATTTGCCATTACCACAACAGCAACCATGACTGGTTTTGCTAACGGCATATTTGATCGCTTGCTGATGCCATCCGGTGGATTTTGTGCCTTGCTCACCCTGACTGTCTTATTGGTATATAGCAATGAATTTCAAAGCTTGAATCCTAGCAAAATTGTTAGTGATAGGTTTAAACATACTGATAAGACAGCCAGGGCTTGCTCAACCTGTTTTTGCAAGTGATCTAATCATTTTTCAGTAGCGATAATATGTAAATCTATTTTTTGATGTCTAATTAACTGCATCAATCGTTGAGTAAAGGAGCCTTTG
>NZ_JACJSI010000377.1 GCF_014698065.1 Nostoc flagelliforme FACHB-838
TTAAGTACTATTAAGAAGAAATTTCCTAATATTTAAAGTTTTATGAATTTATGGTTAAGGTTTAATGGCTCAAAAAAGGGTTAGGTGTTACAGATGCATATACTTTACTACTACTATTGTTAATCGAATGGCACTAAGAAAAGCTCTAAGCTATGCAAAACAATGGTTACAGCTTTTAATATCATTTAGCAGTAACGGGATGAGTCAGGCGCTTGCTCCAACATCAGACACAGCGAAGTAGATGGAACATAGTGCCGGGATTGTCGAAAAATTTTTTGTAGTTAGGAAAAGCTTACTCGTTCATTCCATACTTACGTAAAGAATTACAACCAATTGCCTAAAAGAACATAAGGTACCCAAAAAGATGGACGATTTTCTTTAGCTAAAACCGCAAGTTGAGCGCGTTGTAGAGCTTGGGCTTTAGTTTAATTTTCACTGTATTTATAATTATTCAGTAATCTTGACGTTGTAACTAGTGGATGTACTTAGTTACCTTGAAGACAAAATTTAGATGACAAGATTAGTGTGTTTAATCTAGAAGATTTCTTCAACCTTTCAACTGACCTATTCTGTATCATCTCAAGGGATGGTTGCTACCAGCAAGTCAATCCTGCATGGGAAAAGGTATTGGGATGGAAACCAGAAAACTTAATTGGGCATCCTTGGTTAGAATTAGTACATCCAGAAGATATTGCAATCAATCAGCTACCAACTGAACCACTGCAAAATTTGCGCTGGGATAACCGTTATCTTCACAAAGATGGCAGTTATCGGTGGTTATCTTGGAGTATTTCTACTAGCCAACAGGGACTCATCTATGCAATAGGGAAAGATATCAACCAGCAGTTGCGCCAAATAGAAGCACTCTCAACTGAACGCCAAAGCCTTTATAACCTACTGAATCAGCTACCCGCTTTCCTTTATCTGCAACCCAATGATTATGGCGTAGGATTTTATAACCAACGCTTCCAGGAGGTATTTGGAGATCCTACAGGGAAACGTTGTTATGAGGCGATCGCAAGACTGAAGCAACCTTGTCCAGTCTGTCCCACCTTTCGCCTTTTTGACAGTAATGCTCCGCAACTTTGGGAATGGGTCGATAATAAAACAGGTAATGTGTATCAGATTTATGATTATCCGTTCAAGAATATGAACGGTGAACCAATGGTTGTGGAAATGGGTTTAGATATTACTCCTGTAAAAAAAGCAGAGCAAGCTTTGCGAGAGCGCGAGAAGGAATTAACCGAAAAAAATCAACAACTCACTGAAGCACTAAAACAATTGAAAAAGACGCAAGCGCAACTAATTCAAACTGAGAAGATGTCTTCTTTAGGACAATTAGTGGCTGGAGTGGCTCATGAAATTAACAACCCTATTAACTTCATCGATGGTAATATTACTCATGCTAAAGAATATATTCAACAATTGCTAGAACTGCTGCAACTTTACCAAAAAGAATATCCTCACCCTTCACCAGTAATTCAGTCAGCCATAGCAGCCAACGAGTTAGAGTTTCTCACTGAAGACCTAAAACCAGTAGGTAAGGGAACTGGTTTAGGAATGTCAATTAGCTATCAAATTATCACAGAAAAACATCAAGGAAATTTAAGCTGTATTTCATCTCCAGGAGCAGGAGCTAAATTCATAATCGAGATTCCGATTCAACAAATTAAATCTGTACAAGCAAAGATACCAGAAGCTCACAATATCCTAGTTAACCTGAATTCGGCTTAAGATTAGACGGCAGAAAGCAAATTGTGATCGATAGCGATCGCAGGCTTCCTAGGTTGGTGGCAGTAGGCGATTAAACCTTACTACGATGTTGACGCTTGCAGTTGACAGGTGATTGGTGGCGGGAATGCTTAATCAATCTGGGAGATATTCGTTGAACTGGTCAATAATGGTCTCAATAATCGAGGTTTCCTGAGCAACAGGCGATCACTCAACGACATGAAGCGATTTTTCATGTTACGTTTGAGTTTGGTGATCACTTGTATGCCAACACTCTCAAGTAATTGTTTTGCTAATTTTTGATAAACATAGCCCAAGGAGCGCAAATACTTTGCCGAATAGCATTTGCAGCAGTTTGGGCACGGGTATAGGGTCATCGGTATTTCCTGAAGTCACCAAAACATTCAGCTATTCTCCACGATCATTGACCAATATATGTCCTGTTGAAGCCAAAGAACCAATCAACTGAAGTTTTGCTGCGAACAGCCAGATTTTGGAACACCCGATGTTGATTGATTCGCCGATTGTGACAGACTTTGAAACTGGTAGAATCCAAAAAACTGATGCCTGTACAGGAGCCAAAACAGGAGCCAAGATTTGCACACAGAGGCAACAGAGTACTAGGCATCCACTCGTGCATTGCGATAGTAGCTGACCAAACCGGGGAAGTATGCTTGCCACTGAACCTGTACTTTATCCTGGTAGTAGGCTTTGAAATTTCGGTAACAAGACTGATGAAAGCCGAGCAGAATCGTCATAATCTCGCTCAAACACAGACTGCGATGCCTACGGCGGTAAACTACGTGCTTTCTTCTTTGCAGTCCATTACCCAACAGTTGGCGTGCTTTAAGCATTCAGCAGTCATTTTGCTGGATATGTTCAATTGCAACAATTAGCGCATCTAGCATGACTTCATAGCTGTGATCAGTCGAACGGTTTAGGGTCATCAGTTCTTGCTGTTCTCTGGTAATAAAACCGTAGATGGCTGCATTGACCATTCGCATCACATCGATCAAAGCATCCTCACTCAATTTGTATAGTTGCAGCGACTTTTGGAAGAAGTGCAAAGAGTTCTGAATGATTTCTGCCTCCTCTAGATCAGTAGGTCGCATTTGGTATTGCATCATTACCGCATAACGAGCAGGATACCGTTGGGCAAAGTTGCGGGTTGTTTGTGCCCCGATACGGAGTAAGGTACGGGGTTCTGTGATGTCTGTCATTTGGCTTTGGCAGTGCATCAAATAGTTGCGCCAGATTTCTAAGGCTACGGCACGGCGCAGCCCTGTGTTGCCGTCCAAGTGTTTGTAGATGGCAGGTGGCTTCACCCCTAGCTCCCGTGCAACTCGATTAACACCCAATGCTGATTCCCCTTCTCGATCGAGGCAAGCGATCGCAGCCTGAACCACATCTTGCGGCGTTAAAGAATTTTCTTTGAGTGGGCGACCCATAGAACGTTAGTTAACTAAATTAACTAAAAGTGAATACAATTAACTTTATCAGAAATATCCTGGCTGACTCTCATGACTAACCTGACCTTCACCCCTGCCCATCAGCTTGCTCAGATGATTCGCGATCGCCAAGTGTCTGCGGTCGAAGTTCTGAATGCGTACCTCAATCAAGTCACTCAACACAACTCTACGATCAATGCGATTTGCACGTTGGATGAGGAGAATGCCTGTGCCAGAGCTAAACAAGCCGATGAAGCATTAAATCGAGGTGAGAATTGGGGGGCTTTGCATGGTGTTCCGATTACGGTTAAAGATTTACTGGAGACAGCAGGTCTACGAACAACCGCAGGCTCTAAGTCGCTTAAAAACTACACTCCTCAACAGGATGCTACCGCAGTCAGTCGTCTTCGTTCAGCAGGCGCGATCCTACTTGGGAAAACAAATGTAGGCGATTTGGCTGGCGGATATCAGGGACTGAATGATGTCTTTTTGCGTGTAAATAATCCGTGGAGACTAGAACGCACCCCTGGAGGAACTTCTAGCGGCAGTGCGGCAGCAATCGCTGCGGGTCTATCTCCGCTCGATCTGTGTTCCGACTTTGGGGGGTCAATCCGTCAGCCTGCTCATTTCTGCGGTATTTATGGCTTCAAGCCTACCGATCGTCGAATTCCTACCACAGGGCATATTCCAGAAGCTCCAGGTAAACCTCGCTGTATGCGTCAAATGCTGACCATTGGAGGACTAGCACGTTCAATTCAAGATTTGGTCATTTGTTTTCAAATTATTGCCGGGACTGATGCTGCTCAATCTGATATTCCTCCCGTCCCGCTTGACCAGCCTGCTGAACAACTCCTTCAAACCCGCCGGATTGCTTGGATTGATGAATGGTCGCTGTATCCCGTTGCCGCCGAGATTAAATCAGCCATGCAGTCAGTAGCAACGAAACTGATTGAAGCTGGAATGACCCTTGAAAAGTGGACTCCCAACTTTAATTTTCCGCTTGCATGGCAAACCTACTACAAACTTGCAGCCTACAATCTAATTCATGCCCAGTCCCTAACGGCAAGTGATGTTCGGAAGCATCTGGCTTTTCTGTTTCGTGACAGTATTCAAGGCGATCGCGCCTTTCGGAAACTGGGTAATCTCGCAAGCATTGGCTTGCCGATCTCGCTAAACCCAACCTTGAAAGGGTATTTTGAAACGTTGACGGAGCGAGATCGGTTAATGGCTCAAATGGATCGAGAACTCGCTCAATGGGATGCTTGGCTGTGTCCTGTAGCAATGACAACAGCATTCTTACACTGCGCTCGAGGTGCAGCGATTCAAGTGGACAATTGTAGTGTGCCGTATTCAATGGCATCAGGAGCGTATGTTGTACCGTTCAATGTTACAGGGCATCCGGCGGTTGTGATTCCGATTGGACAAACTCAAAACGGCTTGCCGATTGGGATGCAAATCGTGGGTCAGCGATGGCGAGAGATGGAGCTATTCGCTATTGCTCAAGAACTTGACAAAGTGGTTGGTAATTTCCGCAATCCATTGGGCTATTGAAATCAGCGTTAGTTACCATGCAGCACAACTTGAGTGGGATTGTCTTTTGTAACTCTCGTGCAGCTGTCAAAGGTTTACTTGGGTTAATCCAACGAGAAACGCAACGCATTGGATTAGGTTATTTAACCTCCAAGGTAGCAGTTTTCTACAGTTCCTTAACGGGCGATCGCCGCGGTGAGATTATTCAAAAGCTCCAAGCTGGACAAATCAAGGTAATTATTAATTATTCTGGTACTGAGATAGCAGCGAGTGGCACTTTCACCACTAATGACAGCCCTAACGATTTGGGCTTTTACCTGATTTCTGAAATTAGTGGTATGGGAAATGGTGAAACAATTACTGGTCTGCAAGCCACCAGAACTCCAATACCAGGAAACCAACCTTTTGAGCTTGACAATTTAATTAGTCTTAATACTGTGCAGTTGACAGGTGATGGTTTTGGATATTCCACTTCAGGAAGAAACTATTCTAGTCCATTTTTTGCGATTTTTTTGCCGACGCGGGGTTATTTAGAGGTTTTTTCGGTGCCGCCATTTGTATCAGGTTTTGAAAATTTGGGTTCTGAAGATAGTGAGTTACCCATCAGTTTTTCTGCAAGCATAATTCCTGTCCCTGAAGCCACATCTATCGTGAGCTTACTCGCTCTCGGCACTTTCAGCACACATTTAGCACAATAAACATATTGTGCCTTTATGGATGTGATCTGTTTAATTGAAAACCGTCTTGAAAGTGGATTCATGTTTAGATTAGACTTCCACTCAGTTGACCCGACCCAACTATG
>NZ_JACJSI010000378.1 GCF_014698065.1 Nostoc flagelliforme FACHB-838
TTCGCTGATTTAACAATATCCTTTTTGATTGCGTCAGTGAGTTACGGAGAACCTGTCCGCCTCCTTTTGTTGTCACGTCACTACCATATCTTAGAATGATTCCTAAAAGTCTTTCTCTACACTTAGAGGTTCTGTTTTTGTACTATTACTAATGTCTGTTGTCGAAGGATTAACGGAGAGTAATGGAGTTATAGATTGGTTAGGTGGGGATTGTGCTGTTTGTTCTGGTGGTTTCAAAAACTGCGGTCGTGTGGCGAGGGAATTAACTCTTTGTTGATACTCACTATCCGTTTCAATCACAGCCCCAAATTTCTTGGTCATGCTCTCTAAAGTTTTGGCAGGGATGGAGCTATCAACCAAGTTAAATACCGCTAGACCTTTCTTAGTTTCCCTGATGACATCTTCGGGCGGGACTTGGGAATATACAACATTTTGAGCAGTTAACCATTTTGTCACAGTCTCAGCTTTCTGGTTGTCAACAGCCAAGCCCATGACTCCAAGTTTTTTGTTTGATTCTGTCGAAAATAAGAAAGTAGGACGCTCTTTAATCTGATGTAGAATTTTCGCACTACTATCAATCATCTCTTGTTGTTGAGGATTAACTGATTGAGTCCCAAAAGCCTGAAATTCCTTCGTCCATTTCTGGGGATATTCAACGGTATTAGGGTCAATTTGAGCGCAAATAACAGAAAAGTTACTTTCAATGATAGCGTCGGCGGATGTAAGTTTTCCGGTTTTGAGTAGCCCAAGTTCTCTGAGCGCGTCTTTGTCTTTTTTGAAGTGCAATACCCCCAAGGGTTCACCATTCAAAAACACAGCATCTCTAGTTTTAGAAGCTGACGTTTCGATAGTCAATTTTCGGTAATCTTGATCATTGAATGTCTGACCAGAAAAATCATAAAAGTTAATTTTATTAATTTTGAGGAGATTCCCATTGGGAGACTCACCCAGCACAAAAGCTTGATCTCCAGTTTCGGAGATAGAAGTAAGTTTTAACTTTAGAGGATTACCATTTTTCAGGTAATCAATTTGTTTCAACTGAAGGAGCGAATCACTGTCTAACTCACCCAGAGTCAAAGCATCAATTTCGATTTTTACTGTTTTATCAGGAATCGGCACAGTGCCAAATTCTAAGTTTACGGGTTCGGCGTTAAAAACAAGTCCTGCATAAGAGAAGTTCTTGAGTTCACGGATAGTAATTTCAATCGGCTCGTTTCCTGGTAGTCCAATAGTTGCTTTGGCAGTGGAAGGTTCTATCCCAACCATGCTTGCTTGCGCTTTTGTACCAATGGGAAGCTGTGCAGTTCTGGTTTCGAGCATGGCGAATTCCTTATATTCGCCGTTACTATCCTGTACAAATAACAATCTGGAAACATGGCGCTCATGTCCGACTGGGTGGTGGCTAGCCCTAATTTCTATCGGGTGCTTTTCGTCTGGGTTCCACTTTCTACCCAAAAATTGATTTGCCTCATTCAAAAGTGTGACTAACTTCGGTTCGGTAAATTGCAGTTGCTCCAGGCGGAAGATAATTTCATTGGGGAAAGCAGCAAAGGCGAAGTTAGAGACTTTTTTAGCGTAAGCTTGGGGGTTTGCGTTTTCTTTTCTTGCAACTTCGAGTTCATCTTGGCGAGATGCACAGATGCTCCAAGCGGCGGCGGATAGAGCAAGTTTTTCTGACTCTGGGATACAAGCGTAAAATGCGAGAGCCGTCTCCTGTGCCTTGTCGAAAAGTAATTTAGTTTGGCTTCTAGTAAGTTCTGGTTTTAGTTCTAGGAGTTTAGCTCCCTGCATGGTCATCCCCGATTTGAGGTTGTGGTCAGTCACAGATTGTTGGCTAACTGTCCCCAGGTTGCGGTAAGCGGGTTTTCCATCTGACCCAACCTCGCCATCTATCTGTGCAACTGCTAATAATTTATGGGGGCGTTCACTGTTTGTGAATTTAATCTCATCTAAGCGAATGTTCAACGTCTGGGCTTTCCAGATTAGGGGATGCCTGTAGCGGGTGAGGTTGGTAATTTCGAGTTGCGTTCCTGAATCCGTTTGAATAATTGCGCTAGGGCCAGACTCTGTTTCTCGCCGCCTTGAGGCACGAACCGCAGCGTTGAACTTCAGATCAAACTCGTACTTGGCGGCGATCGCTGCAAATTTTTGCTGTGGTGTAAATTCTACTCCTTGGAACAAGTCTTTAAACTGAACGATGGGGCGCGATTCTAACTGTGATTCTTGGAAATATTTATTGGTTTGGCTAATTAATAATTCTACTGGTGAGTAGCCCTTTGGTGTTATCCCCGTGTTTAAATAAACTGAAGGCGACTTTTTATCTTTAATATAATTAACATCACGATACAAGTAGCGGTTGTTTTCCCGGATTTTATCCATTTCAGGTTTTTTAGCACTTTTGAATAAATCAACCGCTATTTGGTTTTGATAACATCCTTCTTCAATCATGCTCCGGTACATTTGACGGTTAATGTCCATTGCTTGCTGAATAATTTCTGGCGTTCTGTTAGGATTCTTTGCTAGAGCTACAACAGATTGCATGAAGGGTTTGTACTCTGCTCTAATTGGTTTGGGCTTCTCGTCATGTTCCTGTTCAAATAAACTTTGATAGCGCTTAGATACTTGGTCTAAATAATTTGATTGTTGCTCTAAGTTACCGTAAGTTTTAAGTACTTCAATTTCCGATTCTAATGCTTCCAGTGCAGTAACTTGATTGTTGATTATGCCCACGCTGATGCTATCGCTCATGTGAATAGCGATTTTTTCAAATGGGGGCTGGCTTCCATCTTCCAAATAAAATGATTGCTTTTTGAGCTTAACTGTGGGGGAATAGGCGTTTTGGGGAAGATTTCTTCGCTCTGCCTCTGCTGTTAAATTGGGATATAAGCTAGCTTTTGCCACACCAATGCAGTCACCATCGTAGTCTCGTGCTTGGCGTTCTGATTCGGTTTCTGCTGGGTCGATAAAATCAACATCGATTCCTTGTGCTTCTAACTCTGTAATTCTGGCTTGTATGCGCTTGTGGTCTTCGTCATTGACTACAATTATGCCTTCTAAGGGTTCACCATCTGGAGCAACACGGTCTAAAACGTGTTTATTAGTAGAAACACATAATCCATTAGAGTTGAGGAAAGGAGAGCGAAAGTTAAGAACTTTTTCTCCAAGCTTCAGCCAAGGGACACAGATTTCACCATTTTTGAGTTCCTTGGAGGGAATAATCATTCCTCGGTCAAAAGTAAGCGTTTTCCCGATAGCAATATCTCGCCACTCACTTTGTACAAACCGACTTAATTCCTGTTTGACCTTCTCAGTTTCTAATAACTGCTGATGCCCTAGTAAATCGGCTTTAATAAGTTTGTACATGAACAAGTCATCTTTACTACTCTCGTCATCCAACTCCTCATCTGCATCTAAGCCATCATTTCTCTCTAAGTTTTTAACATTTAGTTCTTGATTGTTGACTTTTCCTGTTTTTAATTTATTTGGGCTCAATGATTCTTTACGTTTTTCGTATCTTTCACAATAGTAAGCAGCAACATTTCTAGGGTCATCTTGAATAGAGGCTAATCTTTGAGCTTGTACCTCTAGTTCCTCGGCAAAATCTTTAATTCCTTGGGGGAAAGATGCCAGCAGTTGGGAGATAGACATCTGACCTTGTTGAGATTGCCCTTTTTCAGCTAACCAAATATTTTGCTGATATAATCCTGGCTGAATCTGCGGTTTAGTAGCGCCTTTGGGTCTATCCTTGTCTGTTCCCTTAAAACTGCTTACGGGGAGAATTATATCTATTTTTGGTTTGTTATTTGGATCTGCATATTCTATTCTATCGAGTCTGTATGGTCGGAGTGTTCCTTTGCCAAAACGGTATTTAGTAGTATCTTCTCCAACTCCATCCACCCAACCAAATCGATGCTGAATTATACGATAGCTTTTATCTACTTGGGATTCTCTTAAGGTTAGCTTGTCATAAAGCTGTGTTGAAATCTGTCCATAACAATCGCCAACTAATTTATATGCTAAATAATTCGATAGTATACCTCCATTTTCACCCCGGTTATCAGTAGAATCATCTACTATTAGAATGTTTAGCTTTTCGTGAATCGCATTTTTACAAGCCCCAAGGAAGATGGAACCATAAGCCCCACGGTCTTTACTATCTGGACAAATTTTTTGAATCGTTTCTAAACATTCTCTATCCCCATAAAATAAACGAGTTTTTGAAGATAATAGTAAAATGTGTCCATCTGGATGATTTTTTAAGTCTTCATCTGTACTGTATTCATCTGAATGTCCAAATGAAAATTTTTTATCAGGAAAGTAAAATTCCAGTAAAGTATTACTGAGATTTTCAGTTAAAATAGTTTTACGCTCATCTGTATAAATCCATTGATTAAGCCTGGGATCAAAATGCTTTAGTTCCAGAGTCATGATTTTAAGAAATAGATGAAACTTGATTAATATTTGGGGAGGTTTGTATGTCGAGAATTAAGCGTTGGGTAAATATGCATAAGGAAGAATTCAACGCAGATGGAACTTTAAAAGATGAGGTCAGGCAACAAAAATTATCTCTTGGCGCACATCCAGAAGCAGTCGATGACTACGCTCGTAGAGTAAAAGAAGAGTATGACGAGTGGAAGCACTTGGATGAGACTGATCCAGAGCCGTGGCCAATCTACACAGCCTACGATTTCTTCAGCGAACAAGAAAAAAAGGAATTTAACCCAGATGGTTCTCTCAAACCTGAATATGTAGAATATGCTCAGAAAATTGGCATCAGTGAAAGTGCCCTGGAACAGCTTGAGTGGCGTAAGAAAATGGAGGTTGATGATTATAATGAAATGTCTGCCTCACACGTAGAACAAGGCATCAACTTTGGTGCATGGTTGATGAGAGGAAGGATTGAAGACAGCAGAACATACGGACAACGTCGGCAGCAGATGGAGCAAGACCTGCGTAACTTTGAGCCGGAAGACAGTTTACCTTTCGACAAGGACACAGTATATTAAGCGGGAGCTATGCAGAGCGAGTGATAATATAAGCTGAAAGCATTGTCAAACAAGGCTCTCAGCTTTTTGCGTTGATTTTCTGACGCTGCCTGACCATTTGGATTAACGCTGTTGGGCAGCAGGTGGGTTAGCAGCTGCTGATGGTTTGACAGAGCGAAACGCCCCGTTAAAAAAGGCAATCATTCCTAAAATGGCAAAGGCTGTAATGATTACTCTTTGCAGTGAATTGAATGCCGAGCGTTCTCTGACTACTTCAGCCCACATTACTTGCAGGTAACCGTTCACAGGATAAGAAACGCTACAGTCAAAAATGGGTTACTGAGATGGTAGATTAAGAGGCATGGATGAAAACTGCCTCGCCTACGGAATTGAAATTTCCGACTCAGATTGGGAAAAGACTCCAGCCAGCATCAAACAACTGGTGGAGAAAATGGGGCAGCATATAAAGCAATCAGAA
>NZ_JACJSI010000379.1 GCF_014698065.1 Nostoc flagelliforme FACHB-838
TTTGATAGCTAGATTTTGCCTGCCTGTTTCGCTGAACAAAACTGCCGCTTTTTGAACCATGCCAAAAATTACCATGCCAACAACTGAATTCTTTCGTATTGATTTAGTCAATTACAAATCAGTATTTCATTGAGGATAATTCTATGCCGCATTTATTAGTACAAGGCAAGAATAATTCTGGGCATGAAGGTACACTTCAGACTGGTTCTCTTCGCGACTCCTCAGTTAATCATGCCCTGATTGCGATCGCGCAAGAAGTCACTGAGTTGCTCAGACAAACTTACCTGAGACAAACCGATGAAATTAAAACAGGAGAAACAAAATGATACTGCAAGATAAAGTGGCGTTAGTCACTGGTGAAACTTCAGGAATTGGTCGTACAACCGCGTTAGCGTACCCCTACGGGGAAGCAAGCTACGCGCAGCCTTCCGTTGGCGCAGCCTCTCGTAGAGAAAGAAAGCTTAACGTTAGCGTAGCGTCTCGCAGAGAAGTTATCGCCTTCGGTGCTGCTGGAGCAAAGGTCGTATTCTCCGGCAGACGCGACGCAGAAGGTGAAAAAACCGCCAAACTGATTCGCGAAACAGGCGCTGAATAGCTTATACGTCCATTGAAACAAGTTCACTAACACCACAAGAATCTGACAAATCATTTTAAGCATCTGAAAGCAGTCAAGCATTGGGACGTGCTACAGACTATCGGAGAGATTCAGATGTCAGAGAACAATAAAGCCATTTTAAAAACGGCAAACGCTGCGATCGCCCAAGGCAACTATGAAGGATTCTTGCCGTTCTGCACCGACGACACGAAATGGACGTTTGTCGGCGACAAGACCCTTAACGGAAAAGAAGCCGTTCGCCAATATATGGCAGAGACATACATAGAGCCACCCAAGTTTAGGGTCGCTCACTTCATTGCTGAGGGTGATTTCGTCACGGCACTCGGCGACATCACACTGAAGGACGCAGCCGGGAAGGCGGTTCATTACTCGTACTGCGATGTCTGGCGCTTTCGCGACGACAAGATGGTTGAATTAAGGGCTTTTGTGATCAAAACCGAAGTCAAGGATATTTAACTATAAGGATATTTAAATATGAGCCAGGTATTCGGAAAAAGCATCATCATCACAGGAGCAAGCAGCGGCATTGGAGAAGCAACCGCCAAACTACTAGCAGAACACGGCGCAAAGTTGATGCTGGCAGCCCGACGAGACGATCGACTTGAGAAACTTGTGGCAGAGATTGAAAGCGCAGGCGGCACCGCAACCTATCAAACCGTCGATGTGACCCAGCGTAACCAGGTTGAAGCCTTAGCAAAAAGCACGCTAGAGCAATACGGCAAAATTGATGTGTTGATCAACAATGCTGGCATCATGCCGGTGTCTCGTCTGGATCAGCTAAAAGTAGACGAATGGGAACGCACAATCGATATCAACATCAAAGGCGTACTATACGGAATTGCCGCCGTTTTGCCGCATATGCAAAAAGCGCAAAGCGGACACATCATTAACATTGCTTCTGTTGCAGGACACAAAGTCTATCCCGGTTCAGCGGTTTATTGCAGCACAAAGTTTGCCGTTCGTGCCATTTCAGAAGGCTTGCGTCAAGAAGTTGGAGCGCATATTCGCAGCACGATTATTTCTCCTGGAGCCGTTGCCACAGAACTCACCAATTCGATCAGCGATCCGGAGGCTGCCAAAAACATAAATGCTCTCTATGAAATGGCAATTCAGCCAGAGGCGATCGCCCAAGCTATCCGTTATGCGATCGAGCAACCCAAAGAAGTGGATGTAAACGAAATCTTGATTCGCCCAACCGCTCAAGAACTGTAATTCACAACGACTCATGAACCGACTTTGGCTCAGCACTAAATTTTCATCTGAAGCAATGTACAAAAGTATCTGCTATGGGCACCAAGGCGGCGATCGTAGGGTATGCGAAAGGTGTCCAGCGTCTGGTCCCACGCAACATCACTGTAAACGTCGTGCAGCCAGGCATCATGCCAACGGACATGGCAGCGGCCGTAGCCGACAAACTGCCGGAAGCGATCATGGATCTTCAAACCATCCGCCGGATCGCAACCCTGAAGGAGGTGGCGGCAACCGTTTGCTTCCTCGCAGGTCCAGACGCTGACAAATCATCGTCGCTCATAACAGGTGAAACATTGATGTTAGAAGGTGGGTTTGTAGCGCAGTAGTCGATCAACAGTGCGAAACGTTGCATCCAAGTCGCGATCAACACCGATATGTTCTCACACCAATACTGAAGGCGAATCAGGTGTTATGCAGCGAGAAGGTTCGTGTTTGAGTTCTTAAAAAGGAGGTTTGCTATGAAGATTCTCATTGTTCTCACGTCTCATGACCAACTTGGCGATACCGGAAAGAAAACAGGCTTCTGGCTGGAAGAGTTTGCTGCTCCCTATTACGTGCTGAAGGACGCGGAAGCAGCACTTACGCTAGCCTCACCGAAGGGCGGTCTGCCGCCGCTCGATCCGAAAAGCGAAGTACCCGAGTTCCAGACCGAGTTAACGAAGCGCTTCCGCACAGACACAGCTGCACAGGCTGAACTTGCCAACACGAAAAAGCTAGCCGACGTGTCCGCAGACGATTTCGACGCAGTCTTCTACCCTGGCGGACATGGCCCGATGTGGGACATGCCCGACAACGCAACATCCATTGCACTGATCGAAGCCTTCGTGAAGGCCGACAAGCCAGTCGGTGCAGTGTGTCACGCGCCGGTTGCGTTAATCAATGTGCGCGGAAAGGACGGCGAGTATCTAATCAAAGGCAAGCGCGTAACCGGGTTCACGAATGAAGAAGAAGAAGCGGTGGGCTTGACCGCGGTCGTACCTTTTTTGTTGGAAGATCGTGCCCTCTGACAGTATTTAACCCGCTTAACCACAGTCTGGAATTGCTTCGGGAACAGCTTTTGAGGATCTGCCGGAAGATTGGTTATGTCCAGTCTGTGGCGCGAAGAATGTAAAAAAACTGTGTGATTCACCCCGTTGAGTCAGACTCACACGCTAGGGCGTGTCTGAAAAGTAAACATTGAATGGAGACTTATAGCGATGTCTAAAAATCCAAAAATCGCACTAGAAGGACTGCTTCGTCCAGAAGATAGCATCCTGGTACTGATTGACCACCAGCCTTATCAGTTCACCAACTTGAACAGCCATGAACCCACGACGATCATTAACAATGTTATTGGTCTTGCCAAATCGGCAAAGGTGTTTAACGTACCTACAATCCTTACCAGCGTCATTGAAGAAAGAGGGGGTTATATCATTAAGGGACTACAGGATGTTTTTCCCGATCAAAAACCGATTAACCGCACTTTCATCAATACCTGGGAAGATCCAAACGTTACAGATGTAGTGAAGAAAAGTGGCCGCAAGCAACTTATACTCGCTGCGCTTTGGACTGAGGTCTGTCTCGCAATGCCAGCAATTCAGGCGCTTGGTGAGGGTTATGAAGTATTTATAGTTACCGATGCTTCGGGCGGTGTTACTGCGGAAGCTCATGACATGGCGGTTCGCCGGATGGTTCAGGCTGGTGCAGTTCCAATCAACTGGATGGCTGTACTTTTTGAGTGGCAACGTGACTGGGCACGCACAGAAACATCTGCGGATGTATCAGAGATTGTTCTTGAGCATGGCGGTGCTAGTGCGGTAGCCCTTGCATGGGAACTTCAGCTCCTTGCAACAACCCCTCCAGTGAACTTAGGTGGACATTAATACTTGAGGTTTTCTCTACGGAAGCCACAAGTAAAATAGGAGGCAGCATTTTGAAAAAGATAAAATGCTGTCTCTGTCTTAATCTTAGATAGAACTTAGGAGAATTCAACATGGTCACAGAGCAAACAGCAGACAAACAGGCAGTACAGGCAACTCCAAACCTGACACCCGCTCAGGAAGCCTTGCAATCGGTCTGGGAAGAGCATATCGGGCACGAGTTTGGTACTCACAGCCCTGAAGATGCTCTCGCTACGATGGTTGAGGACGCTTATGTGAATCATATTCCAGTGATGACTGGGGGAGTCGGAAAAGCAGCATTGGGTGAGTTTTATTCCAAATACTTCATTCCCCAGATTCCGCCAGACCTCGAGCTAGTTCCGATTTCGCGCACGATCGGGACGGATCGACTCGTCGATGAAATGCTGGCTAAGTTCACTCATACCATCCAGATGAAGTGGATGCTACCTGGCATTGCTCCGACCGGGAAACGGGTTGAAGTGGCAGTGGTAGCGATTGTCCAGTTCCGTGATGGCAAGCTAGCCCACGAACACCTCTATTGGGATCAGGCGAGTGTATTGGTTCAACTCGGCATGCTCGATCCGAACACGCTGCCCGTTGTAGGGGCTGACAGTGCGCGCAAGGTACTCAATCCGAGCTTGCCCTCAAACGCACTGATCGAATGTGCTAGTCATAGTAACTAAATATTAAAGCAAGCTTTTCATCAATAGGAACACCATGAAAAAGCCAGAGTTTTTTGTCACCCCTGGTTATGGGGAATACATGCTGAATACATTGCATTACTCGCAAGCGGTGAGAATTGACGATCGAGTAGAGATATCAGGTCAAGGCGGCTGGGATGACGATCTGCAAATTCCTGAATTAATCGCGGACGAGATTGCTCAGGCATTTCGGAACATAGAGCGAACCTTAGCGACTGCTGGTGCAGGTTGGGAGCATGTTATCCACGTCAATTCTTACCATGTTGGCGGGTTCCCCCCGGAGGTTAACGATGTGATGGTCAAGCTATTTCGTCATTATATGCCCGATCGCGCCCCAATTTGGACAGAGCTAGGTGTCGCGGCGCTTGCACTTCCAACAATGCGGATTGAAATCCGCGTGACTGCAATTGTTCCGTGAGTTTTGCAAGCATTAATAACACAATTTATGCTGCTCGAAAACTGGTCTATTACTTAAAAGGAGAACTCAAGACTGTCGCCTTGAGGGCGAAAGCGCCTAGATATCTCGGCGCAAGCCAAAAATATTATTGATACGGTGAAGCAGCGCGGTCTTGGGGGTTTCCCCCATGAGCGACTGCTGAACCCCGTAGGGGCTGGGCTGATTTATTCGTGTCTTGTGCCTTAGCTCGTGTGTAACTGAGTTGGTATTGTCATCGCTAGGTTATCAACCCCTAGCTATCTAATTGGTATACAAACCATGACACGGTTCTTGTAACAGGTAGAATTTTGTTTACTGCCCTCATCAACAGCGAAATTAAATTCTTAGACAATATCTTTGTAAATATTTGGGCAAAGCGAAAGCAAGGTTGGCAACTAGTTCATTGGCAATCTACACCGATTACAAGGTAAAAAGTTCATTATTCAATACCGTTGCCAAAACAAGAGTGAAGAGACAGGGCTGCTGTAGTAAAGTTACTGTCTTCCCAAAGTGAAATAGATGCTGTTGTTTCAAGTATTTCTGAAGTCGAAACT
>NZ_JACJSI010000038.1 GCF_014698065.1 Nostoc flagelliforme FACHB-838
TCACTGCTAGATAACTTGTTGAATCAAGGCGAGTTAGTCATTAAGTGGCATCGGAAAATCAAAAACAAAGGTAATTTCAGTTATATTGCAGCTTAAATGCCGATTAGCTTAGCTTGACAAAATAGGTAGTTAGTTAGCGCTGAAAGCGCTTGTAGTTTCTTTGGCAACTTTATCTATTTTAGGAGTAACTGAAAGATGTACAACATGCACTGAACAAGGAGCATGGTGAAGAACGTAGTTACTCACACTACCGAGAAATAGTTCCATCAGCCCAGAACGGCCCCTACGCCCCATGACAATTAGGTCAGCGCCATGACTATGGGCTAAATCACAAATGATGCGACCAGGATTACCAACATTTTGTGTAAATTCGGTCGTTACACCTGCTGTGTTAGCTTGGGCACAGAAAGATTGCAACATTTGAATTCCTTGATCTTTAAAGTTATCCCACTGCTTTTGGTATAACTCAAAGCTTTGACCACTGAATCCCGGATAGTAGTCCATATTAGACAGCATAGGTAGGTAAGGACTACCCTCTTCTTCGGGAGATAGGACATGCACTAGCATTAAGCCAGCCTGTGTTAACTTTGCCAAACCCAACGCTTCTTCAAAAACCTGTTGCCCTATTTGTGAGCGATCTAATGCAACTAGAATCTTTTTAAACATCATATAGACCTCCGATTTCATTGGTAATTGGTCTTTACGGTTTCGGGTTTCCAGATGCGGGATTGTCAAAAATGACTAATCCCTCAACTATGTTTAGCGACTTGTGAATTTTAAACTTATTAAAGGTTTTCGCCCCATATTTATTTTTATAGCAAAACAATTTGAGGAAGTTGTGAGGAAAGCAAGCATTGCTCTTTGATTATCAGGGATCATCCCGTTTTGGAAGAAACATCTTTAGACCCTCACCCTAAATTCCTCTCCCGACTTTGAGAGAAGAAGTTTAAAGCTGGTTTCGCGTTCGGGTAATACCAGCAGGGGCTAGGAGATGGGAACGAATACGTGCTATCACTCAATCCGCTGTACTACACAATCGTACTTGAAGCGGTGCGTAGGCGTAGCCCGTCGTACCACTTCGTGGAAGCAAGCTACGCGTAGCGTCTCGTAGAAAAGACATCGCAACACAATAATCACCTTAGACCTCTTAATTGCTCAGGCAAATTCGGATTGTGGGAGATGAAGCTCGTAATTGTAGAGAGCAGCAATAAAATTAAACCTCAAACTAAATCTTTTTTGAAGATTTCTATAAATAAGGGACAAATTTTTAAATAGCTTTGATTTACGTATACATACTTAGTCAATAGTAAAAAAATATCAAAACTTTATCTTATAAAGGTTAATTCTTTAAGGCAAATACATAGACAAAACCTATACTTGTAAAAAGACAAATAGGGAAATTCCCGAAAAAATTTAGCCAAAGTTGTAAGTAATGAGCCATTCACCAATATTTAAAAGATTAGCCCGCACGCTTGGGATTGTCAGCTATTGTCAAAAGCGTAATATTTCAACGAGCGAAGGCATTGAACGCATTTATCAACTTGAAGAACTAATGTCATTGCGTAAAACTAAGCGGCGACAATTTCTGACTGATTTAGGAAAATTGACAATATTGGGTGGAACAATTGGTGTAGGGTCTGGTTATTTTCATCGTACTTTGGCCGCACCTTCTTCAATGGATGCAAAGATAGCGATTGTAGGTGCTGGTTTAGCAGGACTCGCTTGTGGCTACGAACTCAAACGTAAAGGAATTAAAGCCACTATTTACGAAGCTAGTGACCGAGTTGGTGGACGCTGCTACTCACTTAATGGTGTCTTCCCTGGTCAGGTTGCCGAAAGAGGTGGCGAGTTTATAGACAATTTGCACAAGACCATGTTGGGATATGTAAACGAATTTAAGTTAGAAGTCGAAGATTTGTCAAAGCAACCAGGTGAAGTATTTTATTACTTTAATGGTCAACGTTATCGGGAATCAGCAGTAGTTGATGAATTCCGAGATTTTGTGACGGCAATGAGAGTTGATTTACGCACCCTTACACAACCTACTGCGGATAAATTTACTGCATCTGAGCGATTATTAGACTTCACTAATCTTCAAGATTATCTTGATAGTCGTGGAGCGGGAGCTTTGCTGAAAAATGTGATTAAATCTGCATATACTGGTGAATATGGTCGAGAAATTGACCAACAAAGTTGTTTGAATTTTCTCCTATTTATTCATGCAGATAGACGCTCTAAGTTTAAACCTTTTGGGGTGTTTAGTGATGAACGTTATCATGTTATTGGAGGCAATCAGCAGATTACTGAAGGATTAAAAAACCGATTAATAGAACAGATACATTATGGTAAAAAGCTGATTGCTGCCAGGAAAGATAGCGCAGGTAAAATCGAATTAGTTTTTAACAATGGTTTAAGTGAAAAGTTTGATGCTGTAGTATTTTCTCTTCCTTTCTCAACTCTGCGAGAAGTAGATTTAAAAGGACTTAAGCTACCTCAGTGGAAACTTGATAGTATTAATAATTTAGTTTATGGAACTAACTCAAAATTGATGGTAGGTTTTAATGGTCGTCCTTGGACTACCCTTGGTAGCAATGGTAGTGCCTATGCTGATCTTCCCAATCTCCAGGCTATTTGGGAAACTAACCCTAGCAAAGCTACATATAACCGGGCAGTCTTAACAGATTACACTGGCGGCAATTTAGGTGCAAGACTTAACCCAAAAAATCTTCAACAGGAAAGTGGTAAGTTTATTAATGAACTGAAGTTTGTCTTTCCTGGTGCAGATATTTCGGCTGTACGGATTAAAAATACTGAATATCTAGCTTATTTAGAAAACTGGTCATTAAATCAACTAACTAAAGGAAGCTATACCTGTAATCAACCTGGTTACTTTACAACAATTGCTGGTAATGAAGGCAAATCAGTAGATAACATCTACTTTGCAGGAGAACATACTAACTCTTTTTATGAATGGCAAGGTTTTATGGAAGGTGCTGCAATATCAGGTATTAATACTGCCAAGCAAATTTTGAAAAGTTAAAAAATAAATCGCTAAGGCTCTGATTCCAATTATCACGAAGCATCAGTGTAGTATCCGATTACAATATTGCGAGTTCCCTCTTTTTTCGGTGGATAGGGTTATTTGGGTGTTGGATTATTCATTTATAAAGTATGAAAATAGGTGTTTATTTTTAGATGATGATTGACCTCTCCCCCAGCCCCTCTCCGAAGCGGAGATGGGAGCCGGATTTCTCCCCCTTCCCTTGTAGGGAAGGGGGCTGGGGGGTTAGGTCTGTGTGCGAAGTGCGAAGGTGCGATTGCGTATTTTTACAATACAATTGTTCTAAATATAACTCAAAGTTTTAAAGTCCTAGGTATAATCTGTTATTAAAGTTACTTAAAATAATAATTTATGAGTACTGCACCTCGCCCAATGACCGTTAATGAGGCTTACCGACTCTATCGCTCAGGTAATTTGTTAGTAAATCGTAAGTATCAACGAAAGCTTGTTTGGACAGTATCAGAAAAAGAAAAATTAATTGGAAGCATTTTACTTAAATATCCAATACCTCTTATTTTGCTAGCAGAACGGCCCCAAATCCACGGCAGTGGTAAGTATGAAATTATAGATGGAATGCAAAGACTAAATGCAATTTTTAGTTTTATTGAAAATACATTTTCCTTTGAAAAAGAATATTTTGATATTAATGAGTTTTCCTATGCTAGGCAATTAGCAGAAAATGGTATTTTTTCAAAAATACAAGACAATAGTGCTAACATTCTCGCCAAAAACAAATGTGCTGATATTGTGGATTATCTATTAGCAGTCACAGTTTATACTGCAATGGAGGAAGAAGATATTACTGAGATTTTTGGTCGAATTAATTCAAGTGGTAAACATTTAAGTCGTCAAGAAAGAAGACAAGCAGGGGTAACTACTCTGTTTGCAGAAGTGGTAAGAACAATTGCCATGAAGCTACGTGGAGATGATTCTGAGAAAATATTACGTCTTCCTGAAATGCCAGAAATTAGTATTGATTCAAAACAATCTAATCAAGGTTATAAAATTCAAGCTGATGACACAATATGGTGTAAACAAGGCGCTCTTAATGTAATACAGTTACGAGAAAGTGAAGATGAACAGATGATTGCTGATATTGTTGCATCTATTTTGTTACATGAGCCACTGTCACGCAGTACTGAACGTTTTGATGATCTTTACGATCCAAATAGTTCCTTCGCTCAAAAACTTGAATATGCTTTGATTGCTTATCTACCTAAAAGACTTGAAGAAGAAATAATAAAAACTTTTTCTATACTTAGGGAAACTATAGAATCTTATAGTTCAGAATCAAAGTGTTTGTTGAAAATAGTAAATCCTAAAAGTAATAATCCTATACCAACTGCATTTTATACTATTTTCATGGCTTTTTTTGATTTAATCATTTACCAAGATTTCTCTCCAACAGATCCATCAGGTATCATGAATGCTTTAAAAAATCTTCAACAAAGACTAGATTTAAGTCATCGCTACACAAAAACAGAAGACAGAAAAAATAATATTAACCAAACAAAGGGATTGATTCAAGGTTTTTTTGCTAGAAGAGAACCACCAGTACTCGGACACGGAGTTGAGTTAGCACTAGATTTTGAAAACTCTTTACGTCGTTCTCGTATAGAAACAACGAGGTATGAATGTAAGCAAGGCTTTCTTGATTTGTCTCCTAGCAGAAAGTTCAATCTCGATCTACTAGAAAGAATTATTGAGACAATTTGTGGAATTGCAAATTTATGTTCAGCTACAGATGGATATATTCATATTGGAGTAACTGACTCGAAAAAGGATGCTGATAAAATCGAAGAACTAGACAAAATTCAACCTATTGAAATTAATGGTAGATATGTCGTCGGAATTGACAGAGAAGCAAATTTACACAATAAAACTAAAGATACAGAGCAATATGTAAGGATATTAAGCAATGCTATTCAAAACTCTGCTCTTAGTGAACCACTTAAAACACAGGTACTAGCAAAGTTTGACACAATATTATATAAAGGACTGTCAGTAATTAGAATTACGGTTCCTCCTCAAATAGCAGTATCATTTGTTGGGAAAACAGCTTTTACAAGAAAAGACTCGTCTACAATACCTGTAGAAGGGCCTGAGTTACTGGCTATTAATCAGCTTTTTCAAAAATGATTATTTTAGCATGGTGGGCATTGCCCACCCTATTTTAATTATCTACTAACGCAAACTACTAGCTGGCATACCCAAAATATCCTCAAGCCTCGGCATATCTTCCAACGCAATTACTCGCCCTTCATCCTCAAAACCGGCGATTTGATCAAAGTTCAAATACCGATACAAATCATCTGCAAAAGGATGAATTCTACTCGCCACAATATCCAAGTATTCCTGCACTGTAGGAAGTCGCCCCAGTAGCGCACAAACTGCGGCTAATTCTGCTGAACCAAGATACACTCGCGCATCTTTACCCATGCGATTATTAAAGTTGCGGGTAGAGGTAGAAAATACTGTTGTGCCATCAGCAACTCGCGCTTGATTACCCATGCACAAACTGCATCCTGGCATTTCTGTTCTAGCACCCGCAGCCCCAAAAACGCTGTATACACCTTCTTCTTTTAATTGGTGTTCATCCATGCGCGTTGGTGGTGCTATCCACAGGCGAGTTTTCACTTCACCTGCGCCTTCCAAAACTTTCGCTGTTGCCCGATAATGACCAATATTCGTCATACATGAACCGACGAATACTTCTTGCACTGGATCATTAGCAACTTCCGATAATAACTTAACATTATCGGGGTCATTGGGAGCAGCAACAATTGGTTCTTTAATTTCGTTCAAATCAATTTCAATTATTTCGGCATACTCTGCATCGGCATCGCCTTCTAATAACACGGCATTTGCTAACCATTCTTCCATCTTTGCCACACGGCGCAGCATGGTACGCGCATCTTGATAGCCCCGTGCTATCATATTTTTCAGCAACGCTATGTTAGAACGCAGATATTCAGAAATTGTCTCTGCACTCAGCTTAATTGTGCATCCGGCACAAGAACGTTCGGCGCTAGCATCGGTGAGTTCAAAGGCTTGTTCAACTTTTAAATCTGGCAAACCTTCTATTTCTAGAATTCGCCCAGAGAAGACATTTTTCTTGTTCTGCTTCTCTACTGTCAGCAAACCTTTTTGAATTGCTACGTAGGGAATGGCATTCACGACATCGCGCAGGGTGATACCTGGTTGCAATTCACCTTTAAATCTTACCAAAACTGACTCTGGCATATCTAAAGGCATCACACCCAAGGCGGCTGCAAAGGCTACTAATCCAGAACCGGCGGGGAAGGAAATACCCAAGGGGAAGCGGGTGTGAGAGTCGCCGCCAGTTCCCACCGTGTCGGGTAGCAGCATCCGGTTTAACCAAGAGTGGATGATACCATCACCGGGACGCAGGGCGACACCGCCACGAGAAGCAAAGAAATCGGGGAGTTCGTGATGGGTTTGGATGTCTACTGGTTTGGGATAAGCTGCTGTGTGGCAGAAACTTTGGATTACTAAGTCTGCACTAAAACCAAGACAAGCGAGTTCTTTCAATTCGTCGCGGGTCATGGGGCCTGTGGTATCTTGAGAACCAACGGTGGTGATGATGGGTTCGCAAGATGTGCCGGGACGCACACCAGGTAATCCGCAAACTTTACCTACCATTTTCTGTGCTAGGCTGTAGCCTTTACCTGTATCAAAGGCTTGCTGGGGACGGGTGAAGACTGTGCTGTGTTCTAAACCAAGTGCAAGACGAGTTTTGTCGGTGAGGGTACGTCCGATAAGTAGGGGGATGCGTCCACCTGCGCGGACTTCATCGAGGATGGTGTCAGGTTTGAGAGCAAAGGTGGAAATAACTTCGCCTGCTTCGTTTGTGATTTCGCCTTTGTAGGGATGGATGGTAATTACCATGCCGGTTTCGAGTTTGGTGACATCGCACTGAATAGGCAAAGCACCGGCATCTTCAGCTGTGTTAAAGAAGATTGGCGCGATCGCACCACCTAAAACATAACCCCCAGCGCGTTTGTTTGGCACAAAAGGTATATCATTTCCCATGTGCCACAATACTGAGTTGATAGCAGATTTACGCGAGGAACCTGTACCAACTACATCGCCTACGTAAGCTACAGGATGCCCTTTTTTCTTCAGTTCGGCAATGGTTTGTAAGCTTCCCGGTTGCCGTGACTCTAACATCACTAAAGCGTGTAAGGGAATATCCGGGCGAGTTGTGGCGCTTTGGGCGGGGGATAAGTCGTCGGTATTGGTTTCGCCTGGAACTTTAAAAACGGTGACAGTAATCGCTTCTGGGACTGTAGGGCGACTGGTAAACCATTCAGCTTCCGCCCAAGAGTCAACCACCCGTTTGGCGAAAGGATTGGTTTTAGATAACTCTAAAACATCGTGGTAAGCGTCATACACCAAGAGGATTTTGCTTAAAGCGTTGGCGGCGTAGGCGGAAATGGGTTCCTTTCCTTGTCCACCCATTACTAGAGGTGTTTCAGATGAGTCTGAGACGGATACAGTGGGCCATTGCAGCAAATCGATTAAAGATTGTACATTGTAACCACCTACCATCGTGCCCAGCAATTGCACCGCTTCTATGCGCGAAACCAAGGGACTAGTGATTTCCTTTTTAGCGATCGCGGTGAGAAATCCAGCTTTGACATAAGCTGCTGGATCAACACCAGGAGAAACGCGATCGCTCAATAAATGTAATAATATCTCCTCTTGACCCTTTGGCGGATTTTTCAGTAATTCACATAATTCTGAGGTTTGCTTCGCATCCAATGGTAAAGGAGGAATACCGAGTGCTGCTCTTTCGGCAACGTGTTTACGATATTGTTCTAGCATTTTTATGTTCTCCATTGGGATGTTCTATCTTTAATTATGAAATTTTTAGGCAATCCTTGGCTATAAAAGTTTAGCTTACTTTTATGATGAAAGCCTTACTGGTAATCGGTTGTTTGCAGCTTTTTTTATACTGGAAGAAAGTATGAGGCAAATGGAATTCGCTACTACACAAACATTCGCCCTTGGCGTTCCCGCAGGATAGGCCACCTCCGTGGACTAAGAGGAAATCAAGAATTTGTAACCCACGGAGGTGGGTTTCGTCTGTATAGCCGTGACTTCTAGTCGCCAGGTGTAGTAATAAATTAGATTGATTGTTGGTTTAACCAATTTTCTAAATCAGCAACATTAGAAAAGTCTAGCAATGCTTCTCCTAAATTCTCTAATTGTTCAATGGATAAGCCTTTAATTCGCCCAATTAATGATGCATCAGTTTTACCAATACGGCGATTTAGTAGACGCTGTATTAAGTCTTGCCTTCCCTCTTTTTTGGCTTGTTCTCTGTCTCTTTGATAAAGTGGTTCTAGTCGCATAATTAACTCTTTATCAATCGAAATGAATTAGATTGATTGTTGGTTTAACCAAGTTTCTAAATCAGCAACACTAGAAAAATCTAGCAATGCTTCTCCTAGATTCTCTAATTGTTCAATTGATAAACCTTTAATTTGCCTGATTAATGATGCATCAATTTCACCAATACGGCGATTTAGTAGACGTAGAACTAAACGTTGTTCTCCTTGTTTATTCCCTTCTTGTATAGCTTGTTCTCTGTCTCTTTGATAAAGTGGTTCTAATCGCATAATTAACTCCCTATCATCTGCTTCTAATTCTTGGTTTACTCTCAAGTTTTCGCGCAAGTTGTAAACTAATTCAAGAGTTGCTTTTTGGTATGGATGATCTAATGGTAACGCTTGCAACTCGATAACTGTTTGTGACTGCACGCTTCCCCTACCTAAAAGTCTCAACCATAATGTCTCTGGTGTTTGGGGTAGTTGGTGTATCGCTATAATTGCTGTCCGCAACGCATCTGGCAAAAAATGTACTCCTGATAACCAACCTGCTTTTTGCATAGTTCCAAAGCTAGACAATCTAGTTTCAGATATGGTAGGTGTAAGAACCCACAATTTGGGAATTTCTGAATCCTGAAGTTTAGTTTTATTGGCTTTAGCTTCTCGTCGCAGGAGAGCTTTTATTTCTAATAATTTTAGAATACAGTCGCAGATTTCATCGGTAGAAGCTGGATTGCGGTATGGTTCTATAATCGCAGGCTGTTGGGCAAATCTTCCTAGCAAACCTAGTATTTGTATATTAGAGCTTTGCTGTTTAGCAGGAGTGAATAAAACATCTATTTCTTTAATCTCTCCTGATACTTTTTCTGATGCTTTAACTTCTCCGTAATCTTTTAGTAGTTCTTCTAGATAGTCTTTGGCGAATTTATCATGGATAAACCTGGTCATTCAATTTTAATATTTTGGAATTTCTGGGTTAATGCAAAGTCTTATTATATAGCAGTCCTGAACCATTCGTAATGAAATAGATCCCCGACTTCTTTGAGAAGTCGGGGATCTGGACACCTTTAATTTTTACAGATATCATTCTAAAAAAGTTAAAAGCAGATTCTATAAGCCTTTTGACTTCCGCGTAGCGGTACTAGGCGGTTAGAGCATTTTCATCTGATGTTTTATCTGTGTTAGATTTCAAGCGTGTTAATCTGCTTTTACGGATACGTTCGCTGTCTCTAACGCCGCCTGCAAGTTCATATTCGTTGCTGTTTTTGCCGTACTTGCAACCAACCCACGTCAGCATTTTATCTGAAACCTGACTTAAGGCTTTTTCCATCTCATCCAGCTTATTTCTAGAAGAGTCAATCATAGCTATAGCAGCGTTATACTCATTAAGCACATTGTGAAAATTGTCTATTAATTGAGTCAGGTTTTGCAAGTTGTGAGTATCATCAAAATTGATCTTTGGATCGATAGCTTTCAGTCCGGCAACTCTAAACTCAGCTTTTTCTAAAATCCGGGAATTACGTTTTCTTCGAGTCATAGTTTTACACTTTTAATAGCTTTACACAGCTATTGTGTCTCAATTAACCTAGATTTTGGTTCAGCAAAAAGCGCATTTTTTTAGTAAAAGTTTTTATTTATGTCCGTGATTTCTCGGAATTTAATCATCAAAGGTTGATTTTCAACAAAATAATATTATGTTTAAGCAATACACAAGAGGGCACAGCAATGCTGTGCCCCTACGAATGGTCTGTATTTCATGCAATTGAGAACCGCTATCAGCGATCGCTTTAACTTTAAGCCTTAATGTTGTAGCCTTAAGCCTTTATGTTCTAGCTCTAAGGCTTAATGTTGTAACCTTAAGTCTTAATGTTGTAACCCAAAGCCTTAATGTTGTAACTTTAAGGCTTTATGTTTTAGCTCTAAAGCTTTATGCTGTAACCTTAAGAGTTAACATTGTAACATTGATGACTAAAGTTGGTTGGTGAGTGCAATCATTGCTACATAGTGTATATTGTTGATTTACAGCGATCGCCACCGGAAAAGGCGGGTACGTCATCGCAATTCCCCCCACTGAATCACGAGAAGCACCCACATCCGGCCCGGCGGCTTTGAGAACTTCGCGGGTTGTACCAAATAAACTATAAAGAGAGTTCATCGCTTCTCGTACCAAACCCTGGTCAACTTCCAAAGTTTGTACAGCAATGCGTGTCACCAATTCCACATAAAGCGACCAAGCCGCCTTCTTTTGTGTGGTGTCAACTTTCCAAGACATCGAACCAATGCCAAAAGGTAGACTTACAGATACAGTCTCTAAGGAAACGCGATGCCTACGGTGGGCTACGCCTACGCGTTTCTTTATAGTAAGCAAAATTAACTAATTTATTTGTGTATTGTATAGTAAATAATGTTACTAACCTAAAAGTTGTTCAGAATTGGTTGCTATAATTATCAATCTTTTACCTAAATTTTTATAGTAAAATCTGGATATTTTTAACTAATTCAGATAAACTAAGAAATTTGTCCGTAGCATCACCTTGTTTTGTATATGCCTAAAACTTACACCGTAGAAATTGATCACCAAGGCAAAATTCATACCTTGCAAGTTCCTGAAAATGAAACGATATTATCAGTTGCCGATGCTGCTGGTTTGGAACTGCCGAGTTCTTGTAATGCAGGTGTTTGCACAACTTGCGCTGGTCAAATAAGCGAGGGAACTGTGGATCAAACTGATGGTATGGGCGTTAGTCCAGATTTGCAAAAGCAAGGTTACGTATTGCTTTGTATTGCCAAACCTCTTTCTGATTTGAAAATTCAGACGGAAAAAGAAGATGTACTTTATCAGTTACAATTTGGCAAAGGCAAATAATCAGCGAGCAGTTATCAGTATATCGGATGATTATTCATAACTGAATAACTGTTCACAGATATTACCAAATCTGATAAATTACCCAAGTATTTCATCGCAGATGAAATCAGCTATTCTATAAACTATAAATCAACAGGATTTACCCAAATGACGACTCATTTTCTTACGGCAGAAATTGATTTACAAGAAACCCCAGCAGAGTTACTAGAAGTAATTGAAACAGAGTTGAAGAAACAAGGCGAACCTCTGCGTTGGGCAGTTACTTCTGTGGATGCTGACGAACAAAAAGCTACAGTTGAAGCTGTGGTGACTACAATCGAGAGTTAGTATAGACGCGATAAAGAGAGACGCGATTAATCGCGTTTGTACAAGAGTTAGGATTTGATGGCTTGTGATTCATAAAATCATCACTCATAACTCAGCACTCTTAACTTAAGATGAATCGTGCGTATACCGCTATTTTAATTGTACCAACAGGCGTTGGGGCTGCCATTGGGGGTTATGCAGGAGATGCTTTACCTGTTGCCAAAGTCATAGCACAGGTTTGCGATCGCCTAATTACTCACCCCAATGTCCTTAATGGTGCAAGTTTGTACTGGAATCTTCCTAACGCTTTCTATGTTGAAGGTTATGGACTTGATAAATTCGCTTCTGGATGCTGGGGTTTGCGCCCAGTCCGCACTAACAAAGTAGGTTTGCTTTTAGACCAAGCTATTGAGCCAGAGTTACGGCTACGACATATACAAGCAGCAGATGCAGTTAGAGCAACTCTAGGATTGACCTTGACAGATTATGTAATTACTGATGCGCCATTAAATGTAGAATTGCGGACTACAGCATCGGGAGCTAGTTGGGGAACAATTGGCAACCCAGATAGCTTGTTACGGGCAGCCGAGATATTAATTAAAAAAGCGGGGGCAGAAGCGATCGCAGTTGTTACCCGTTTCCCTGATGATATGGACTCAGAAGCAGTGCAGAAATATCGTCAAGGTGAAGGTGTTGATTCTCTGGCGGGTGCAGAAGCCGTAATTAGCCATTTGCTAGTGCGAACTTTTCAAATTCCTTGCGCCCATTCTCCCGCCCTTTTGAGCGAACCTCCACAACCTGATTTATCTCCGCGTTCCGCCGCCGAAGAATTGGGCTATACCTTTTTGCCGTGCGTCCTTGTCGGATTAAGTCGTGCCCCACAATTTATAATAGATAAAGGAGCGATTGCATCAGAAAAAGGAGATATTTGGGCAGATGAAGTAGATGCTGCGATCGCACCTGCAACTGCTTGTGGTAGCAGTGCCTTAATGAGTTTAAGCCAAAGACGATGCCAAATAATTACAGTAGAAGAAAATAAAACTCTGATCAAAGTTCCTCCTCAAGCGTTGGGGATCAAAGCTATACAGGTAAACTCATATTTAGAAGCAGTAGGTGTATTAGTAGCACACAAAGCAGGCATCAACCCCTCCGCTCTGCGTCCCAAATTATCACCTTTGCAGTCAATTAGCCATTAGTTATTGTCTCTTTGCCCAATGACGGCAGTTGATCCACTTGGGGAGACCCCAAGACCGCACTGCCTCCCCAATGCCCAATTCCCCTTAAAAGCCTGTGATTGAACAACAAAAGAAAGAGCCAGAAATTCCATACCTGACGCGCATCCAAATACTTGGGGCGATGGGAGCGACTGCAATTATTTTGTTGATTGTCGCTAAACTTTCGTTACACTTTGGCAACTTTTCTCTATTTTCTTGGAACTTGAACCAAAGAGAGTTGCTGTTGGGTGTAGGGCTGGGGTTTGTCATCACCGCGTTAAGTAGCTTAACTCATCGCTTGTGGGCTGGCTATCGTAAAAGTGCAGATTATTACTTAGAAATGGTGCTGAAGCCTTTAGCTTTGCCAGACTTAATCTGGTTGGGGCTACTACCGGGGTTGAGCGAAGAATTATTATTTAGAGGTGTGATGCTGCCAGCTTTAGGCTTGGATCATTTGGCTGTTATTGTATCCAGTCTTTGCTTTGGCATTTTGCATTTTAGCGGTTCCCAACAATGGCCTTATGTGATTTGGGCAACGATTGTCGGGATGATATTTGCATATAGCGCTCTGCTTACTGGCAACTTATTAGTGCCGATTGTTGCTCATATTATTACCAATTTTATTTCTAGCTATTTGTGGAAAATGAAGCAATTGGCGGCAATTAAAAAATAAAGGATCTTCAGTACTTAGTATGTTAAATCAATGTGCCAAAAAGCTAATTTGATACAAGCTTTTTAAGATACTGGTAAGAGGAGAGGTTGGAGGTGCGGTGTTAGGGACTTTTGCAGGGAGCATCCCAATTTTGCAAGAATATGTAAGTCAAAAGCGAAGGAAGCGACAGCGTAGTGAAGCAATCCCATATCTTGCGATTGCTTCGCTCTACTAAGTTGCGCTCGCAATGACAATTTATAATCTGGGTTTGCCTTGTCGGTCAATTCCCATTCATTATTTGTTGCTCGGCAGAATGCGATCGCAATTTATGCTTAGTTTTTGAGCATTGGTCACATTGGATAACATCAGGACTTGACAACTAGTCTAATTTATTGTTGTAGCTGGACAAAAGTTCAACTTTTTTACTTCCTATTTAGCAAACTGTGCGCTGCACCGGACTATTAAACCAGGAGACTACAGCAATGATGAAAGCTGAAGATATCATGACCAAAGACGTAGTTACCATTCGCGGTTCGGCAACTGTTGCTGAAGCAGTGGGGCTGATGAAGGACAAAGGATTGCGGGCGCTGGTTGTGGATTGTCGCCATGAGAATGATGCTTATGGCATTGTCACAGCAACGGATATTGTCTATAAGGTAACAGCCTACGGTAAAGACCCAAAGCAAGTGCGGGTTTACGAAATTATGAGCAAGCCCTGTATTGTAGTCAATCCTGATTTGGGTGTGGAATATGTAGCGCGGTTATTTGCTAATACTGGTATTCATAGAGCGCCTGTGATTCAAGGCAAATTGTTGGGCATTATCTCAATTACCGACATTTTGACAAAAAGCGACTTTGTGGAAGCGCCAAAAGCGCCACTGCTGGAGGAGAGAATTCAAAAAGCAATTCAGCAGGCTCGTGCTATTTGTACCGAACAAGGTGCTTATTCTAAACCTTGTGCAGCCGCGTGGGATGAAGTAGAAGAACTCCAGGCAGAAGCAGCTCATCAAAAAGCTGAGGGTATGATATCAGCCAAAGTCTCTTTTGAAGAATATTGTAAGGAAAATCCAGATGCACCGGGATGCCGGAATTATCATCCGTAATTCAGGTGTGGGGATGAGGAGATGAGGGAGCAGGGGGAGTAGGGGGAGCAGGGGGAGCAGGGGGAGTAGGGGAAGCAGGGGGAGCAGGGGAAGCAGGGGAGGAAGAATTTAACAATCTCGTCTTCGCTCTCAAAATTGAATAATTTAATTTCTGGAAGTCCCCAAGCAATCAATCATTATTCTTCCTCATCCCCCATCTTCCTCAATTTACCGTTTAGCAACTCGTATCAGTAAGAATAGACCTATTCCCAAAAAAACAAAGTTGGGCAACCAAGCCCCCATAAAGGGAGAGAGGACACCTGCTTGTGCGATCGCACCACTAATAAAGAAAATCAAATAGTACGAAAATATAACTATGACGCTAATCCCAAAACTGGTACCTCTTCCAGTTCGCTGGGGTATGCTTCCCATTGCTGCGCCTACTAAGCCAAAAACTACGCATACAAAGGGCAAGGAGATTTTTTGTTGAATCCTTACTTGAAGTTTACGAATTTTTTGGCGATCGCCACCAAGATATTCCACTTCTAGTTGATCTAATGCTTCGGCAATATTCATCTCCCCATAGTCTCGGCTTTTTTCTGCCAGACTTAATGGCGTGCGCGGTAGTTGCAGTTGTTGCTGTTCAAATCTAACGATGTTGCGATAAGAGCGATCGGCAGCGACAAAATAGATAGTACCGTTATAAAAATCCCAGACATTTTGCGAAGCATTCCACTGGGCAGATTCTGATACCAAAATTTGATTCAGACCTTTTGTTGAACGATCTATAATCGTCAAACCCGTCATACGCTTACCATCAAATTGGTCGGCGTAAAACAAGCGTGTCAATATCCGATTTTTAGAACCATCCGGCTGGGTAACATCTTGATATTCAGGATAAAAAATATTTTGCTGTTTAAAAGTTGGCTTGTCTGATTTAAGCGCTTTCTCCAGAGTCATCGCCGCTTGATAATTTGCTGCTGGTGCAATTTGTTCGTTAAACACAAATGTCATTCCTGTAACCACAAGACTTAACATCACAGCAGTTAGCACCATCCGATAGACACTCACGCCACAACCACGTAAGGCTATTAGTTCGCTCTCGCTAGAAAGACGACTGTAGGTCATCAAAGTAGCCAGCAGCGTAGACATGGGGAAGGCTAAAACAATAAAGTTGGGAAACTTTAACAAAAAAACTTGAATAGCAATGTCTATGGGTAGCCCAGATTCTACGATTTTTCTGACCAGATCAAACACAGCATCAATGGTAACGCCAATTGATGAAAAAGCTCCGACACCAAAGAAAAACGGCGCTAACAATTCGCTGGCAAGATAGCGATCCATGATCGTAAAAGGCAGCAGCGAATAGAGCCTATACAAAAACGTGAATTTCTTTGATATCATAAGCAACTTGAAAAGTTAAATATTGGCAACCGTGGCAAAGCAAAGCATATCTACTGCATTTAGGATCAAAATTAAATTTTATAATAGCTAAAAATTAACTAATAGATTTATGCTGAAGAATAAAAAATCCCAAATATCATTTGAAAATATTAACTAAATCATTGTTAATTTAGACTTGAAAGTTATCCCCTAAATAATATTGCCGCACCAGGGGGTTACTGTAGAGTTCCTCAGCAGCACCAAAAGCAAGGATTTGCCCCTCGCGCATGATGTAGGCGCGATCGGTTATGGCGAGGGTTTCGCGGACATTATGATCTGTAATTAATATTCCCATGCCGCGATCGCGCAGTTGTGCTACGATTTGTTGAATTTCTGAGACTGCGATCGGATCAACTCCCGCAAATGGTTCATCCAAAAGCAAAAATTTTGGCCCTTCTTGTCCAGCAGCCAAAGACCTTGCTAATTCCGTCCGCCGTCGCTCACCACCAGAAAGTTGAATTCCTTTACTGTTAGCTAATTTTTCCAACCGAAACTCCCGCAGTAAAGTTTTGAGCCGCCTTGGCCATTCCCATCGTGGCACATGAGTTTGCTCTAACACTAACAGAATATTGTCCTCTACCGAGAGTTGACGAAAAACACTTGCTTCTTGTGCTAGATAGCCAATACCCAGTTGCGCCCTTTTGTGCATTGGCATTCCTGTCACATCCATATTACCCAGCCAGACTTTTCCTTGATTGGGTTTTTCTAAACCTGTGGCAATGTAAAAAGTCGTCGTCTTACCAGCCCCATTGGGGCCTAGTAAACCAACGACTTCGCCCTGAGCAACAGAAAGGTTGACACGATTGACAATTACTCGCTTGCCATAAGATTTGTGAATATTCTCTAAAACAATTTTCACGCTGGAAGCACCCTTTCTTGGTGGTAAATGCTAATTAGAAGGTTTGAATGGTGGTGTGTTTGGGGCAGGTGTAGCAGTTTGTCCACCATTATCTGATTCCTCAATCATGTAGATGGACTCTACCTGACGGTTGGATTGGGGTAAGGCAACAAATCGTCCTTCATCAATTAAATAAGTTACCTTCTCAGCCCGTATACTGTTACCGCCCTGTTGCAAAATATAGACGTTGCCACTGAAATCAATTCGGCGTTCCTTACTAAAGTACTGTGCTTGGGCAGATGTTGCCTGAAGCTGGCGAGAAGGATACAACATTTGTACGTTACCGCGAGCGGTGATTACTTGATTTTTAGCGTCATATTCTTGCACATCAGCGCGGATAGTGAGGGGGCGATTCGCCTCAGATGTCTGTGCAGTAGCAGTTTGCACTTGAGTAGGGAATGCAAAAGTGCCCAAGAGTGCCGCTGGCAGCATTAAAGCTAATCCAAAGCGACGCATCTGTGATAAAAACAATTGAGAGCAGGGCATCATAGCAGTTTGGGATTCAGGATTTCAGCTTGTATTCTAATTATCTCAAGTACTTTATCCAGATATGAAATATACCATCTGGAGTGATTTACGATAACTACTGGCTGAAATAGTGACGCTACCCCTAACCTCAAGGTTTCAGGAAATTGGCATGAAATGCACTACAGCTTAAATATATTTAGAAATGGGAACTTTAAGCATCAACCTACGTAGAAACGCGAAATTTCGCATCTCTACGTAGGTTAATCAGGAGTTAGTACAATTCTAGGCAAAGATAAGACTTGATTTTCATCTAGATCACCAGATGTAATCTTTTCTGGCCCTATTTGCTGTAATGTCGTTAACAAAGCTGCACTCTGACTCAATAGCTCATCTACATCAACGCTACTGTAACTAGATGGGTAACGGCGTAGGCGATTGCTACCTTCTCCCAATAAAATTACGGCACCTCGCCAGTTGCGATTTTCCAAATGATACAGTGCCACCGCAATTTGGAGAATGCCTTGATAAAAGGTTTTTTCCGGTTCGCCAGCTTCAATCCACAAAGCCTCTAAAGTGTCATGACAAGCGTAGAACTGACCAGAATTGAACTGTTCTACGCCTTGCCAAAACTCTTGGGGGATGATTTCGCTCATCCCATGCTATCTCGTACTTCTTTGATTGTTTCAAGAGAGATTTCTTGTTTTTCTCCAGCAAACTCGTTGTCAGAGGTAAGGAACAACATACAATGACACTCTTTGCGTTCTCTCATTGGCACACAAGGACAGTTCCAATATGTAGCGTGAACCTCAGCTTCTTTATCTTCGTAGTGGCGACAGGGACATAAAGGCGCACCTAGTTCGTCTTTATGTTTAGCTAGTCCTTCAATCACAACTGCGGTAACAGAAGGTTCAGAACAGAAGTAGGTTCCAGTACGCTTGGCGTATTGTTCGGAAAAATGCCGCATTGCCTCTAGACTTTTATCGCTGGATTTTGTGTTATGTTCTGATGTGATCATGTTGGATCGGTCGCTCATAATTTAAATATTTCTTTGCATTGTAACTCAGCCTCGCTAGAGGATTACTGGGTGTATATCCCCAACCTTACCCGCTCAAATAATTTTTCCTTTGCTCAAAGGCTAATATGTCCGGTGTGCTGGGATCAGAGAAAATCTAGGAAATCGCAAAAGCTTAACTTGTGTGGGGACTGGTGGACAAGAGGACAAGGGGAATAACCCATGCCCAATGCCCAATGTTTGCAATTTATGAACGTAATGTTTTTTGTAGCTGGGGTTGTAGTGGGCGATCGCTCTGCAAAACTATACCAGGATGTTCCCAATTGATTACCTCTTGTTCTCCTGGTGAAGAAATATTTGACCACAAAACCCAGCGACTGCCTTGAGGAAGAGTAGCAAGGCTCAGGGGGTTTTGAGTCAGCCAAATCAAAGGATAGCTTTTAGGAACTACTGAACTGACATCTTCTAATGCTCTGGTTGCTGCCAGGGTTTCTAAAACATAGGCATCGCCTTTGATTAAATCTGTCAATGCTGTCCATAGTTGCACCTGTAATTGCTGTTGCTGCGCATAAAAATACAGCGAGGCTGCGGCAATTACTGCTTGTTCAAAGTTTTCTTCTTCCCAATTGCTAGCACTGTCAAGGGCAATAACTATTTCTTGTCCACCTGTAACCATTTCTAACTCCCGCACCCTTAATTCTCCATAACGAGCGCTAGTCCGCCAGTGAATCAAACGGGTGGGATCTCCTACACGATAAGGACGGAGCGATCGCACCAGCCCCGTTGTCGCTGTCTGCAACGGTCTACCACGAGGATCGCCCCTTTTGCTCTCTTCTTGCCCCATTTCATCTACTAGGGGACAGGTAGCCAAGGGTAACACTGTGGGATAGATGATCGCTGTGGCAGCACAATCACGCTGACGGCGACACCAGAATAATCCCAAAGGCGCACCAGAACCTAGTTCAACTCTATGCCAGCGATAAATGCCCCGGCGCACAGTAGGGTGGTAATATACCCAACGGTAACTACCTTGACTAGGAATTGTCTCAATTGCCTTTTTGACTGGTTTCCCTAAGACGAAGGGCAGTATATCTTCAACTTGCAATAAACTTACAGGCTGCTGTGTCTGATTGCGGATTTCTAACTCCACCGTTAGATCGTCGCCGGCTGATACTGGCTGCATGGGACGCCGGGTGATGGATAGACCTGTGAGCGATCGCGGCGGTAAGATGGCTGCTACACCCAAAAGGGCAAAACTGATGCCGCTAATAGCATACAGCCAACCAGCCATCGTATTGATACCTGCGCCAAAAAAACAAATAGCGGTTACTGCTAGTACCCAACCGCCATAAGCAGGGGCACTGGCGCGGGTTTCTAACCAATTGGTGATGGATTTGATAATTTTCATGTTTCTTTTTTAACCCAACACCATCTAAAATTCACAGTGTCTCAGGGGTTGCGCCTAATGTCCTTATCGAAACCGCTCTATAATTTGGTTTACGAGGTGGCGTTTGATCTGAAGCTATCGCTGCATCAATTTTTTCTCGTACATCCTCAATCTATTTAGCATCGACGCGATCGCAGTATTGATAATAAAAAAAGAATCCGACAGTAATTTTAGAATTAATTATTTATTTTTGAGAATACAGTAAAAATAATACCTTCTGGATGATTATCTTCGATGGTAATAGTACCAGAATGGTTAAGCTGCATCTACCTTATAACCGTAGTTTCATTAAGGTAAAGCTCAGAATTTATAGCTGCGTCATAATAATATACTCTCCTAAAAAACTCCATATTTTAAAATTGACGGGTTTATTGAGATAAATGTAAATAATGATACAACTAAATTTAAAAAATAATCATCATAGAAAATACTGATGTCCTTTAAAAATTTATAAACGAAAATATTATACGTATCTTTTTTAAATATGATTTGATTCAAGGTATCTATATATAATGTTAATTAACTCTCTCAGTTCTGATAATTTACAGCTAACTATCATTCGTCATCCGTTGATTGTTAACTCTGAGACTTTGCTTTCAAATGTGATTGCACTAATCAATGAAGCGTCAGGTAATTTTGATAGCTTGCCAATCCAGAATACCAATTATTTGAATAACTCAAGTAAAGGTGTAGATAGCAACACATCTCAAGCCACCAGTTGTGTTTTAGTTATGGAAAACTCGCAGTTGGTGGGGATAATTACACAGCGAGATTTAATTAAGCTGACAGCACAAGGAAAAAATATAGAGGGTATCAGTGTTGCCCAAGTCATGACAAGGGAGTTAATAACACTGAAGCTAAGAGATTTTAAAGATGTTTTTACTGCGTTGCATTTGCTGAGGCAACATCGAATTTGCCATCTGCCTATTATCGGTGAACAAGGAGAATTAATTGGATTAGTTACTCCTAGCAGTCTGCTGGCACTTTCTATTCTCCAAGCCGAACTGTACAATTGTACACGAGTTAAACTTGTAGAACGCCAGAGAATCGAGTCAGAACTGCGATTAGAGCGTAATTTTGTTTCTACTGTTTTGAATCTAGCAGATGCTCTGGTTATTGTACTAGATTTTCAAGGGAGAATTGTTCGCTTTAATCATACTTGCGAACAAGCGACGGGGTACACATTTGATAAAGTTAAAGGAAAATTTGTTTGGGATATGTTGCTGTTACCTGAAACAACAGAATGTATCAAAGGTATTTTTGAAAATTTAGCAGAGAGAGAATTTCCTCAACGTTACGAAACTAGTTTACTTACTAAAGATAACGATCGCCGCTTAATCTCTTGGTCAAATAAGGTCTTACTTAATCGAAATAATCAAGTTGAGTATATCGTTTGTACAGGTATTGACATCACCGAAAGCCGAAAAGTACAAGAGGAACTCAAGCAAACTCGCAATTTTTTGCAGTCGATGATTAATAATTTGCCTGTGGCAGTCTTTGTCAAAGATGCCAAGCTAGAAACCTTTGGGACATTCAAGCTCTGGAATCATACCTGCGAAAATATTTTTGGTATCACAGCAGAACAGGCTATTGGCAAAAAAGATTACGAATTATTTCCGAAAGAAGAAGCAGATTTTTTCCATGAAAAAGACCTAGAAACTTTTGCTAGCAGTGTACCTCAAGATATTTCTGAAGAATATATTGATAGTCCCACTTTTGGCAGAAGAATTTTGCACACGACTAAAATTCCTTTGTATGACAAAGACCAACAACCCGAATACCTATTGTGTATTTCCGAGGACATTACAGAATACAAACGAGCAGAAAAAAATCTGCAACAAGCAAAAGAGCAATTACAAACCGTTTTAGATGCAGTACCAGGGTTTGTTTCTTGGGTAAATGATGATGGATATTATTTAGGGGTTAATCGTCATTTAGCTGAAAGTTTTAACTTGACTAGCGACGTTTTTGTTGGTCAAGAACTGGGCTTTATGGAAAACAGCCCACAATTCACAGAATTTATGCGGGAATTTTTAGATAGGCAAGATGTAGCAGATTCTAGCATTATTGATGTCAATATAAACGGCAAGACACTTAATTATTTGCTCGTAGCTCAAAAATACCAACAAAATACAGCCGCTGTTGCAGTAGGAATTGATATTACAAAACGCAAACAAGCTGAAATAGCCTTACAAAGTTTGATAGAAAGTACAGCTTCTACAACTGGATGTGACTTTTTTCCCGCATTAGTTGAGCATATTTCTTCTACTTTAGATGTGCGTAACGCTTTGGTAACTGAGTTAATTGATGGGCAAGTTAACACGTTAGGATTTTGGTCTGATGGGCAGTTACAACCCAATATTTGCTATGACCCAAAATTAACGCCTTATGAAATTTTGCTTAAGCAAGGATTTTATTACTGTGGTTCGGGAATTCAGCAACTCTTCCCCGCTTCTGAAAGATTAACTGCTATGCAAGCGGAAAGTTTTATGGGAGTTATTTTAAGCGATGATTTTGGTCAGCCGATTGGCTCGTTATGTATTGTAGATGAAAAGCCCATACCTGACCACCAAAAATTTGAGGGAATTCTCAAAGTATTTGCAGCTAGAGCATCTGCCGAACTACAACGCCAACGAGCGCAAGAAGCTTTACAAAAGCTCAATCAAGATTTAGAAGTTAGAGTTAAGCAACGCACTTTAGATTTACAAAAAAGTGAGGCAGAGCTTAGGGCTATTTTTCATCAAGCAGCGGTGGGAATTAAATTAGAAACTTTAGATGGTGATTTTCTGAAAGTTAATCAAAATTTGTGTGAAGTATTAGGCTACAGTCAAGAAGAAATCCTCAAGAAAAATTTTAGAGATATCACACATTCAGATGATATCCAAGCACATCTAGATAATTTGCAACAATTAATAGCAGGAGAGGTAGAAACATTTTCTATAGAAAAGCGATATTTACATAAAACAGGTAATATAATCTGGGTAAATTTAACAGTTTCTCTAATTCGAGATCCCCTTGGCAAACCAATTTATGTAATTGGGGTAGTTAAAGATATACGCGAACGCAAACAAGCTGAAGAAAATATTTGTAAAGCTTTAGAAAAAGAAAAAGAACTGAGTGAATTGAAATCTCGCTTCATTTCTATGACCTCCCATGAGTTCCGAACTCCCTTGGCTGTAATCACTTCCTCTGCGGGAATATTAAAAACTTTTAGCCATAAACTAGATGAACAACAAAAGCAAAAACATCTTCAGTGCATTCAGACTTATGTTCAACATACTACTCAACTTTTAGATGATATTTTGCTAATTAATAAGGCTGAAGCTGGAAAGTTGGCATTTGAACCAACTTCTATTAATTTAGTTGATTTCTGCCGTTCTTTGGTAGAGGAAATCCAACTCAGTTTTCCCAACTATACTTTAGCCTTTTGCCACCTTTTCTTAGGCAATTCATCAATAGATAATTACTTTACGGCTTGTATAGACAAGAAACTTTTGCGACAAATACTGAGTAATTTGCTTTCAAATGCTGTCAAATACTCACCAGAGGGTAGCAATGTTCAAATTGATTTATTAATTCAAGAGAAAAGTGCAGTTTTTCTAATTAAAGATGAAGGTATTGGTATTTTACCAGAGGAACAGCAGAACTTATTTGAACCCTTCTACCGAGCTACTAATGTTGGTAATACGCCAGGAACTGGATTAGGCTTGGCAATAGTCAACAATTGTATAGACCTTCATAAAGGAAGAATTATCTTCGCTAGTCAGGTCGGAGTCGGTACGACATTTAGAGTGGAACTACCACTAATTACAAGCAATGCCCTCAATGAAAAAGATTTTATAGCAGCTCCATTTACTTCGTCTAATGATGCTTTTGAATGAAATGAAAAATTTACAAACATTACTAACCCCGGAGAATGCCAAGGTTATGCAAAACTTTAATTTACTGGAGCAAATAATGGATTATATTGTAATATTTCAGTACTAATACTTATAACAAAGATACGATTTTACGATATTATTGAAAGTTAAATTTTCTTGTTGAGCAAGATAAGCTTTATATGGATGCTATATCATGCTAAACCAATAAAACTAATTAATAATCGTCGATGAACACAATTTTAATCATAGAAGACGAACCTCAAGTAAGGGAAAACATTCAGGAAATTTTACAACTTTCCGATTTTGAAACTTTGATAGCTGTAAACGGTAAAATTGGATTAGAAATTGCTCAGTCAAAGTTACCAGATTTAATTATCTGTGACATTATGATGCCTGAATTAGATGGCTATAGTGTGTTGTCTGCTCTGCGTCAAAATGAAGCGACTACCAATATTCCTTTAATATTTGTTACTGCTAAAGCAGAGCGTTCAGATTTTCGTCAGGGGATGGATTTTGGGGCTGATGATTATTTGACTAAACCATTTACTCCTGAAGAATTACTGAGTGCGATCGCTTCTCGTCTTGAAAAACACGCTTTAGTTGAGCGGAAAGCTCAAGCCAAGCTAGACGAACTCAGAATGAATATTGCTCACTCATTACCTCACGAGCTAAATACTCCTTTAAATGGTATTCTCGGTATGTCACAGTTGTTAATAGAAAATTGTGATCTAATGTCTGGCTCTGATGAAGCCGAAATTGCAGAATTAATTTATACATCTGCCAATCGCTTGAATGCATTAGTTCAAAGGTTTTTATTATACAGTAATCTGGAATTAATTGCTAAAGATACTGACAAAATTCGTCAAATCCAAGAAAAAAAAGATAAATGTTTTGCTGAAAAAATTATTTGTGAAGTCGCTCTCAAAAAAGCTACAGAAAACTGTAGACAAAAAGATTTAAAGCTAGATATCCAAGAATCTTCAGTACAACTATCAGAAGATAACTTTAGTATTCTTGTTGAAGAATTACTAGATAATTCTTTTAAATTTTCTTTATCAAATAACGAAGTTCAAGTTAAGAGTAAGGTAGAAGGTAATAAATTTAATTTATATGTAATTGACAATGGTAAAGGGATGACAATTGAAGAGATTGGTAAAATTGGAGCTTTTGTACAATTTAATCGAAAGTTATGGGAACAACAAGGCTCTGGCTTAGGGCTAGCTATTGTTCAGCATATAGTTAAATTATATGGTGGTGAATTTACAATCAATAGCATTCCTCAAAAAGGTACTATTGTAAGTGTTTGTTTATCTTGCTAATAATCTGGCAAGTTTCAATTGAGCAGCAATTAAGCTCGTAGTCAGGACTTTTGCTAAAGTGCTTACTACAAATTATCAAAACTAATTTGACAAAGTACTAGGATATGTTTGCAAACATCAGTGATATCATGTTCGACTTAATACTTATGTCATTGCGAGCGTAGCGCGGCAATCCCAAACCTTTGCGATTGCTTCATTCCACTTCGTTGCATTCGCAATGACATATTATAAGTGATTTGTCGAACATGATATGAAGTAACAATTCAAAATTAAAAATTAATTATCCCCGAACTTTCCGATTAAACTTCGCTATCGCTGATTTAATTAGTTCGGGGAGTGTCAAACCAGAATACTCCCTAATGTAATAAGCTTCTCCCTGCGGCTTAAACTGATCAAATCACTACATTAGAGTTCAATTAACTTGAAGCCCCAAGGTTTGAGAGCCGCTAGAGCTAGTTCTGTATCTACACCTTCATAAGCCTCCCATTCCAAGGGGTGTTCTTTAGGATGTCCATCGCCGACATTACCTGCAACTTTGATTATCGGACAGTTTGCGATGCGATCGCGCTCCAACCCTTTGGGAATTGCTAGTTGGATTTTGTGACCGACAAACTTCGCTGTACTTTCATTAGCTACAGATTCACGGATTAAACAAATATCACCAGCAGTCCCCCAAGTAGTTTGGTAAATGTGGAGGAACGATATATAAGTTGCTGGTTTGATGGATCTTTTTAGAACGTGCATTATCTGTAATCCTTACACTATGAGTGAAAAATCATATAAGTATTTTCTATCACGTTCGTAGGGAAGAAGAATGTTTTTAACTCACTTTTTGCACCAAGCCCAGGCGATTTATAACGATTCTCATTTGAATGAGGTATACGCGTAATAGGGACGTACAGCTATGCTAACCTACTATGATAATCGCCTTGGGAAATTTTAGCTTACGACACGATTATTGCCCACATACTGACTCCCAACCCAATAGCTGCTAAGTGTTGCCAAAGGAGCGATAACTTCGCTAAACCCTTCAGTGTACACAGTGGTTGTTTTGCAATTTTTTGCGTTAATAATATAGTCAGCAGCACTGAAAAAATTATAGTTGTACCTTGCAAAAAGGCAATCACTGCTGGGTGAGCAACCAATATTGGCAATTGTTCACCACTCAAACCAAAAGTAGCAAAGGTAACAGGTAAAATCCGCCCACCTTCACTTAAGCCCAAACGCAGATAGTGAGCTAAGTTTCCCCCCAAAATTAATGGTAGATAGCTATATGCAAGTTCTACAAATGATCGAGGCTTAATCCAATTTTGAGATTTTGCGGAAAGTTTCAGCGCCGGAAGCAAAGGAACAGAACTTTCTAAGGCGGATTTTGGATTTTGGATTTTGGATTTTGCTGCTTCGATATAGTTCGCTAACCAGAAAAACACTTGTATCAGTTTGTAGACTGCAAAGGTAAAGGCTGCTGGGATAATTAACACTAAGAGTGATAATCCCAAATGCTGCCAAAACTGAGTTAAATCCAGTTGTAACCCTAACCAAGATTGTAACTCCGGCAAGCGATGCAGATATATACCACCCAACAGCAAAAACAATAATGCTACTTCATAGCTGCGGGGTACATGAGTTGTCCACAGTTCAATCGCAGGGGGACGCAAATTGAATTCAACGGAACGATGGGGACAGGCTTTGAGGCAAGTCATGCACAGTACGCAATCTCTGTTATCTTCTAACTGCGCTGGGTGAGAATACAAGGGACATCCATTAGTTTCCATCCCTTCGCCCTTTTGCGGCCCACCTTTATAGCACTGATACGTGGTACAACTGGCAGAACAAATACCTTGCTGTGCGCGGAGTTCCGTCATTGAGAGTTTGGCAAATAAACCATTCATCCCTCCAATGGGGCAAAGATAACGACACCAAAACCGCCGCTCAAAAAGAGCGGAAAAAATCATCGCCCCAGCAGTAATTAACAGCAACAAACAAGCACTAAGGTAGGCAGTATTTTCTAAATGCCAGAGTTCTTCCCATAAGAAAATTAGGGTGAACAAACCAAACATGAACCATCCGCCCCATTTCTCAGCTTGTTCTCTCGGCCAGCGCTTAAGTTTTCGAGGCCACAACCATAAAGATAACTTTTGGGTAATTTCTCCGTAAATCATGAAGGGACAAACAGAACACCAGATACGTCCCAAAAAAGGAAAGAGAAATAAGAAGAAAGGCCACCACCAAGCCCAAAAGAGATTTAATACGAAATTGCGATCGCGCGTTTGTGGCCCAATAAATAAAACTGCAACTGCGATCGCAAAAGCCGTTGCCGTAAAACCATAGTTAATGCGATCGGGCCACCAAGGACTACGTAAAAACAGCCGCAAACCAGGATAGGCGTTTAACAGATTCAGCCGAAATCGTTTTTTCTTAGTTTCGGCTGGCCAGAAAATTTCTTCTGTTAATTCATTGGCACCCTCTGCTTGCACGATCGCCCTTTCTACCAAATTTTTCAACTCTTTAAGGTTGCCAGGAAAATCATAAGACTGGAGGCGACGCAGAGCTTCTGGGGTGATGCGCGGTTTAGAAATACCTCTAGCCCGAACGTAGAGACTAGTATAATATTCAACCTGTGCCTGAATATCAGCTTTCCGCACCCGTAGCGGTGGTACTTTAATAATGTGACCAATACAGCGTTCAATTGTCGACTGAGTTTTTTCGGAAACAATTAGAATTCTGGCTTTACTGGCACGAGGTTCAGGTGCTGCTTCTCCTGAACGAGTCGCGGGAGTATATGTGCCAGTTGTGAGCAACTGCGTCACCGGAGGTAATAATTCTTCAGGCAATTCTTGGATGTTGTTGAGAACTAAAGTACCTTCTCCCAACCATTCCAAAAGTCCTGGTTTACCGCCAGCGCGACCGAATAAATCTGCACCGCTTGTTTGCAGAATACCGCAATTTACTTTAATAATTGGTTCTCGCCGTTTTGGAGAACCAAAGTGGATGAGGGCTGCTATATTGTCTTTTTCTAACCCTGGTTCTCCGAAAATATCCACAGATTTACGGTCAGCCGCCGCTTCTCGAATTTGCTCGCGCAGTTTTACTGCATAACGACTTGTACCGACAATTCCGCGTTGTGCTTTGGTGACTAAATAGGGTCGCAAAGCTACAGAACGTTCTTGTTCATAGCCAAGTGCAGATGTTGCCTGAGCTAATTCTTGAGCCAATTGACGCGAAAAAGCCTGAGCAATTTCGGGGTATTGGTTAACTAAAGGGCGAAATTTATCACCAGGCACAACCCACAAATGACAATCTGTCACCGTAGTAATTGTGAATGGAGTTAATTGATCCAACAGCAATTCTTTGAGTTCAATCACTGCTCCGGGGAGGAATCCACAAGCTAAGGCTGGGTTGGTTTGATTGGTGCTATTGCTTTCGAGTTGACCTTCTACAAGAATATAAAGGGCTTCTGGAGGAGTGCCTTCGCTAACTAAGTCAGTTTCGGCACTCACTACTTTTTCTTCAATTACTTGTGCGATCGCATTTAACACTTCAGGTGAGAGAATTCCTAAACTCGTCCGTTCTTGTAGCCATATAACCGTTTCTGGAGATGTCATCTTAAGTTCTCCGTGTAGGCTGCTGTATAAGAAGATTATCACTTGAAAGCCACATTAAAATATCTTCGTGTGGCGATGCATGACAACTTATATTATGTGCCTTGATAAGGTCAGCCCGAAACCTATGGAGACAAAAACCAATTGTGACTGCGGGGTTGATGTGACATCCGCTGATAGAACCAAAAGTATAGGCAGTAGTTAACAAACTTAAGCCAAAAGCGATCGCCACTCCAGTAACTCCAACCCAAGGTACTGCACCAGAGATAACCGCAGTACCCACGCCCTCGCTCCAAAATTCGTAGTGATAGTATGCTTGCCTTTATAATTATTCTCGTTCCTTTACAATGAATATTTCTTTTTCTGAAAGTCCTACGGGGCTTATACTCTGATGCATTCTACTTTTAGCTAGACTCGTTAATATTTAGATGCGTTTGCCTTGCTACGGATAGAGATCCCTGCTGCTGTTTTTGATTCCTTCTGATAGCCGCAGCAACTGACCCCGTTCTTAATTGGAGTATGTGCTGAGTCAGCTCGGATTGAGTCAGCAAATGCAATATGGCTGGAGTACAACAAGGACAAAACAATTGTTCAAGAGGAAGCATAACTATTACTGTCTCAGATTTGTATATTGAGTTAGGCATTAATGTTGCACTAACGACACCAGTATGTGTGACGAACTAATTCAGGGGACTCTTGCTAATCTTTCCGTTTTTCATGATGAGTTTAAAAGCTAAAATTCCACTATTCAACCGAATGGATAGCATAGCCAAAGTGTTGCAAATATCATTGATCCATTACGCTGCCGAATGGTACAAGCTATTCTCATCAGAGAAAATCTCCTTACACGTATATCAATCCTTTATGAAGGACAAGCACCTTTACTAGGGTATCCTCGCGCTGGGATTGCAGCACAAACATTAGAAAAACTCACTGCCGGTGCTATCTTTGCTGCCACAATCGCTATGTGTTATTAGTACCATTCAATTCAGAGGTAGTAGTTGCACCAACTGCCATTACTTGAGACCATTCACTGACGCGGTTGTTATCTAAGACAGCTCGCACTCGATAACCAAGCTGAATTTTATGCATTAACAAGATTACATCACGGTTGAGTAATCCTTGTGATTTTTGGTTTTCATTAGATGCAGCTTGTATACGAAAGCAGCGATCGCTTTGTCGTTTCAATTTGGGAGACTTGCCTTCCATAAGCACCGTTTGCAGTTCGTATGCTTCAGCTTCAGGATATGCATCCCAACAAAGTTGCCAGTAAGTCGACCAGCGAATTAACTCGGCTGGTAATTCCTCGACTTCATCCGACAATGTAGACACAAGTCCGATGACTGAAGGTTGTACCACTTGAGGCTGACTGGAGGTGATATCAGCAGTTACAGGGTTTATCAATCCTGGCTGCCCAACCTTCTGTGCAGCTATAGATGAACCATCATCAACAATTAGTATCAGCCCGAATATCAAAGTTAACAGCAGCATCAATCGTAGGCATTGTAATTGCACTAACGACAAGATTTTCAGATTCATAAAATTATGCAAAAGTTAATTGCTTAGGCATAAGCCAAGAAAAAAGATACCAGCCGTAATAAAAGAGATCCATGCTACACAACGAGCAGCTAAGAACACGGCTGGTATAGGGCTGAAAGCAGTCTCTCCTTACCACTCCACAGGTAGAATGATGCTGCCGTTGTCGGCATAGATTGTTCGAGAACGGATATGCGTTCTGGGAACTACTGTAGAATTGAAGACTGCGCTTCTTTGCCCAATTGCTGATCTGTTGCCAATGCTGGCGCGGAATATAACAGAGTTCGGCCCTAGCCCTACAGCATCACCTATGCTAGTTTCAGGGCCATCAGCAACACCATCGACAACCTGCCTACCGCCATGAACTAGAGCGCGAGGCCCATAACCAACTCCATTCCCAAGAGTCAAACTAGTGGTTTCTAATGCGTGAAAGACAACATCGTTTGCCATCCCAGTAATTGACCCAACATTAAAAGGTTCACCCTCATCAGCACGTAGCGAAATTCTATTAGCTAGTTTGTTGGTGAGTGTTGGTAAAGAATCTTGGAAAGTAAGATTACCGATAATGCGGTTACGATAGTTCGGATCACGAGTTGGACTTCCACCTATCTGCGGCAGACCTCCAGAATTAAAGAAGGTGACGGGAGCATAATTAATTCCTGTGACGTTTGTCAAGTCTGCCCTAGCTAAATCTGTGTAACCTTTGGCAAATGCTTCATTGACTTCAATAATGCCTTCCATTAATGCAACGTCTGCTTGTGTCAGGTTGACTACTTTCCCTGAAGTGCCGCTACTAGCTTGTAGAGTAGTTGTAACGTTTTTACCAGGCAAGACGACTTTACCAGCAGGTAAGGTAACACCAGGGCCAACTCGCGCGAGAAAGTTGACTACTGTGTTTTTTTCTATAGTTGCACCGTCTATTTCACAGTTGAAGGCGAGAAAAGTCTCTGGAACAGTGTTGCTAAACTGAGTATTGCTAACTGGGTCAGTAAAAGGTCCGGTGGAACCTTGAGTACCAATTTTAGCTGCACCTTTAACTACAGCCATGTGTGCCATAATCACACGCTCGCCAATTTGTACTCCCGTTCCTGAAGCTGTGATTTTCACTTGGTCTTGGGCATTAGAATCTGCTGCAATACTAATAGGAGCATTAGTAGCATCTAACTGGGCAAATGGAGCGACGTAGACTTTTTCGCCCAAGGTAATATTTGTGGGATTGGTGATTGTTGCTGTTGGGTCAACAAAACTAGCTGATTCGGAAGGTGCGGTACTTGGGCATATAGGTAGGTTTCCCACAGTTGGATTACACGTTCCTCCAGCAGCTACTGCGGGTTGTATATATATCTGTGTGCTGATGGCAAACGCTAGGATAATTGCGGTTAAAGCACTAAAAATTGTGCGAGGTTTGAACATGGAAAGAAAAGTCCTCACGGGTTATGGAATATTTAGCTATGGGATAATCTGCGCTCTTCAAGTAAAAGATATACTCAGGCACTCGCCTACAGTGGGCGAAACGCGATCGCAACCGCAGGAAGTACTAAAAAATTACTTACATTGCACTCGTCTTTATTTAGGCTCTTTCTCTGTTTAAGTATGAGAAATGCGGGTTAACCACCCCAATAACCTGACAATTTGAAGACTACTTGCAAGATAGATGATAGTAAGGAGTTCAAAAGTGGAACTGTAACTATCGTTGTTGCCCCAGCAGCCGCGTCATTGTAGACACTTTCCCAAGCTTCTGGCCCGGTAGTAGATTGTCCATGAACTTGTGTATTAACAGCTAACGTTAAGCCAAACGCAGCTAAACCAACTAGTATTGTGCGACGTTTCAACATTATTTCTTGATACCTAATAGTTCACCAAGTTTATTGGGTAAGGTAAGGCGAAAAGGTACAGGACATACTTAAACTTTCCGCTTTACCTAACCTAATAATTTTCAAATTTAAGCAAGTACAAATTGCTACATCTAGCAATTAACAATTTATTATAATGTTATTTGCTGTTTAACACTAGAGTTTTAGCTATTGAAAAAATTTATGGAAATAATAAAAATATTATTAAATTTATAATGGAAAGCTGTGTTGAAAATATAATGATTTGATTAAAAAACTCATCTATCTTAAGGAATAAAATTAGATTAATTGCTGCTAGTAAAAGATAATCATTATAAGTAAAAAATGATTTAACCTCTATCTTTGGGGGGATGAATATTTAAGCTGTATACTCAACAGCAGTTTAAAGAAGATAATAGACATCGATATGGTAATCTTATTTGATTTAAAAACTACTATTGGAGGGAGAAAATAGAGAAGAGATTTTTTTACTCATGCAACATCTGCAATTCAACGCTCCCGTTCTCCCTACCGTTGCCATACCCTGTCTTGAGAACAGCAACTGCTAACGCTTGGCAGTGATTAGATTGCTAGTGTTCGAGCAATTCATCTATGGTGCTACTTTTTCTTTAAACAGGTTCCCAGTCCTGATTGAAAAACTTGATCAGAAATTAAATTTATCCAATTGAAAACTGCTGTAACTTGTCACGACTCATGTGCGGCTATTGTACATTAATATCGGGGAATTGATCGGGAGAAATTATGGCAATTTATCTAGACTCGGCGATCGCATCTGAAGCTGAAGCTGTCAAGTTTTGGGGATGGGTGAAAGGTATTACAACAAATCCCACACTGTTGTCTCAAAGCGATACACCGCCAGAAACCACGCTCAAAAAATTGGTTCGCTTGACAAATGGCCCGTTATATTATCAACTTGTGGCATCTGATAAAGCTGGGATGCTAGCTGAAGGTAGAAAAGCTTTTGAGATTATTGGTTCCCAAACAATTTTGAAAATTCCCGCAACACCGTTAGGTTTTGAAGTGGTGGCAAGTCTATCCTCAGAAATTACTTGTTCAGTGACAGCAATTTACAGTGCAGCACAGGCAGCAGTAGCGCGGGAAGCAGGAGCTAAAATTGCCATAGCTTATGTAAATCGAGCTACGCGCTTGTTAGGCGATGGTATTGCTTTGGTGCAGGATATGGCTAGTGTACTCAAAGGCAGTAATACGGAAATATTGGCAGCTAGTATCAAATCGCCAGAAGAAGCTGCTGCTTCATTGCAAGCTGGGGCGCATCATTTGACTTTACCATTGGCAATGTTGCAGGCGATCGCAACTCATGAATTCTCACAAAAAACTGTTGAAGAATTTGCTAAAGGGGGTGTCGGTTTAAGTGGCGTTGTGTAATGGAGGCATGAATTGAGGTCATCTACTGTACAATGTCCCAATTCTGTAATTTTGAATTCTGACTCTACGAAATTTTACCGCAAACCCATGAAACATTTGTGCAAATTGCAATGATTCGGTTTTAGCTGTTTCTCTAACTGCTCATTTTTAGCCAACCAAACACCTGAGCTACAGTTAACTCCAAGTTTATCCTGGCTAACACTGGCAAACGCTCATCACCCTGCAAAAGTTCTGGTTGTTGATTTGGACGGAAGACCAAAATGGAACGATCTTCTGGGTCTATCAACCAACCTAATTGGCAATCATGATCTAAACAATAGAGAATATTGCCTGTAACTCGATTTGAACTTTGTTCGGGAGAAAGGATTTCAATTGTCCAGTCTGGAGAAAGTAAAAAATCATTGGGTGCTTCCCCATCAGCAGCAAAGGGAATACGCGACCAGTTGAAAACCGCTACATCAGGTACTATTGAGCGGATACCAAAACTACAGCGTAGTTCTGGAAAGGCATAAGCAATATGAAGGCTTTCGGCAACATCGTTAATGCTGTTGCATAGCCTTAACTGTAATCGGCTATGCTTCCCTTTTGGCATTGGCTTTTGAGTAATCTTACCATTAATGTAAACGCTTGCAGGCTTTGTTTCTGGTAACTTCAGAAACTCCTCCAGAGTCAGGGATTGGGTAATTACCGTAGACATGGCTCAGTCGAGAAAAGCAAAGGGGATATGTTTTAGTCTAGCAGTACCATAGTTTCAAAGACAGTTTCTACTTCTGGCTATGGCCACAACTGCTTGCACACCAGTAAGCCCAAAAAAGCTACGATCGCAAAATGGCTAACACTAGAACTGGCCATAAACCAGGCGGGAATACTACACAAATTTCACTATTTTAAAAACAATTGGATTTTGAGCTTATTCTCCAACCCTAAGCAAATGGGGTTTTTGAGGAGAGCGATAGTATAATAGACCTCTTGCAAAAAGCACTTTTGCAAGAGGGGGGAAAAGGGTAAAGAGGAAGGGAACAATACAGAACCTTTTTCCCTTTTCCCGACTTATGCAAGAAGTCTAATGTCTAAGTTAGTTTTGAGGGTTTGTAGTAAGCACTTTAGTGATTAGAAAATAACGACTAAAGCCTTTACTACGAATTTGCTTGCCCATCAATTTAAACTTGACAGACTTTTAGTCAAGATGGGTCAATACTGGCAAAAGTAAAATTTTGGAAATTTGTTAATCTAACCTTATTGGCAGAGGCGAAAACCGCCACAAAGCATAAAACTTTCAGTTTAAATGCACCTTCTAAAAGTTAGGTATTGATTGAAGCAACTTCTACTGAGCCATTTGCCACAGAGCCATCATTTAGAATAGGCTTGCGGGTTTTCAGGTCAAATTTAAAGCCATGTGGCAAAATATGAAGCTTTGCTCCACAAATCGCCAAAGACTCATCCTTCAAAATTTCGCCCATATTGTTATATGTAGCCTCTGATTCATCAACAATTGTAACCGCACCTTCACCAATCACTTCAATTTGGTTATCTGTCACTACCATAGCGGTATTTTCATCAATACCAAATCCCAAGACAGCAGGCTCTAGTATTAAAGCTGAAATTAATCGTCCCAAGCGTCCACGCTGAGAAAAATGCTGGTCAATTACTACTCCTGGTAAAAATCCCATACCTGGGCCCATTTCAACAGTTTCAATCCGAGGATGTGTCTGAGAGTCACCTTCTACAATCATTTTATCTGGCATCACAGCAGCTCCGGCGCTTGTGCCTGCGATAACTATACCTTCAGAGAACCGTTTATGAATCGCCTCATCGATTTCGGTATCCTTAAGAATACTGGTAATACGAGCTTGATCTCCTCCAGTAAAAAATACCCCAGTTGCTTTGTTAATAGCTTCCAATGCGGTAGATGAAGATGCATCTTGGCGCGTTTCTGTATCAAGTATGCGAACATTTTCGGCTCCCAGGCGCTCAAACACTCTAATGTAATTTTCTCCCACTTCTCTTGGTAGTTCTGTGGCTGCTGTCATAATTACAATGTATGCTTTTGTACCCCCAGCGCGTCGTACAAAGTCACGCAAAATTACGGAATCACCCTCTTTATCTTCGGCTCCGCCAATAATTACTAACTGCCGTTTGATATTAGTTTGCACCATGATGTCTCCTGATTTGAATTAATCAATTTCACTAAACCATGACAATTAAAACTATCAAATCATCCCTTTGGTAGATTACTTGATAGAAGTAGGATTAACATTTGCGTAGACGTATACCCCTACGGGGAAGCAACCTACGCGCAGCGTCTCCAAGAGTTGCGGCTTGTCGCTAAAGATGGCAATTACACCAAAAAATTTTCCCGAATAATTACTTACTAAATAAAATCTACAACGTCAACTGCCTCTAGAAAATGCATCTAGAGGCATTCTTAGGCATTGTTGGCTATGTTACTAATTGCCGATTGGAGATTTATTGAGCGATCGCAAGTAATTTGATATTCACTCTAGTTGCCTGCAATTAGATATTTAATGAGAATTCCTAATGAATGCGACTTCTGTAAAGCAAGTTAGTTAAGAAAAAACGTGCTTGTTCTAATGGGAGATGCCTGGGTTTGCCTTGGTAAACAATTTGATATTCATTCATATCCTCTCCATCTCCATGCCCAGAAATCAGCTTTTGGTGAAAAGCTTCCTCAGCAAGTTCTCGAATTTCATCTCTTAGAGCAGCTTGTGTGCTATTCATACTTTGCTCTCTTTTTAATACCCCATATTTATTTATACAATTTTTTAGCTCAGTCTTGCACCTTTCAAAGGTTATATCTTTGATTATTCATGAGGATGAATTTACTGTGATTGATTTCTTACAGAAGAATGGAGATTTAATTATGCCTTGAGGTAGTTGAAAATGCTTAGTGATAGAGTTAGTCTGAGTTCTGATTGACTTAATTGCAAAGCTATCACTCTCCAAAATTAATGCAATCAATCTTCAATCAATAATTCTGAGTAACTACAACTCAGCCTTTAAAATTTAGGGTGTTTAGCCAAAGGTTCGTAATCAATGGTTCTACAAAAAAGCAGTGAATTAACCCGCATTAATGCTAGAAGAACGGATGTATTCGATATTTTCAACTTCAAGCATTATACTGGGCCCAACCCTTATCTAGATGTAGGGGCGCTAGTATTTGATTTTGCTCTAATTGAGTCTAGAGAGCCTTTGCCTATTAAAGATTATATTGCGAGCATTACCGATCGCTATCCAAATCTAGGCAGTCAAACCTACGAATCCCACGCTCATCTATTTGCCCGAGTTGCATCTGAAGTCGGAAAACTTGATATGGATTTACACCTTAACCACTGGAGTGTTAAGCCATATCCAAATTGCACGCGGATTAGCATCCAATCACTACATGAACGCACAACTAGAGAAGTAGTGTACTTTGTTTGGGATTGGTTTGAAGCCATTACCCAAGACGAAGACTTTGCCTTTGATGAACAGCTAGTAAGGCTGCAAGATAAATTTCGTGCATCTATCTACGGTGGCCCCACGGTTTACGCCCTATTGCGAACAGCCTACGAGAAAGGTATTCCCGCCTTTTATTTGTGGGAAGAAGGATTAATGCAATACGGTTTTGGAAAAAAACACGTCCGGGGGGTAGCAACAACATTTAATTGTGATAGCCATCTAGATTCGGAGTTCACCACTCGCAAAGATGACTGTAAAGCATTCTTAAAAACATTGGGCTTCCCAGTGCCTGAAGGTGATATTGTCTTTTCTGAGAAAGAAGCCTTGACAGCAGCAAGAGAAATTGGCTACCCAGTTGCAGTTAAGCCAGTTGTCGGTCACAAAGGAATTGGCGTCACGGCTGATGTGCAAGACTCAAAAGAACTGGTAGCCGCTTATAATCGGGCACTGGCATCGATTCCCGAAGATCAGCTAACCCGAATAATTGTTGAAAAAAGCATCTCAGGATCAGATTTTCGTTTGTTGTGTGTCAATGGTAGATTTGTTGCTGCCACAGAACGCCGTCCAGCATCGGTTGTTGGTGATGGGTACTTAACGCTTGTAGAATTAATTCGCCAAGAGAACCGCAAACCTGCACGTTTAGACACGCCAACTTCGCCAATGAGTAAAATCCAGATTGATGAAGCAATGGAACTCTATCTAGAGGAACAACGCTTATCATTAGACAGCGTAGTTGAGAAGGGACGTACTGTTTACCTGCGTAAAGTCGCTAATCTTTCAGCCGGAGGTATGAGCATCGATGCAACCCAGACAGTTCATGATGACAATATTATCTTGGCGCAAGATATTGCCCAACACTTCCAACTGACTTGTCTCGGTATTGATGTGATTACCAAAAGTCTTGCAGAATCTTGGAAGTCTAGTAATTTTGCCATCTTAGAAATTAATGCTGCACCAGGTGTTTTAATGCATCTTAAACCTTCTGTTGGCGAAAGCGTTGATGTGCCTTCTCATATTTTAGAAACGTTTTTTGAGTCAGGTACAGATGCCAGGATACCAATTATTACCTTTAATAAAATCTCAGTTGAAGAACTGCAAGCGACGATTGATCATATCCTTTTACAACATCCCAACTTGACAATAGGCGCTGTTTGTCGAGATGCCCTTTTTGTGAATCGCTCGAAAAAAGTATTAAGCAAAGATTACAACAGCAATGTTCAAACTTTACTGCGTCATCCCAAACTTGATTTGCTGATTGCCGAGTATGCGGAAGACATCTTAGAAGAACAGGGGATATTTTACCAGAAGAGTAATCTCGTAGTTTTGGATAATCCCACCGAAATTGAGATGATTCTGGTGCGAGATGTTTTCGATAGTTCGACTGTGGTGATTAGAAAAGGCAACGATATTTCTATTCGTCGCAAAGGGTTGATTGAAGATTATACCTTGGGTGAAGATGAACCATTTACGCGGGTTTATTTGAAAGAAACCGGGACGATTTTCTAAATAGGGGATTGGGGATTGGGGACTGGCGAAGAAAATATGAGTAAGATTTGGTTACGATCTCAATCCCTAGTCCCCAGTCCTCAGTTCAAGCTTGCAAAGGTGGAAAGATTAAAGAGCGCTTGGAGTCAGTTAAACTAAAGAAGAAATTGATTAATAAGTTTTAATAATTTTCTTATGAGTACTGCACCTGTTAATTCTCCTGAAAAACCTGAATCTCCATTTGGAAAGCGTCTGAGAAACTTCTTAATTGTAATGGTAGCGATCGCTCTTAGCGTTGCCCTCGTTTTAGGATTACGAACTGAAACAACCTCAGCAACTCTAGCGAAGTTAAGTGAAACCTCCACACCGTTAGAAGTAGCCATCAGCAACGGCAAACCATCTCTAGTAGAGTTTTATGCTGATTGGTGTACTGTCTGCCAGAAAATGGCACCAGATATCACTCAACTAGAAACAGAATATGCTGACAAGATGAATTTTGTCATGCTGAATGTGGATAATACCAAGTGGCTGCCGGAAATGCTGAGATATCGAGTAGATGGGATTCCCCATTTTGTCTTTTTGAGTCAGCAAGGAGAAACCATAGCTCAAGCCATCGGCGATCAACCCCGGACGGTTATGGCTAGCAACTTAGAAGCTTTGGTTACTAATTCGTCTCTTCCTTATGCTCAAGCTAGCGGTAAAGTTTCCAAATTTTCTGCCCCAGCAGCACCAACGACTAATCAAGATGACCCCCGCAGTCATGGCAGCCAAGTAGTAAATTAAAATACAGCGTATTTCAGGTAAATGAAGTACATGGGTAGGGGCACAACATGTTGTGCCCCTACGATTATCTGTACCTTACGCCTGTTGCAATCTGCTGTATCAACTAAAACTATGATGTTTGTAACGAAAATCGTAGTGGTGGTTACTAAACTCGTAACAATGTAACGAAAATTATGATGTTTGTAACGAAAATCGTAGTCGTAGTCACTAAAATCGTAGCAATGTAACAAAAATCGTAGTGGTAGTCACTAAACTCGTAACAATGTAACGAAAATTATGATGTTTGTAACGAAAATCGTAGTGGTAGTTACTAAACTCGTTATTTTAACTAGTAGGGTACGTTAGGTTAAAGCCGTAATCCACCAGTAGACAAACAAAGTGGTGGATTAGGCACTTAATAGAAATATTTTTCATAACTAATCATATCGAAAAATATACGCTTTAAGTTGTTACATAGTTAAATTGCCCATTTAGACCGCTTCATCTAAGAGAATTGCTGCTTAAGACGCTTATGAGCGTACATTAATTTGTCAGATTTGGCGATTAATTGTTCTAATGACATATTGCTTTCCGGTGAGTAACGCTCTATTCCTATACTCATCGAAAGTTCATAGTTGCGGTTTTGCTGTTGATTGAAGTTGGCGATATTTTCTTGCAAATACCTTTGGATAGTATCAGCGTCCTTAAAGTAGGTGGAGATGAAGACAATAAACTCATCTCCACCTAAACGGGCAACAATATCCGAGTTGTGAAAACTTTGCTTGAGTAATCGACCGGCATCAACAATCAAAGCATCTCCCATGTCGTGACCAAAGGTGTCGTTAATCTGTTTTAGCCCATCTAAATCAATGAAGACAACCCAGCAATCCGCTTTCACGCGGTGAGCAGTTTTTAACTCTTGTTCAGCCATCAGGAAGAAACCACGTCGGTTATGCAAACCTGTTAATTCATCAGTGAGTGATGCATGTTTGCGGTTGCGAACTTCCTGAATGAGTTCCATCTGAGCGATCGCTTGACGGGTTAGGCGGCGCAGTGCATCTAACTGCTGGTAACTTAAAAGACGAGGAGTGGTATCGAATACGCACAATGTCCCGATGGCAAAACCATTGGGTGTAACTAGTGGAGCGCCAGCATAAAAACGAATTTTCGGATTACCTTTGACTAGGGGATTATGAGTAAAGCGATCGTCTTTGATGGCGTTGGGAATCACTAATATATCATCTGGTTGAAGAATGGCATAAGAGCAAAAAGACCAATCTCTGGGTGTTTCCCTAGCTATTAATCCCACCTTAGATTTAAACCATTGGCGATCGCTATCAATTAAGCTAATTAAAGCAATTGGAGTTTTACAAATGTAGGCAGCAAGAGCAGTTATATCATCAAATGCCTCTTCAGGTAAGGTATCCAGAATATTGTAGTCTGCCAATGCTTTGAGTCTTTCTGCTTCATTGTCAGGTAGCGGGGCAACTTGTGTTTTCACAGATAAGTGTTTGAACCTTAGCCAAGAAAGTCTGGAACGCTGAAAATTTTGCAACAACCGGAGGATTACCTCTTTAGCAGCAATGCTAGGTGACATAAACATCTGTGCAACAAAGGTTAACATCCGGTTAAATATAAATAAATATTGTATTACATGATGTTGCTCATGTTCTTGGCTTACTCTGTTGTTCATGTCACCCTAGCTTTCAGTGTGCAAATTCCCTAAGTATGAAGATACTTACAAGGTCTTGTGCCCAAAGCCAGCTTGAAAAATATTAATATTAGCTAAAAATTATCAAAACTTATCATCCTATCAGAGTTATTTGTAAATGCTTGATATTTTTAATACTTGCAATTTATGTATATGCACAGAAGTTTCGAGGGTGGCTTCCGTCCCTCGAAACTTTTTCTTCCCATCTTTTGTCTAGCAGATGCTGTGCAAACGATGCAGTAGCTTGGAATTAGATGGGTTTGAGAGCAGCAGATAAATTATTACCTCTTGTCTCTTACCTCCTTCATGAGTTGGAGTACAGAAGTGGACTCACTTTTTCTCGCTACCAGCAACGATTTTGATGTTTCCTTTGGCAAGTGCTTCTAATGCTTCGCCTTGGGCATCTTCTTGCTTCTTCTCACCACCTGCTTGAGCGATCGCTTAATTTTGCAGCACAGTCTGGTTCATCTCTGCGCTTATGTGCAGAGATGAACCGATATAGAGAAACTCAAAGCCTGAAAAACTTTGACCTAAGCATTGTCAGTTAGTGTCAGACAATCCCAAATGGTTGCTCAAGTCTCAAGAGTGATTACAGCAGGAATTAAAATTTATGTAGAGTTTTCCCGATAACCAAACCAACCAATATTGCAATCCACTCTAAATGGTTGCTACAACTTCCCCGATTTTGCTTGTGTCATAACCGCCAAGAACTTCAAATTGCGAGTGAACCAGCCGATGCCCTAAAGTACTGAGCAATTGCTGTACTGGCGCTTCTTCCAGATATTCTTTGAGAATCACTAAGTCATATCGTGACTGATGCAGGGGAATAAGTCCTAGCCCAAAGGTAGTAGCTACAGATGCCGTATACCAATTAATTTGGTTGAAAGCAGCGATTGATACAGTTTTAGTAATCGGTTTCAGCTTTGATGCTTGATAGGAAAGTAACATAAACCGTAGAAAACTTACAAAGCAATTCTGCCGCATGGGTAAATTTTACCCAAACTGAAAATTGTTAATTTTACTCAGAGCAAAATGTATACAGCATTAGCAATACTGCGTCACCTTTACTGTGCAGAAATGAGATGAAATTGCAGTTTTTAGCAAAATAAAAATGGAGAGAGTAATGATTACCGAAGAAGACTTAGCCCAACAATTTACCCTTATTATTGAGCAAGCTCACCCAAAAGCATGGAAATTACTACGCCACTGCTATGTAAAAGTGCTAAATTCTAAATCAAAAGGAGCGTATATTCCTCATGCCAAATATGTCAAAATTTACTGTCCTGACAGACTGATTGCTGCTGTAATAGAAGAAAAGAATTTACTGATAGAAGTGGCAGAATATATGGGGCTAGTTAAAGTTGTTTGCGTGAATGCTACAAATCTGTTAAACGACCCCAAATCGCCGATTAAGAAGGTTTATCCTCAATTGTGGTTAGATTTGATGTGGATTGTTACGCAAAAGCAAGAACTATGAAAACTGAAAATTATTGTAATATTAATGCTGTAAATCCATACTTTTTTAATGTCTTAAAGCACCAAAAAATCTTATGAATCAGCCTTACCTTTCTCCAGAGGATTTGCCTTCAAATCTGACCATTCAATTGAGTGAACTTCTCTTCAGACAACTAGAAGAAGCAACAAAGTAAAAATTTTTCTTAGCAGGCGATGTCTGACGACAAGCCGCTCTGCGTCTACGCATCACCCGCATTTTGTTGTCAAGTTGCCATTGGTATTTCAAAATTAATAGTGGGATTCTAATGTTAATCATGATTTGCCCTGATATAGAAAGTTATCAGAACATCATGACAAGTGTTCCCCAATTCACCGATATGTTGAAAAGATTTACTAACAGAGGTAGGATTACTGTCAGCCCTCCATCTGGCAAAGGTGTACCGTGGGTACTCAGTATAGATGAAATCTTGCCTGAAGAAGGCTCACCGACTGCCTGATAGATACACTGGAAATTATTCCAGGAAAACCGTTACATCAGCAGTATTAATCGCTAAATCAACTTTGCTGCTAAATTTCTGAATACGGTGGAATAATTTTCTCTACCTGGAGTAATTTCCAATATTACATCAAGCTTAAACTACTCTTTATACGACTCTAAAATCCCACTGCGAATCATCAATTGCGGCCAAAACAATACAAAAAATACCATCCATGTTCCTATAGGAATAGAGACGAGAACTGTTAGCCAGATAGTTTTAAATAGTAACCAGCTACCACCAATCAGTGTTACCCCTGTAAGAACTATAGACCAGGGCTGACACCACCAAGGTTTGTAGTTCCAAGGACTTATGGGCTTTTGTTCAGACATTAGTTTTTTTAGTAAAACTCCAAATATTTCCTATAATAGTACCCTTGAGGGTACTATTAAAATTTTATTCCGTAACTAATATGAGTATTAGCAGCAGTTTATTGGTATTACTTGCAATAATTTTTGGTCATTACTAAATAATAAACTGAAGCTTCCAGACTTTAAACTGTAAATATGGGAGATCCTTCAATGTCAACTGTTTTAGGAGAATTTATTAATTTAGCAAAAATTCAGTCTACCAAAACTATAATCAAACTTACCGAATCCGATGTTGACACTATCAAAGAAATTCAGATCCTACTTAAAAAGAAAGGTCTTTATAAAGGTGAAGTTGATGGTATTACAGGCGATTTAACCCAAAAAGCATTTGCAGAATTCAAAGAAAGTGTTTGGCTAGATTCTCCAGAATTGTTAGGAGCATCCGCAGCTGCTGCATTACTAGAGATAGCAGCGGATCATAAAGTCACTGAACAAAATGATCGCTCAGAACCTATACCTGAATCAAGTAAAGGTAGTAAGACTGGTAGTAGTATGAAGCTACCAAATGGAACTATTGTTTATGAGAATGAATTGATCGTAATTGGTATCCCTTTAACTTGGGGAGAGTTCACTAAAAAGATGTACCAGGGCTCCAGAGTCAAACGCGATCGCTAACAATATTATCAAAGCAGCAAAAGGTTTTGGTAAGATTCGCGATCAATATGGTAGTGCAATCCAGATTACTTCTGGTTATCGTCCGCCCCATATTAATAGACAGCAAGGAGGCGTTCGTGATTCTCAGCATATCCAAGGATTAGCAATCGATCTTGACCCCCTTGATGGCAACTTACAGCGTTTATTTCAAGTTTGTCGCGCTTCTGATTGCACGGGATTGGGAAGAGGAATGCATAGAGGTTTCGTGCATTGTGATTGGCGTCCTGGCAATCGCGTAGTTTTTGATTATTCTTAAACAGTATCGTGATGACTTTTTAATATAGCAATCAGATTTGATTTGTGAAAAAATTTAAGTATACGTAGCGTGCGTTAGCGTAGGGCATAACATACGCTACATATATATTTCAAAAATTAAATATGAGTCCCATATATCTTGACAGATTAAGTTTTATCGTATTCTATTTTTCCATAGTCAAGTTTGATAATTCGGTTTGCTAAATGAAAATAGTGATCGTCATGGCTAATCACTAGCACTGTTTTACCCCGCGATCGCAGATCTGGGAGAAGTTGAGTGTAGAATATTTCTTTGAATACTGGATCTTGATCGGCTGCCCACTCATCAAATAGATAAATTGGTCGATCTTCCAAGTAGGCTGTGAGCAAAGCTAGGCGTTTCCGTTGTCCTTGGGAAAGTGCTGTGGTAGAAAGTTGCCCATTTTCAACTTTAACTTTATGGTCTAGTTGCAGTTGTTTTAAATATTTTTTGGCTTGAGCATCCAAGTCAGAATTTTTTAATCCTAAAAGTTCCTCAAATAAATAAAAATCGGAAAATACTACGGAAAAATGCTGGCGATACCATTCTCGATTCTGTTCGCTAATTAACTCTTCATCAAACAAAACTTCGCCATCTTCCGGTATATAAAGTCCAGTAATTAGTTTAGCTAATGTAGATTTTCCACTACCATTACCGCCGACAATGAAGACTAATTCTTGAGGATAGAGTGTCAAATCTATGGGGCCAAAAATAAAGCTATTGTCTTCTTGGTCTGTGTAGTAAGTGTGGGTAACACTTTTAAATTTTAAGCTGTGCCAGTCAGATTTAAGGGCGGGTGGAACAGTGGATATTTCAGTTCGACTAGCTAGAGATAAACCCAGTGATTCGATTTTTTGTAACGCAATGCTGGCTTTGCTTAATAAGGGAAGTTTGCTGATGATGTTATCCATCGGCAACACCAAGTAAGTGAAAGTCAAAATGTAGCCAGAGAGAGTTTCAGGATTGATAGTAAGTAGATTAGGTAATACAAACAGTACAAAACCGAGGGCAAAAAAGAATATGAGTTGACCCCAACTTGAAGTTATGGCAAAAAGGCTTAGACCATTAACGTTGTGATGACGAAACTCGTTAGCAGTTGATTGTAGTTTCTCTTCTAAAAAATCTTCACGCCGCTTGTAGTTTAGTTTGAGTTCCTTAACTCCTTCGGTAATCGTGCGAAAATGTTTAAACAGATGATCTTCATCTTCACGAGCTAGGGCGAGTAATTGTCCGCCTCTGTTGAGTAGCCACTGACAACTAGCGATCGCAACTACTGAAATTCCACATACCATCAACAATACTAACCAAGAAAGCCAGGTTATATATGTTATACAACCCAAGACGATTGCTAAATTAATAAAGATAAAAGGCATCTGATAAACAGCATTAGCAACCGCCTGAATATCTTCTGTTAAAGTTGCCAATAATCGAGGATTCCCTAAGCGTTCCAGATGACTCAACTCGGAAGCAAGAATCTGGCGACTTAGACGCATCCGTAATTGCAAGACTGCATTCTGAGAAAGACGAATCAGCATCACTTGAGAAATGATACTGGTAATTAGTGCAACAATTGCCAGCCCCGCAAAACCCGAAATTATCGATGTGAGGCGGGAAGCACTACCGCTACTTGCAGCATGGCTAATTAAGGCAATCAAGCCAGCGCTACTACCGCCACTCAAAAATCCGGTAGCGATCGCGATCGCTACCATCCCCCAAGAAGAACGCAAAAGAAAGTAAATCAAATTCATAACAAATGCCTATACCCAGTTGGATACAACAAAAAATGAAAATCTCTCTTTTTATGTCCCATGCGCGATTTCCATAATAGTTGTTTGCCAACCAATTAAATTTGCATTGCTAGGGTAGATTTTATATTTTACCAGTTAAACACCCTTTCAAATATGACGATGAATCAGGCAGAAGACAGCTAGGACTTTGCTTTGAGCAAAAATACATTTCTAATTACTTCTGCCTCTTGCCTTTCTTTGGTAAGCTAGTTGGAATTACAGCTAATTCTGTCAAGAAACTGTCAAATTACCTGCTCAGTTTTCCAGGGTGAAATTTGCGATGACTGTGAATTTAAAGTCTTTAGAGAATCAAATTAACGTAGCGGCCGATTCCAAAACCGCTCCTGTGACTCAAGGAACCCGCTACGTTCCTTCGCACCATCGACGCATTCTGTGTATTTTTCCCAAGTACAGCCGCTCTTTTGGTACTTTTCATCACGCTTACCCACTTATGGGTAATGTCCGGGCTTTTATGCCACCCCAAGGTATTTTAATTGTGGCTGCTTACTTACCTAAAGAATGGGAAGTCCGGTTTATTGATGAGAATGTTAAATCAGCAAGTAGAGCTGATTACCAATGGGCTGATGTGGTGATTGTGAGTGGAATGCATATCCAAAAACCACAGATTAATCAAATTAATGAACTTGCCCATCGAGCCGGAAAAATCACAGTTGTCGGTGGCCCCTCAGTATCTGGGTGTCCAGAATATTACCCTGATTTTGATATTTTACATTTGGGTGAATTGGGAGATGCTAGCGATCGCATGATCGAATATCTAGACCAAAACACTCAACGTCCCCAAGCGCAAATTCGCTTTGAAACCAAGGAACGTTTACCCTTAACAGAGTTCCCCACGCCAGCTTATCATTTGCTGAATATCAACGATTATTTCCTGGCAAATGTCCAGTTTTCCAGTGGTTGCCCTTATCACTGCGAGTTTTGTGATATTCCCGAACTCTATGGCAACAGTCCTCGGATGAAAGCGCCAGAGCAAGTAGTCGCGGAGTTAGACGCAATGCGACAATCTGGCAATTTGGGGGCAGTGTATTTTGTTGATGATAACTTTGTTGGCGATCGCCGCGCCGCCATGAAGTTACTTCCGCATCTGATTGACTGGCAAAAACGCAATGGCTACCCGATCCAGTTTGCCTGCGAAGCAACGCTCAACTTAGCTCAAAGTCCAAAGCTGCTGGAAATGATGCGCGAAGCTTATTTCTGCACAATCTTTTGCGGCATCGAAACACCAGAACCAAATGCTCTCCATGCGATTTCCAAAGACCAAAATCTGAGTATGCCAATCTTAAAAGCGATTCAGGTTTTAAATAGCTATGGCATGGAAGTCGTATCAGGAATCATCATCGGCTTAGATACAGATACACCAGAAACCGCAGATAGAATTATCGAATTTATGCGGGCATCGCAGATTCCCATGTTGACAATTAACCTGCTTCATGCGTTACCGAGAACTCCATTATGGCGGAGATTAGAAGCAGAAGGACGACTTCTCTTTGATGAAAGCCGCGAATCAAATGTTGAGTTTTTGATGCCCTACGAGCAAGTTATTGAGATGTGGCGGCGCTGCATTACAACTGCCTATGAGCCAGAATTTTTATATCAGCGGTTTGCCTACAATATAGAACACACCTATCCAAATCGCATCGAAGTTCCTAACAGCCCAGCTCGCACTTCTGCGGCTAATATTCGCAAAGGTTTAACTTATTTAGCTAATATTTTGCTGCGGATAGGCTTATTTAGTAACTATCGCCAGACTTTCTGGAAAATGGCCAAGCCAGCACTAAAAGCAGGTAATATTGAAAACTTGATTCACGTTGGACTTGTCGGACATCACTTAATTAAGTTTGCCCAAGATTGCGCCAAAAATCAAGAATCGGCTTCGTTTTATTCTCAAAAAATTGTTACGAAAGTTCGTAGCTAACATCACAAGTAAAATAAGTTTTGAGAAGCTGAAAGTCTGTTAAAAGTAAATACAGAACTCTAGAAAAGTAACCTGAAAGACACACTTGCGATACTTCCCTGGAAAGACGCGATCGCACTGCTACCTGCCTAACATTGTAAGGGTTGAAAGCCCACAGTCCACGCAGAAGTATTTGGTAGCTAAAAAAGCAAGCCATCGCAAAGGAGTGTGGAGCGGTTACATAGGAGTTTTGGATGGTTATGAACAGTTCGTTGACCCGACCCTTGGCTGTTGTGACAGGTGCTTCCAACGGCATCGGTTACGAACTCGCTAAACAGTTTGCTCAAAACGGCTTTGATCTTCTAGTTACAGCCACCGGATCGAGCATTAACGAAGCGGCTCAAACTTTTGAGGGGCTAGGTGCTAAAGTTGAGACGGTGCAGGCTGATCTGGCTAGTTATGACGGTGTTGAGACGCTCTACAACCAGATTAAGGCGACTGGGCAACCAGTGGATGCGATCGCTATCAACGCGGGTGTTGGTGTTGGCGGTGAGTTCGCCCGTGAAACCGACTTGAAAGACGAACTCAATCTGATTAACCTGAATGTCGTATCCTCTGTACATCTTGCCAAGCGGGTGGTGAAGGATATGGTTGAGCTTGGCAAGGGTCGAATACTTTTCACATCGTCGATTGCTGCCCTGATGCCCGGCCCGTTTGAGACAGTCTACGCCGCCTCCAAAGCCTTTGTGCATTCTTTTTCAGAAGGGTTACGCAACGAATTGAAGGATACGGGCGTTACCGTCACCGCGCTCATGCCGGGGCCCACCGATACCAATTTCTTCCACCGTGCAGGTATGGACGACACAAAAGTGGGCACAGATCAAAAGGACGATCCGGCTGAGGTCGCCAAGCAAGGTTTTGAAGCTTTGATGGCAGGCAAAGATCACATCATCGCCGGTTCACTAAAAACGAAGCTTTTGGCGAATGTTAGTAAGGTTTTACCTGATACAGTCAGTGCTGAACAGCACCGCAAGCTCAGTGAGCCAGAGTCAGGCAACAACTAATTTGCACCTAATCAAGCAAATATGCTCAGTTAGCACTGCTTTTAAGCTGCGATCGCCTGGGCTAACGGCATCAGCAAAGGTAATCGCGCAGTCGGCAATCTCACATATTTGTCAAAGTCGTAACGGAGGATTCATGCAAATTCATCATCTCAATTGCGGCTGTATGTGCCCGATTGGTGGGGCCCTCTTCGATGGCTTCAGTCGCGGCCCGAAAGCTCATCTAGTCTGCCACTGTCTGCTCATTGAGACAGAGCAAGGACTTGTTCTCATTGATACTGGCTTCGGACTGCGCGATATCAAGTCGCCTTACTCTCGTCTCAGCCCGTTCTTCATTCATTTCAATGGCATCCAGTTTGATAAAAAATACACGGCACTCGATCAAATTGAGCGGCTGGGATTTTCTGCGCGAGATGTGCGTCATATTGTGCTTACCCACCTCGATTTCGATCATGCCGGTGGTCTAGAAGATTTTCCAGAAGCAACCGTACACGTAATGCAGACTGAGATGGAAACCGCCCAGGATCGGCATGGCTTCATCGCTAAACGCCGCTATCGTCCCGAACAGTGGGACGAGGTTAAGCACTGGAAGTATTATTCGGCGGGAGGCGAACCTTGGTTCGGTTTTGAAGCAGTACGTAACCTCGACGGGCTACCGCCAGAGATTCTCCTCATCCCTCTTGCTGGTCACACACGGGGTCATGCTGGCATCGCCATTGATACACCAGAGGGTTGGCTTCTACACGCAGGTGATGCCTACTTTTATCGGCACGAAATGGACTCAGCCAAAAGACGATGCACGCCAGGTTTCCGTGCCTACCAATGGATGATGGAAGTGGATCGCAAAGCTCGATTGCTCAATCAAGATCGGCTACGCGCATTATCAAGCGATCACAATCAGGGCGTGCGCCTCTTCTGTAGTCATGATGCTATGGAGTTCAAAGCGTTCGCTGACCAATCTAGCCCTCAAAACGAGAAAGTTCATCAATAAAAATCTATAACTTTAGATGGATGTGGTAATTTGCAGTGTTAGAGATATAGAAAGACCACATCAAATTCAAGTTCATCTATGACTACAAAGCCTTGGGATGCTCAACTTGCTTACTGGCTAGTTCGGCCTCTAAAAGACAGTTGGGTAAACCCTAATCATCTCACCACAGTGCGACTTGTAACTGGGTTGGCGGCTGCCCTCGCGCTTGCAGTTGGCGATGCCATTTGGGTTAATATTGGGGCATGGTTATTTGCTTTATCCAACTTTCTCGATCACACAGACGGTGAATTAGCTCGTTTGAGTGGGAAAACCAGCAAATGGGGACATCAGTATGATCTTGCTAGTGACGCTATCATCCATATTCTATTATTTGTGTGTATTGGATACGGTCTTAGAGAGGGAAAATTTGGTTGGTGGGCGTTGCTGATGGGGATAGTATCTGGCGTGTCTGTTGCTTGCATCTTTCATTTGCGAAACGAAATGGAACAGCGTTTGGGTAAACAAGCCAGTCGTCAACCAAATTTTGCCGGGTTTGACATTGAAGATGTCCTGTATTTATTTCCTATAGTTACTTTACTGAATGGATTAGAAGCGTTATTAATGGCAGCGACAATTGGTGCGCCAACCTTTGCAGTATGGGTAATTTGGCAATTTCTGGCACTGCCGCAGTCTGAATCGAACTAATATAACAGCCCATTGGGTAGAAAGCCAATAAAACAGGCTTTTTAGCTTTATTGCATACATAATCAAATTTTGCGATCGCCACCGGAAAGGGCGAGTACGCCATCGCACTACCGATAAGTGGAAAAATGACCCTTGGTTTAAATAAACGTCCTACCTAGATTGAGCTACTGCAAGCATTTCCTCCTCGTCCTATCAACATTGAGGAGGAGTAAGGTAACTAGTACCTGCCTTCAGCCTTCTACCTATATTCTCCAATTACCTGGATTTTACCCACAATGTTGCTGTTTAACTCTTCCAGTTCTTCGGCTGGAATCCACCATTCTGTATGATATGAAGCCCCAACTTGATGAACTTCATACTTATCCATGAAAACTTTCTTAACTTCAAACCGTGTAACATAACCTACGCCACTGTCCCTAATATTCCATTTAGTAGCAATTTCCTGGGCATACTGCTCGTTTGTAACTGGGTAAAAAATTGGCTGTTCAGGTAGTCTCGGCGGCCATTTGGTGTAGTCGCTTTGTTTAACTAGTTCTAGCTCTTTTGGCCCAGTAGGGCGATACAGAGTTAATGTTTCTTCCATGTTAAGAATTAGTTAATATACGTTGAATTGAGCAAAATACAGTCATTATAAAATACTGGGAAAATTTCCAGATTTACTGGTGTCTAAGCTACTGTTGGTGATTTGACGATGAAGGCAATTATCTTAGCTGCTGGCGTTGGACGACGCTTAGGTAAAGACGGGCAAATCCAACCCAAATGCTTGCTGAAATTTAACGGCAAATCTCTATTAGAGCGCCATTTTAACTATCTCCGTCATTACCAAATTGATGAAGTAGTGATTGCTGTGGGTTATCAAGCACAAAGAATTCAGGATGAAATCAAAGCATTAGGAGCCGAAAATTGGGTCAGTACAATTTATAATCCTGATTACACCAAAGGCAGTGTAATTAGCCTTTGGACTGTACGTCAGCATTTACTTGCTGGCAATGACATATTATTAATGGATGCAGATGTATTGTGCGATCGCTGCATCATCGAACGACTGGTAAAGACAAATATCCCTAACAGTTTCTTGCTGGATCGAGATTTTGAACCGGGAGATGAACCTGTGAAGGTTTGTGTTAGAGATAATTATCTAGTGGAGTTTCGTAAACAAGTAGCTCCTGGTTTGACTTATGATTTTGCCGGCGAGTCAGTAGGATTCTTTCGTTTTGGGAGTGCAGTTGCTCAACGTCTTGCTACTCGCACAGAACAATATGTTGCAGATGGGCTAGATAATGAACCTTATGAAGAAGTAATTCGGGATCTATTATTAGAAACTCCAGAAGCATTTGGCTACGAAGATATCACTGGATTACCTTGGCTAGAAATTGATTTTCCCCAGGATATTCAACGTGCCCAAAACGAGATTTTACCTCAGATAGAAGTCGCAGAAAATGTCTGAAAATATCTTTGAAAGAATTCAGGAGTCAGGAGTCAGAATTCAGTATGAATTATTTGCTACTAGCGGGTAAATCAAGGGGTTGAGAATACCCATTAAATATCCGATTTAGTGGTCAAAAACATAGTTGCGGTTTTGAATCTCCCACGAATTGATTCTGAATTCTGAATTCTGGCTTCTGAATTCTTCTTTCATTATTACTATAGGTTGAAAAAAGCAGAATAAATGCATCAAATATTTGCACCCAATGATACCTCTGCAAAATTAAATAAATGTGCCCAATTGCGAGTATTACTAGAATCGCCTCAACTCGACTTCATCATGGAAGCTCACAATGGGATTAGTGCCCGGATTGTGGAAGAGGCTGGATTTAAAGGAATTTGGGCGAGTGGATTAGCCCTTTCGGCTCAATATGGCGTTCGAGATAATAATGAAGCCAGTTGGACTCAAGTTGTAGAAATGCTGGAGTTTATGTCTGATGTCACCAGCATCCCTATTTTGTTAGATGGGGATACTGGTTATGGCAACTTTAATAATATGCGTCGCCTGGTTAAAAAGTTAGAACAGCGAGGCATTGCTGGAGTCTGTATTGAAGATAAGCTTTTTCCTAAAACCAACAGCTTCATCAACGGGAGTCGCCAAGCTTTGGCTGATATTGATGAATTCTGCGGCAAAATTAAAGCGGGTAAAGATAGTCAGACAGATCCAGATTTTTGCATCGTCGCCCGACTCGAAGCTTTGATCGCCGGCTGGGATCTTTCGGAGGCACTGCGCCGAGCTGAAGCTTATCACGCTGCCGGAGCAACCGCAATCTTGATTCACAGTAAATCATCGCGCCCCGATCAAGTGCTAGCCTTTGCTAAAGAATGGGCGGGTCGTTCTCCGTTAGTGTTTATACCGACTAAATATTACAGCACACCTACTGATGTTTTTCGCAAAGCCGAAGTTAATTTGGTCATTTGGGCAAACCATTTGATTCGAGCTGCTGTTGCTAGTATGCAAGCGATCGCCCGCGAAGTTCAAGCCAGTGAAACTTTAATCAACATTGAAGATGATATTGCTCCGGTAAAGGAAATTTTCCGGCTACAGGGCGCGGATGAACTCTTAGAAGCCGAAAAACGTTACTTTAGCAACGGACAACAACATACCCAAGCGATCGTTTTGGCTGCTAGCAGAGGACAAGAGTTAGCAGGATTGACGCAAGATAAACCGAAAGTGATGTTACCCCTTGGAGGTAAACCTCTACTCAGGTTATTGATGGACAAATTCAAAAAACTTGCCATCAACGATATTACCGTTGTCGCAGGTTACAAAGCAGAAACTATCAATGTTCCGGGGACTAAAGTCATCCGCAACCCCGATTATGAAACAACAGGAGAATTAGCATCCTTAGCCTGCGCTCAAGCCAGCTTCGGCGAAGAGATGCTGGTGCTTTACGGGGATTTACTATTTAGAAGCTACATCCTGCAAGACTTATTAGAATGTCCCGGAGAAATTGTGGCTGTAGTTGATTCTGTGGGGAACAGCAAGTCTGTTAGCGGTTCACCTGACTACGCCTATTGCTCAATTCCAGACGATCTTTCTCTGTTTGGACAGGATGTCAACCTGTTGAACATTTCTAAAACGACACAAACGCAATTAGGAAAGTCTAGCGGACGCTGGATTGGGATGTTGCGTCTGCGGAGTCAAGGTAGACAGTGGTTGAGTGAAGCACTCAATGAGTTGCAAAAACGACCGGAATTTAACAGTTTGGGTTTACCAGAATTATGCAATTATTTAATCGAGCAAGGAAAACCGATCAAGGTGCTTTATATCCGCGGTAACTGGTTAGATGTTAATTCTTTGGACGATCTTGACCTTGCTTTTCAATTAAAACAATAGAAAGTGGGGAGTGAGCAGGTGAAAATTTTGAACTCTGAAGTTCATGAAGCTCTGAGAGGATGTTTTAAAAGTCCTCTTGTTGGTAGCAAAAGGTTTTAGATCCCCCTAAATCCACGCCAGTTGCTCATGGGGAAACCCCCTTCTATACGAGACGCTCCGCGTTGGCGGAAGTCTCTCGCAGAGAAGGCGCTAGCCTCTCCCTTTGGGAGAAGACCGCACTGGCTCCCCGATAAATTGGGAGACTTTAATTCCGGTTCCCCCCTTTTTAAGGGGGGATCTAGAAGTGCCTAAAATCACAGCTAACTACTTTTCAAACAACCTCTGAGGTTCATCGGCGAAGCTCTGAGGTTCATCGGCGAAGCTCTGAGGTTCATCGGCGAAGCTTTGAGGTTCATCGGCGAAGCTCTGAGGTTCATCGGCGAAGCTCTGAGGTTCATCGGCGAAGCTTTGAGGTTCATCGGCGAAGCTTTGAGGTTCATCGACGAAGCTTTGAGGTTCATCGGCGAAGCTCTGAGGTTCATCGGCGAAGCTCTGAGGTTCACCGACGAAGCTTTGAGGTTCATTAACGAAGCTTTGAGGTTCATCTACAAAGCTCTGAGGTTCATCGGCGAAGCTCTGAGGTTCATCGACGAAGCTTTGAGGTTCATTAACGAAGCTTTGAGGTTCATCTACAAAGCTCTGAGGTTAAAGTTTTGAGTTCTGAAGCTCAAGTTTCGCTTTCTAAAGTCGAAGTAATAATCTTTCCTCCCTACTCCCAACTTCCCACTCCCCATCTCAATCGTCTAAATACCTGAAAATTGCTGTAAATTTTTAATTATGATCCAGGCACAAGAATTTGTAGAAGCTGCGCGTAATCTTGGCTTTGGATGGTACACCGGCGTACCCTGTTCTTTTCTCACGCCTTTTATTAACTACGTCATCAATGACGTTCAACTTAAATATATCTCCGCAGCCAATGAGGGAGATGCTGTAGCGATCGCAGCTGGAGCCGCAATTGCTGGTAAACCTGCTGTGGTGATGATGCAAAACTCTGGTTTGGGAAATGCTGTTAACCCGTTAACCTCCCTAACTTATATCTTTCGGATTCCAATGCTGCTGATTTGTACCTTGCGAGGCGAACGCCATTTACAAGATGAACCGCAACATCAATTAATGGGGCAAATCACAGATAAATTGCTGCAAACAATGACTATACCTTGGGAATTTTTTCCCACAGAAGCAGCAGAAATAGAACCCGTTCTGCAAAGAGCCACAGCCTATATGCAACAAGAGCGCCATCCTTATGCTCTAATTATGCGTAAAGGAACGATTGCCCCCCATGCGCTCACCCGTTCTTCTATTCCCGAACGAGAAAATAGTGCTAGCGCTCATATTCAGCAAAGCTTTTTTCGGGATAACAAAGAACAACGCATTTCTCGTAGCGAAGCATTAGCTGGGATTGTGGAACTTACCGATCCAGAAAACACTGTAGTAATTGCTACCACCGGCTACATGGGGCGCGAACTCTTTGCTAGTAAAGACAGCGCCAATCATCTTTATATGGTCGGCTCAATGGGTTGCGCTTCCTCAATGGGGTTAGGATTATCTTTAGCACGTCCAGACCTCAAGGTAGTAGTGATTGATGGCGATGGAGCAGCATTAATGCGAATGGGTAATTTTGCGACTATCGGCACTTATGGCGGTGCTAACTTGACCCATATTCTCTTAGATAATGAAGTCCACGATTCCACAGGCGCGCAAGCCACCGTTTCGGCAGGTATTTCCTTTGCCAAAATTGCCGAAGCATGCGGTTATGGTGTCACATTAGACGGAGATGATCCCGCTCTTTTAGATGCCTTATTTACCGCAGATGCTAACACCAGACCTAAATTTGCTCATTTAAAAATTCGTCCCGGAACTTTAGAAAATCTACCCAGACCCAACCTTACCCCGGAAGCCGTTTTACAACGCTTTATGAAACACATTGGTAATTCGTAATTAATAAATTCAATGATTTTACTAAATCCCGGCCCCGTCAATTTGAGCGATCGCGTCAGAAATGCCTTGTTGCGTCCTGATTTGTGTCACCGTGAAGTGGAATTTTCCCAACTTCAAACCAGAATCCGCGAACAGCTACTTCAAGTTTATGGTCTTGGAAGCGACTGGGCAGCAGTTCTTCTCACCGGTTCTGGAACCGCCGCGATGGAAGCTATGATCAGCAGTTTAGTACCCACAGGCGGTAAATTACTAGTAATTGAAAACGGTGTATATGGCGAACGACTATCCAAAATCGCCAAAATCCACGGCATTAATTACATCACACTTTCCCATCCTTGGGATGCCGAAATCGATATCAACGCTTTAGTCAAACTTCTGGATGAAAACGCCGACATCACCCACCTTGCTGTCGTCCATCACGAAACTACTACTGGTCGCTTAAATAATTTAGCGGAACTTGCGCCAATATGCCAAGAACGCCGCATCAAACTATTAGTAGATGCAGTCAGCAGCTTTGGTGCTGAGGAAATAAATTTTGCAGATTGGGGAATCATCGCTTGCGCTGCGACAGCGAATAAATGTCTGCATGGCGTTCCCGGAGTGTCCTTTGTCATCCTGCAACGGGATGCACTGCCGTCAGTAGATACAATCCCCCGTACCTTATATTTAGATTTAGCAACTTATTGCCAGCAGCAAGACCGAGGCGGCACACCTTTTACGCAATCAGTACAGACGTTTTATGCCTTAACAGAAGCTTTGCAAGAAATGGCAGAAGCCGGGGGTTGGCGTGCTAGACACAGCCATTACAACCAACTTGCCAGCTTAGTCAGAGACGGTTTAGCCTCAATGGGAATTAAACCTTTACTTCCTTTAGGAAGTTCATCTGTGGTTTTGAATGCCTACTATTTGCCAGATAATTTCAGCTATGAAGAATTTCACGACCAACTCAAAGCACAAGATTATGTCATTTATTCTGGACAAGGAAATTTAGCACAATCTATTTTTAGAGTATCAACAATGGGAGCTATTACTCAGGTTGATATGGAACGATTTCTTACTGTTGTTAAACAAATTATTTCCAAAGACAGTAATTAAACCTGTCCATAATATTAATTTTGTGTCCAAAAAGCGGCTGCAATTAGTATGTAGGGGCACAAGGACTTGCGCTCCTACAAATCTAGAAATAATTTAGGATAATACCAATTAAAATAATGTTTGCGACACATCAATTATTTGTAAGGGCACAACAATGTTGTGCCCCTACCCATCTGTCGCATTCTTTTTTCAAATTGGTATAATTTATTTTTTGTAACACAACCAAAATCTCTTGCGAGTCTGCTTCAACTGGCTTGTTATGCCGCTTCCTATTTGCCATCATAAATGTTTGTAATAAGGACGATACGGGTAGCACTCAAAGCCAGCACGCTTGTAAAAAGTAAAAAGCCAGGGCTTTTCATCAGAGATATCACCACTTAGGGTTATTGCTCCACAGATTTTTGCTTCTCGCGCTAAAAGCTGTAAAACTGATGCTCCCAAACCTTTGCCACGTTTTTCAGGAACAATGTAGATTTCATCAATTGTCGCTAAAATTCCACCAAACTCAAAACTGAAACTAAAAGTCAAAACCGCATAGCCGACACATGAGTTTGTAATAATCATCCAAAGCTTCACGAGTTGAGGGGAATCAAATGCAATATGTATTCGCTCTCGATAAACTTCTGTATTAAAATTGATGTTTTCTTCTTGATTGAAGCCTGACATGAACTCAAGTAGCAAGTCAATATCTTGGCTCGAAGCTTCTTTAAGTTCTAGGTTGCTGTACTGGGTCATCTTCTAGATCGTCGCTACTAAAACATGATATTGAAACCGTTATATTATGAAATTACTAATATATTTCAGCGAATTAAACTGGCGAAACAACTACTGAATATAGAAGCCGGGCAATCTCTCAAAATGTATACATAAATGATACAGCAGTTTGCAAATAGGTGAGGTACAAAATGCAGGACTAAAAATCAGATACAAAGAGTTTCTACCTCTTACCTCCAGCAATAAATGCCTTCTGCTTCAAAGTGCATCGCTTTGTACTTCATATAAAAGAAAACTGCTGTATTACGAATTATTTTAACAGGGCATTAAAGCATTAAATCTCCCCAGTACTGCCATATCTTCTTCATCTAACTCCGTCGGAATGCCACTGCGAATCAATTCCGAAAAGTCTTCATTAGGAACCATCACAGTCAACGTGTACAAGCGAGTAGAACCAGTATTTTTAATCAAATGAGTTCCAGTAGGAGGCACTAATAAACTATCTCCAGCTTTGATCGTGGCACTCTTGCCGTCACACATAGCGATCGCTTCCCCTTTGAGGACAAAAAACATTTCCACCGCCCACTGATGGCGATTTGGCGGTGTTTGTCCACCAACATCAAAAATCTCAATACAGCAAGTCAAGGAAGTATTAGCATTTGTTGAATCAAAGATAATTGCTAATCGATTAGAGTCGTTGGGACTGATGCGATATACTTGGTAATCTTTAGGAGATTTGATCACCGGAATTACACAACGAGTAGCGTACATTTATTTATCCCCTCTGAAGTTATCGATGGGTACGAAAATTCCTAAAATCTAAGTCTTGAATATTGAGTTTTTAGTTGTATCTCTAAATTACAAAAACCCTAACTACTCTTAACTCCTCACTCCTCACTCTTTTGCAACGCTGTTAAAATCTCTTGCGAACCACTGACAAAACCGAAGCATTGTTTGACGTTATACAATGTCGCCTGCCAACAATATTCAGGAGAAGTTGTGGCGGTGCAGTCTTTAACTAATACGCAGTCATATCCTAAAAAGCTGGCATCACATAACGTAGCAAGCACACATTGATCAGCATTAACACCAGCAAAAAATAATGTTGTCTTTCCTAGATTCCGCAAAATACTATCTAATGGCGTGTCCCAAAATCCGCTCATGCGGTATTTGTCCACATAAATATCTTCGGGAATCTGTTCTAGTTCGTCTACTATTGCTGCGGCCCAACTACCTGCCATGAGTACTCTAGCACCATTGCTTGGCAGTGGATCGCCCAATCCCACACCTTCCCCTGTGGGATTATAAACGTGGCGCGAACTAGCACTAATATTGAGCAAGTCGGGACGATTGCCCCAATTTATCCAAATGACTGGAACGCCAACCTCACGCAGTTCGGGAAGTAAGTTGTTCAAAGGTTCAATGGGTTGACGCGCCGGAATTACGTCCACGCCGATATGCGCTAACCAGCCATCAGGGTGACAGAAGTCGTTTTGCATATCAATGACGAGGATAGCAGCTTTTGCCAAGTCTAGATGCAGGGTTTTAGTTTCTGTTGATAAAATAACGGGTTGTGGAGTCTTTTGAGGACGAGTGATATCTGCGATCGCATCATTCACTGTCCACGCATTTGGTGGAACTCCCAATGTCCGTAGTGGTAAATTCATAAAATTCCAATACCCAACACCATTTTCTATTTTGTAACTTGAAATTTAGTTTAAAAGACGATTACTTAATCAAGGTTAAATATGGTGAATTTCACTATCCAGAATGTTTTGATTGCCTTCAGTGATGATTATGCAACGGTAGATGTACAGATTATAGATGGTGCGATTGCAGCCATTGCCCCTAATCTACAAGTAATTGGCACTGCCATTGATGGCAAAAATAAGCTACTGCTACCTGGCTTTTTCAACGCCCACACCCACTCATCCGAGATGTGGCAGCGAGGAATCATGTCAGTTTTCCCCTTAGAATTGTGGTTGGCGGAACTGTATGATTTTGCTCCCCTCGATCCCGAACAAGTTTATCTCAGCGCCTTGGGTACTGCGGTAGAAACTCTACTTTCCGGCGGGACAAGTGTAGTAGATCACTTGGTGTTAATTCCCGGACTTGAGTTAGAAACGATCGCCATTGCCACTCGTGCTTACAGAGAAGTGGGAATTCGTGCTTTTATCGCCCCCTTAATTCAGGATGAATCCCTCAGCGCGGGTATTCCATCTGGAGAATCAGCCCAAAAGCATGAACCTTATTTTCGCTCAACTGCGGCAACATTGGAAATCATCGAAGAGGCGGTGAGACAATTTCATCGCCCGGATGAGGGTATAAATATTTTAGTTGCACCAACAGGGATTCAATTATGTACTGATGCTTTATTTCAGGGGTGTACTGAGTTAAGCGATCGCTATAATCTTTGTCGTCACTCCCATTTACTCGAAACCAAGGCACAAGAAAAACTCGCTCAAGAAAAGTACGGTTGTACTGCTGTGGAACATTTGAAAAGAATCGGATATTTGAGCGATCGTACAACACTAGCCCATTGTGTGTGGTTAAATGATGCTGATATCGCCATTCTCGCCGAAACCCAGTCTACAGTTGTTCATAATCCCTTAAGTAATCTGCGTTTAGGCAGTGGCATCGCCCCAATTTTAAAATATCGTCAAGCTGAAGTAAATGTAACTTTTGGTTGTGACGGTGCTTCTAGTAATGACTCTCAAGATTTGCTAGAAGCCATCAAAATGGGTTCTATCTTGCACAACGTTACAAACTCAGATTACCAACACTGGATTACGCCCAGACAAGCAGTGGAGATGGCATCTTTGGGAGGTGCAAAAGGACTGAATATAGCAGATAAACTCGGATCTTTAACTGTAGGTAAACAAGCCGATTTGGTACTTTATGATCTCACCAATTTATCATTATTGCCCCGTACAGATCCTATTGGTTTGCTAGTTTTAGGGCGTCCTACAAATGTTGTTAATAGTGCTTGGGTAAATGGTAAGCAGATTGTTGCTGATGGCAAAGTAACGACAATTAACGTTGATGAATTGCGACAAGAATTATTTAATCGCAGTCAATGGGAGACAAAACGTAAGTCTGAAACCGTCGCGCAAATTGAGGCTCATTATCGCACGGTTATGGGGTTGTAAAAGACAAATAAATACAGAACTGCGGCAAAAAATTTGTGCTTTGGTATTTAATATACAGAGAGTATGTCTCCCTCTAATGCAGACTTTTTTGGAAGTCATATCATGTTCGGCAAATCACTTATAATATGTCATTGCGAATGCAACGAAGTGGAATGAAGCAATCGCAAAGGTTTGGGATTGCCGCGCTACCCTCGCAATGACATAAGTATTAAGTCGAACATGATATCAGAGACTAATTAAAGCATTCCAAAATTTTAAAATTATTGAAATGCTCCAAGGAAATATTATATTACCTAGTCTCAGCTTGTACGGGGGAAAGGTTAAAGGGAAAATGAATAATAGTCGCTCACAACTGAACTTGGCTTTTACCTTTCCCTTTCTGCTATGATGTTTCTTTAACCGAAGCGTCCACTGATATAATCTTCAGCTTCTTTGGTTTGAGGAGAACTGAACATTTGGACTGTAGGATTAAACTCAACTAATTTGCCACGACGTTTACCATGCTCGTCAATTTCTGTATTGAAGAAAGCCGTAAAATCTGCGACTCTAGAAGCTTGTTGCATATTGTGTGTCACCATAATGATGGTGTATTGCTCCTTGAGTTCTAGGCAGAGTTCTTCTACTTGACGGCTAGAAATTGGATCGAGAGCAGAACATGGTTCATCCATTAATAATACATCTGGCTTCATGGCGATCGCACGAGCAATGCAAAGCCGTTGTTGTTGTCCGCCAGATAATGCAGTACCCTTCTCTTTGAGTTTGTCTTTTACTTCATCCCAAATAGCAGCGCGTCTGAGGGAATCTTCCACCAATTCATCGATGTTACCTTTGTAACCGTTAGCACGCGGCCCAAAGGAAATATTTTCGTATATTGACTTAGGGAAAGGATTCGGTCTTTGAAAAACCATACCGACTTGGCGACGCAATTTTACAGAATTTATTTTGGGATCGTAAATATTGCGATCGCGATAATTCAGTCTACCCTCAACCTTCGCTCCAGGAATTAAATCATTCATCCGGTTGAAGCAACGTAATAAGGTACTTTTACCACATCCTGATGGGCCAATAAAAGCAATAATTTGTTTTTCAGGAATCTTTAGGTAAACATCTAAAAGTGCCAAAAATCCCCCATAAAATACTTTTACACCTTCAAGATTAAAGACATCATTATCTTGGTTAATTGTGGCGCTATCTGATTTACTTCTACTGTTGCTATAAGTCATTTTGCGTATTTCCTAATATCTGTGAATGTAATCAATTAGATATTTCATTACCTAATGTATTGAGAAGCGTTGCCGAATATAAATTGCTACACCATTTAAAACTAAAATCAAGAGCAACAACGCAATAATTGTCGCTGCGGCTGCATCAGCAAAACCCGGTTCAGGACGAGTAATGTAACTATAAATTTGAATGGGTAATGCCATAAATCTCTGGAACAAACCAGGGTTAAAGGTGAGAAAACCCACAGCACCTACAACAATTAGAGAGGCTGCATCACCAATAGCGCGGGATACAGAGATAATCACCCCAGTCAAAATACCGGGAATAGCATAGGGTATGACATGACTACTGATAGTTTTCCATTTGGTGACACCTAAACCGTAGGAAGCATTTCTCAAGGAATCCGGGACAGCACGAATTGCTTCTCTAGCTGTCACAATAATTACTGGCAAAGACAACAAAGATAAAGTCAATGCACCGGAAATTAAAGCGGGGCCGAACCCAAGCAAATAATTGAAAACTCCTAAACCCAGCAATCCATAGACAATAGAAGGCACACCAGCCAGATTGCTGATATTAATCTCAATAATCGCTGTCCACCAAGCTTTAGGTGCATACTCTTCTAGATATAAAGCTGCTCCGACACCAATAGGGACAGTGACGCCAATCACAATAAATCCTAAAAGGATACTGCTGACAATAGCAGGACGGATTCCACCTTCCTCAGGAAAACGAGAAGGGGTTTCTGTTAGAAAGCCGGGTGTTAAAAATCTGGCTAATCCATCTCGAAAAATATCGAAAAGTAGCAAGGCCAGGACAAATATACCAATCAGCAACCCTAACAAAAAAACTATTTCAAATACTTTTCCTAACGTCTCTCTACTCTCAACATTATCAGTAAACTCTGCCGCAGAGTCTAAAGAACCATCTTGTTGATAACTTGTAGCCATACTGATTAATCGTATTTTTCCTTAAAGCGATTTGCAATCCAGTAACTAACAATATTCAAAGCTAGGGTCATTAGAAATAAAAGAGCGCCCACAGCATATAAAGTCTTGAAACTGAGGCTACCACGCGGACTATCTCCACCAGAAATTTGTGCCATGTAAGCTGTCATTGTTTCTACTGATTCCGCAAAGTTAATAGTCAGCTTTGGCTGTTGACCTGCGGCAATAAGGACAGTCATCGTTTCACCCACAGCGCGAGAAATACCCAAAATAATCGAGGCTATAATTCCAGAAAGCGCTGCTGGTAGAACTATTTTAAAAATGCTTTCTAGCTTAGTGATACCTAAAGCGTAAGCTCCTTCACGCAAAGAATGTGGAACTGCTCGAATAGCATCTAAGCTGATGGAACCAACAGTAGGAGTAATCATTACCCCCATCATTAACCCCGCACTCAAGGCATTAAATATTTCTAGAGGAATAATATTTCGCAGCAATGGTGTCAGGAACAACAGCGCAAAGTAACCATATACTACAGTTGGTATCCCTGCTAAAAGTTCCACTGCTGGACGTAAAATTGCTGCTACTTTGGGTTGAGCATACTCACTTAAATAAATAGCAGAAAATAAACCCAAAGGAATAGCAACTGCCATAGCTATAGCTGTAGTTAAGAAAGTACCAGCTATCAAGGGCCAAACACCAAAATGTCTATCTGCAAATAGAGGTGTCCACTTAGTATCAAGAAAGAATTGAGCAAAGGTAACTTCTTGGAAAAAACCAAATGCCTCCTGAAAAATAATTAAGACAATACCAAAGGTAGTCACAACAGAAACTAAAGCACAAGCAAATAAAATTACCGCAATAATCTTTTCTAAGATATCTTCAGATGCATTTTTCTCTAGTGACTGTCTGAACAGTTGATAAGAGTCTTCTTCAGAATTGCTATTTTGCATAAAAAGTTAAATTTTGAATACGATGATACTACAAAGAATCCTACTTTATTATTTAAATAAAGTTTGTGATTGGCTCTCCAGGTTTTGCTTTTTTAAATTTTGTACCAGTTTCACCAGTAGCCAATTTTTGTTTTACCTTGACATAAGCTTCGTCAGGTAATGCTACATAACCTACGCTGTCTACCCATTTCCAAGAATTTTCTAGATAAAATGCCACAAATTCTTTGACTGCTGGCTTACTATCTAAGGATTTTTTACTGACATAGATGAACAGGGGACGAGACAAAGGTGTGTAGATATTTTTGATCACATTATCTACCGGAACTGGTTTTTCGCATTTTCCTGTAGGACTTTCTACAGCAACTAAATTGAGTTTATCTTGGTTTTGAATATAGTAAGATATGCCTACATAACCTAAAGCTGATACGTCACCTGAAACTCCTTGTACGAGTAAATTTTGATTGTGACTCGGAGTATAATCTGTACGACCATTCTTGGCTTTGCCAGTAATAGCTTGAGTCATATAATCAAACGTTCCAGTATCAGAAGCCGGAGCATAAAGCTTCAGTTGTTGATTAGGAAATTTGGGATTAACTTGATTCCAATTTAATATTTTGCCGTCTGATTTAGCGCTCCAAATCGTACTTAGCTCTTTTATAGTTAGACATTTGGCAAAATTATTTTGACGGTTGGCAATCACAGCGATGCCGTCTAAAGCTATGGGGAACTCAACAAATTCAATATTCTTACTTTTACATTTTTTTATTTCTTCATCCCTAATAGTACGAGAAGCACCAACAATATCAATGTCACCAGCACAAAACTTACTAATGCCACCACCAGTACCACTGGAGGCAACGCTGACTTTAGCTTCAGGTTTAACTTTTCCGTATTCTTCTGCAACTGCTAAAGAAACAAAAAAACCTACAGCCGCACCATCAATACTCACCTGGCTTTTCAATTCTTGCCTACCGTTACAAGCAGTGATACTGCTGGCAATAAACATTAAAGATGTTAGGAAGAAGCTATTCTTAAATCGGCTACGAAAGCTCATAAATTATCAATTGAGATAAAGTGACTGAGAATTTCTTATGCTTGGCTATTTGTAAGTAGATCATGCTGCATGAACAAGAGAGAGATATTATGCTTTGCTTGCAGCTTGAACTTTGTCAAAAATCGCCCCATTTCCAAAAAACTTTTTCTGGATAATATCCCAACCACCCAAATCTTGAGATGTAAATAAAGTTTGAATTGGGGGATATTTTGATGCTACTTCTTGGGTAACTGTGGGGTTAACAGGACGATATTGTAATTTTGCAAATTCCCGTTGAGCTTCTGTTGAGTAGAGAAAATCAACAAACGCCTGTGCAACTTCTCTTGTACCGTGCTTATCGACATTTTTATCGACTACGGCTACAGGATTATCAATGGAAATATTCACTTTTGGTACGACGTAAGGCAGTTTCGGCCCAGTTGTTTCCGCCAAAATTACCTCATTTTCGTAGTTGATTAAGACATCTCCCTCACCTTTTTGGAAGAATAAATCGCTAGCCTCACGAGCATCTTTCGTTAATATAGAGGTATTTTTATAAACTTTGGTGACATAATCTAGTGCTGTCGCCTCATCACCGCCTGTTAGAGTTACCGAACCCCAAAAAGCCAAGAATTCCCAGATAGCAATACCAGAGGTTTTTGGGTTCGCGGCAATCACTTTTACGCCATCTTTTGCCAAGTCTGCCCAAGTATTGATTCCTTTAGGATTGCCTTCGCGCGTGACGATCGCAGCAACTGATCTACTAACAATACCACTTCTCGGAGCTTTAATTTCCCAACCAGATTTAATTAAACCCGCTTGCTGAATTTTGTTGACATCTAAGGGAAGTGCCAAATGTACTATATCTGCTTCTTGCGAACCGGCTATTACAGCAGCAGTTTGAGCGCCAGAACCTCCATAACTTTGCTCAAAAGTGACGTTTTGGTTATGTTCTTGCTTCCACTTCTCTACAAATTTGGGTATGATCTGGTCATGAGCCGCTTTGGTAACAGAAAAAGATACTAATTTCAGATTAACATCATTTTTGCTAGCTGAACTCCTTCCAGAGCAGGAGGCTACTGCTACACTCAAAAAAGTAGCGATGAGAAACAGACTTACAAAGCTTTGTGTAGTGTGTCCATTCAACCAAGTTCTAATTGCGTGCTGGTACCAGAGTTGTATACTCTGCAAAGCTTTCATGACATAAGCCTGTATCCCTTCACTTAGGAATTTGCTTAATTGTATCGGTTGTTGCGACTTGCTCATTAGAATCACCCCTAAATCTACGGTATTTCTACATGGATACCGTAATTATGAGAATTATAGGGTATATAGAATAATATTTATCTATCATTTGGATTAATTTTTTTACTCAATGAGCAATTAACGATCATTAAGTAGCAAATAAATCTGATTTACCAAGACATTCCAAAAAACAGGTTTTTCTGCTGGAAAGCAAAACAATCCGGTTGCATATATACATATACTGACTAAATATAGCAACAGACAAGGCGGTTAGGACGCTAGGCGAAGTACATATTCCATAGCATCCCTGATACAGTCAAATTGAATAAGTTGTTGACGAATTCGACTCTTCAACCATGACCA
>NZ_JACJSI010000380.1 GCF_014698065.1 Nostoc flagelliforme FACHB-838
ATATCGATGTCACGGCTGTATCGGGTATGCCCCATTTCCAAACAAAATCGGATTTTAGATGGGTCTCCGATTTTTCCGCCATTTAAATGTTTCATTTTTTGGGAGATATCATCGATGAGAACTTCTACACCTATAGGGTAGGCAGTGTGAACTTCTCGCTGACCCCGGTTGTAACGAGAATACAGGGTTGTTCCATTGCCAAAGTCTAAAATGGTTAATTTTTTGGGTAATGGATGCCCAAACAATGCACCCATACCTTCTAATACAACTTTAACCACTTCTACTTTCACATCTGATTGCTTGCCAGCAAGTATTGGCTGATATTCTCCATTGAGTACTTTTTGCAATTCATCAGCCAGACCAACATCATGTAAACTGACGACTAATTTTAAGTGCCAAGCCCTACGGTGTGGGAGATGTGCTAATGCACCCAATAAAGTCAACAACGCATTATTGACTTTGTTTTCATTATTGTCTGTGTTGCGATCAAAATAATTCCCTGTCCGGTAAGCTGACTCTCCAACAGTGTAAGCACTACCGTTAAAAACTACACGCCCTGGCACATCTTCCATCTCGGCATTGGTTATATAGCTCGGCACACGAACTACTTCAAAGCCTTCGACTAAAAGTTTGAGACTTCCGTAACCGTTATCGAAACCCGCAGGAAAAATTTTTTGTAAGCTGTGAATGTTTGACATAAAGACAAAGGTAATACACTTTGAGAAAGTGAAAATTATCTGTTCAGATAATTTGGAGGAGTAGAGGGGCAGGGGGCAAGGGGCAAGGGAGAGAATTAAAACAGTTCTTAGTGTTTACTATTTACTGTTCAAAATGGACAACTCTGACCTTCAGCAGAATAATTAGTTTTTCTTACACCGATAACTATAATTGTTAATGCAAACAATTTTCTTTTGCTCCCCTGCTCCTCTGCTCAAAAGCCTTTTTTTTCTCCAGACTCAAGAGTTTATCATAAGCCTTTGGGGGCTAAGTGGGGTACAAAATATCAAATAGTCAAATGTACCCTACTTAACACCTATATGTACCCTATATAAGGGTCAGAATGTCTCCAAAGTCTTGAACCATTCTTGGGGCATATATAGCCCCCATATATGTCCCATGAGCAATTTTTAAAATCTTCCCATATAACGAATTAAAAAAAGCAGTCGATGCACATTTTACTTTTCACGCCCAAGGTGAAGGTACCGCCGTAATCGAAAGTACTTCCCTTGCTTGCAGTCTAATTGCTGTTTGCTCACAGTTGGGGCATTTTACCTTTGTGAAAATTACTGAAGGTCGTCCTTTGTACTCGCCCATTACGGGATCTCCGGTGTACTCGCTGATTATTCCCTGCTGGCAATGATAGCACTCGAATATCACACGCCCTACCTCCGAGTTGCAATTCAGGAATTGCATGTGCTGACAGGGTTCTGGTGGTAATTCTGGTTCTTCGGAGCGGTCTTGGAAGGGTATATGAGGTTTGGTTGCTGGTGGTGAATCTATTTTTTTCTTGTTGCGCTTGCCAGTCACCTGCGGCTTAACTTTTGGCGGCTCTAGGGGTTTTTCCTCGACAGGGGGATGGACAGGCTGTTGGTCAGTTGTGAGTTCTTCCGGCAACTTATCATCAGCCGGGATAGGGCTAAATTTGGAAATTTGACCGTTGAGCTTTGGCTCTTGTTTCTCTGGTGTTTTAGATGGACGCTCAGTAGATTTCATTAGTCTTTCTGTCAGGGGGGTTACTTATATTCGTTTTATTTAACCAAAACGTTTTGGTTAACTTTATTTTTATTCTTTATTTTGAATCAGTGATAACATCAAGCCATATATTTGGGTTAATTGACTTATTTGATAATAGATACTCTGCTGAATCTGTTCTAAAAGAATACTTGAAAATTATCTTAGAAATGATAATTCTATGAAGACTAATACAATTGTTGCAAAGTGAGAATTGCTCCTATGGTAAAATCCAAGCCTACGAAGACTACGACCAAATCTGAAAAGCTTCCTAAAATTTTGGCATTTGCTAACCAGAAAGGTGGAGCAGGGAAATCAACAGGAGCAGTTCATGCTGTTGATTGGTTTACCCAGATGGGGCATTCCACTATCTTAGTTGATGCAGATGGGCAGGAAAGCTCATCAAGTTGGTTGAAGGATCTGAACTTGCCTTGTAAGGTCATTGGTGATCCAGAGGTTTTATTTGACGAACTTCCAAAGTTAGCAGAGTCTTATGATGTTGTAATTGTTGATGGACCAGGAAATGCAAGTGAGGTGACAAAAGCAATTTTGATCCGTTCTAATTTAGTACTTATTCCTTGCAGGGACTCCATGATCGATTTAGCAAGTACAGGTAAAATTGTACAATTTGTGCGTCAAGCAAAGGAAATTCGAGGAGGGCTGCCGATAGCAGCGCTTTATCTAAATGCAGTAAAAGACAACACTATTTTATTACGAGAAGCTAGAGAAGCTTTGCAAAGCGGTATTATACCTTTGCTTAATACTACCCTTCCTGACCGTCAGTGTATCAAGGATGCACCTGGACAAGGTAGTACAGTATTTCGTATGAAGGGAGAAGCTCCTAAAGCGGCGGCAAGTGCTTACGTCAAAATCCTAACAGAAGCTTTGAAGTTATTTGAATCAGAATCATGACTCGACGAAAACTCAAGGATAATATTGCTAACAATGAAGAACTGAACTTTGTCTTTGGACAAGCCACTACTCAGGAAATTGTACAAATAGCGGAAGTAGCTCAAGAACAAATCATTCCGCACAACGCAATTGTTTGTACATTCACATTTATTCCAGATGGCAAGCCAGTTCGACATTACTATGATTTAGAAGAGCTACAAGAATGGGCGCTAAATGATATTCAACCCAATGGAATTCGTTCTCCTCTGTGGGTACGTCCCCATCCCACTCAATCTGAAAAATATGAGTTGGTTGCAGGACTTCGGCGATTAAAAGCAGCAGAGATACTAAAATTGGAAGATATACCAGTCAAGGTTTTTGATTGGGATGATCGAACCGCTTTTTATGCTGCGATATCAGAAAATACAAATCGCCGTGACTTCAGTGCTTTAGAGGAATTAGACAACACTTTGCGAGTGCTTGAAATTCAACTGGGCTACGAAACTGAGCAAGTTGTTAGTTTTCTTTACCGAATGAACAACGCCACAAAAAATACTGTTAACCAAAACGTTTTGGTTAGTAAAGAAGCTGAACTTGTTCAACAGGTATTTAATTCATTCGGGCGAATTACTTGGCAATCATTCGTTGCAACTCGACTTCCCTTATTTAAAAAACCAGTAGAGATATTGAATGCTATTCGTCAAGGTAAAATTCATTACACTAAAGGAATTTTGATTGCTAGTGTCAAAGACAAAGATAGCAGGCAAAAAGTTTTAGAAGAAGCTATCAATAATTCCCTTAGCCTTTCTGAAATTAAGCAACGAGTTAAAGCATTGAATGGTAGTAAAAAAGCACTGTCCGAGTCCGAACCTGTAAGTCTGAAACAACGCTTAACTAACACGATTGAGGTGGCAAAGAAAAACAAGATGCTTTGGAGTGATCCGAAAAAAACTCAACAGCTAGAGAATCTGCTTAGTCAGCTTGAAGCGATTGTCAAAAATTGAAAACAGAAGTGGATTTAGTAGTAAGACAAGAGCAATAAACTCAGGCAGTATCGAGCAATTGCAACGCACTGTGACAAACCCACTATTAACATAGATGTCTTCTGAACATAGCCGGATACAGATGCTTCAATCACATCATAGTGCAACTTGGTTGCGGTAAGGTATTGTCAGCTTACCGCAAATTCACACTAAGTACTTCATGTCCCAACCATCAAACTTTCTTCGGCTGATCTATTTTCCATAACCTAGAACGGCAAAACTAACTGGAGAGGTGAGACTAAAGGCTTAATTAAGTATGCGTCTTAGAAAATATCAAACGAGTTTACTATGCTTCCAACCTACCTCTAGCAAGTTTTACCGCTCTAGTCCATAACATATTCCCGTGGAGTTAGGTCAAGATTGAGATCCTTCCATTCCTCGGACGGAATCTTATCAAGTCGTGGCTTAAGCAATTCTTCATCTTTTCGAGACGATCTAAACAACCGCGTTGAAGCTACCGCAGCGTTTCGGTGAAAGCCTTGATGGTTTGCTGGCTCCTCACACAGGCTTTGCACTTGTACTGTCAGGTTTCTGACACCCGTGACAGTTTAAGATAATTGCACATTTGTCAAGTGGGTAAGAAAAAAGGGGACAGATTCAGCCTGGGGACTGGCAGCGTTTGAAAAATTCAGATATATCTACGGCAACACAAAACGACGAACAAAAAAACGATTCGGAATCTTTTTCTCCTGTCCTGGCACAAGACGATGACGGAAGAGCGATTCTGTTACCCAAACTTCCTGGCCTGCAACGGTTAAATTAACGGGTAAATCCATCCTGGATGCTAAGACATTAAATTGAGATCTCGCTCCAGCCTCCAATGGGCGCAGTTGTAATACGCGACCGTTGCCACTCTCGATTCCGGCTTCAAGCATAATGAGAGAGGCATCACTAGCTAACTGGATCGCATCGGAACCATCGATTTTGCGAGGTAGGCTAATTTCTTCAATCACGGGATTTTCGACCGTTCTCGGCGTTACCTTAAACAATCGACCATCAGAGTACATCGTCACGAATAAAACACCGTCCGGTCTGCGAACAATTCCAGACAGTCCAAATCGCAATTGGGTGCGGAATCGCTCATCTTCCGCCCAAGTCTGAAGTTGACTCGCTCCAGGTGAGAGGTAGTGAATTCGAGGGCGTGAGCTATCGGTCACATAAACACCGCCATTCGTGTCGAGTGCAAGATCATTTCCAAAACCACCATCAGGCATGATGATGATTTGCAGCACTTTCAAAGAGCGAGTGTCGAGCGCAAAAATTCGCCCTGGTCTACGAACAATTTCACCATTGGATTGAGGTGTGCCTAAAACATCAGGAGAAGCTCCCCATAAAATTTCTCGTGCTTCATCTAGGCGGAGGCTAGTAATAGCAAATATGTCGCTGTTACCCGGAAAAAGTGTTTCAATCCTACCGTTTGGAAAAATTTGTAGGATACGACCGTTGGTAACAGAACCAACATAAAGTGTGCCATCCTTAGTACGCGCAATGCCATTAGGATATTGAAAGCTAGAAGGCAATTCAATGGGAGACAGTTCTCTGGCATAAGCAGCAGTGGGATAAAGAGCATCGGTGGTAATCGCAGCCAACCCGGACAAAGCAATCAATACATCTCGCCTTTTCATTTACTTCATTTCTCCAAGCTCTAGATCACAGATGAATGGCATAACCACCATCTACGGAAATCGTTTGTCCGGTGATATAGGAAGTTGCATCAGAGCAGAGCCAAACCACTGTTTCTGCCAGTTCTTCTGATGTACCCAGACGCTGG
>NZ_JACJSI010000381.1 GCF_014698065.1 Nostoc flagelliforme FACHB-838
GACAGCCGCCTATGTTCTCCCCTACTCAAAACTTTCAAAATTAGAACAAGTCTATTCCTATCGGAATATTACTTAATATTAGCGCGATGTTCTATATTCTTCCGGTAGACATAGGGTTAAAATTCTCCGTAATCGTAAGATATGCATATTTACCACGTGGGTATCTGTATGAACCTCTGGTACAAAACGCCACAATTGCTGTAACACCATCAGTCAGATTTTGGAAACCAATGCTTCTCATTCGCCCTTCAAGCGCTGCCCCATCACCTCAAGGGAGCAATCGTAGACTATGGAGGGGCGGTTGTAATAAAGGCAAAGGATTGGTGATCGCCTACGGTAGGCGCACTTTCACAAAAATACTCTACCAAGTTATTCACATCAATAAAGTATATAAATTTACTATAATCATCTATTACCAGCATTCAATTTATAATTTGGCAATTATTTATACCTCTGTACAAGTACTATAAATCTTGCTTACAGCGATCGCTATTGCTGAAGCCATCCGACAGTTGCAGCCACGGGTGTTTACGCTAGAAAATGTCCCGCGCTATCAAAACAGTCAGAGTTTTGCCATCATCCTGAATACTTTGGAACTTGAGGGGTACTTAGTCGATTACAGCGTGGTCAACATGGCTGACTTTGGGTTGCCCCAGGCGCGGCGGCGGTTAATCCTGGTTGGCAGTAGAGGTTTTCGCGTTGCAATACCCGCTCACAGAAAACCAATAGGTTGGTATGAGGCGATCGCGCATCTCATCCCTACCATGACCGATTCCCAACTACTCCCCAAACAACGGCAAGCTTTGGAGAAATTTTTAGCCGGGAATGCGCCAACACCACTGCTAATAGAAAGATTGGGGGGGCGTACACAGTCTAAATATAAACCTGGACATTTACCTTGCAATACGATACTGCGGTCGCATTTCACCGATCACAAAGGTTGCAACCGTAGTAAGTTCGCTGATATCTGGTTACCGGATGGTACGGTCAAATCCTTGTCTATTGCAGGGGCTGCAATCTTGCAAGGGTTTCCCGGTTGGTACGACTTTCCCAATGAAACTGCTACGGCTGGGTCAATTATCGGCTATTCTGTGCCTCCCAGTTTTGCAAGCCAATTATTCATGTCGGCACAAAGTATAGCTATGTAGGCAATAACTAAGGCTCCACTCCTTCATCAATCCAAGCATCAATTGCTGTTTTTACCTCTAATTCAGTCACAGCAGACTATTCTTTTTCGTTGACAGTTGTTTGAAATACCGCTCTTTTACCGTGACCAACTTTTTCCATTAAGTGTCCGCGATACAAATTTTTAGGCTTAATCATTTTTATAGAGTATTATAAACTTATAATGGGCTGCGCTACACTACAAATAAAAGAGAAATTTTAGAGATAGGATATCCTATCAAATGTTTGTCTAATTCTTTAACTATTTTGGCTCCTGAATTTTACCATAAGTTGTTCTTATAATTTATTTCTTTAATTGTAATTATTTTTGTTGTTGCTGAAATTCAGATTCTAACTTTTTCTGACTTTTAGAGGGAGTAACAGATGCTACTGCACCAACTCCAGCCATTCCAACACCGATGAGATACATCAATTTTCTACTTAAATATTGAGACCCAAGGTATCCAAAGGTAATTGCTGCAAATATTGTGCTAATTATTTGAGGTAGCTTCATGTTTAAAACACAGTTACTTGATTAAATTTAACTGGACTAAGAATCGCTAATTAATTTTTGATTACAGTATTTATAGAGTAAACAAATAATATAGGTTTCACTACTCTCTATAGGAAGGGCTATAACTGTCTTTAGTAAGAGAAAATAAGCGCTTATATATACCTAGTCTTAGTACTAAATTACATTGATCGAGAATATTGTAAGCCAGCCTGTACAAAGCTTTTATACCAAATTTAATATTTGCATACAACAAAATCCGGATATCTATTTAGTAATAGGTAAGCGAGGACAAAATCAAGCTTATTTATTAAACTAAACAGAATATATGGTGGAAAAAATCCTTCTTTAGAAGGATTTTTAGTCCTGCTTAAGAGTAACATAACATTTTTAAGAATCGAATAATTAACCTTACAAAATATCAGCATATTTGTCTCGAATGTTAAGCATTAATAAATATTAAAACTAACTACAATGCTTTATATCTATCAGTTCTGCTAAATTTATTATTGATATACTATCCTAGCAAGTAGCTATACAAAAGCTAGCAAGTAGCTGCATAAAATGTCAAAAATTATTTATCAACTAATTTTTAAGCTAGCAATAAATATGATACTATGTCTGGTGTTTTTATTTTTTACTGAAGATTCACAATTAAGTTCATTATGTTTAATTACTTCTTCGGAGCAGTTTCAAAACTAGCAAAATCAACCTTACGAAAGAAGATTTACTTAAACTAAGTTTGGTATCATTTAAGAAATGAACAGTAAAGTTCTAAGGAATATAAGAATGCCACTCCAGAAAATAAGTGAGTTTGATCCAAACTACTATAACGCTATTGAAGGTAGTGACATCAAAGGGATGAGCGTATATGTTCAGGGAACTGATCAGAACATTGGCACGGTGAGTGATGCTGTAGTAGATGAGCTAGGAGCATTCCGCTATTTAATTGTTGACTTAGGCTTTTGGATTTCTGGTAAGAAAGTATTACTACCAGTGGGAAAATCGCGCATTGACTCTACAGCAAACCGCGTATATGTCATTGGGTTAACAAGAGAGCAAGCAGAAAATTTGCCTGAATATCAAGAGCATACAGCACTCAATTACGATTATGAAGAAAAGGTGCGTAGTGCATATCGCACACCGTCTGTAGAAGGTTCAGCACCTCTAGATGCAACCTCTAGACTTACTGCTCCCACTTATGATCGCAATAACTACACATACGCTTACGACGCGGATCTATATGATGTCAGCGAAGACCAAACCTTTAAACTCTACGAAGAAAGGCTAGTTGCTAACAAACAGCGTCGGAAAACCGGAGAAGTTGCAATTGGTAAGCATGTAGAAACCGAAACTGCAAGAGTTTCTGTCCCCGTGGAAAAAGAGCGAATCATCATTGAGCGAGTTACCCCTACTGACGCAGGTAAAGTTGTATCTCCTGGAACAGCTAACTTCCGTGAAGGTGAAGTAGCACACATGGAACTTTATGAAGAAGTTGCTGATGTTCAAAAAGAAGCTTTTTTGCGAGAAGAAGTCAGAGTACAAAAAGTAGTAGATCAAGAAACCGTTGAAGTTGAAGAAACAATTCGACGTGAAGAGTTAGATGTTGACACTGATAAAACTCCAATAGTCAACAAAACTGACCGGCTCTAATCCAAACCACATTTCCCGCAGAATTCAGAAGCTTAGGGGCGCAAGGCTTTGCGTCCCTATATTGATCTGTGTATTACAAATATTTACCAGACAAACCTCAAGCGAGAATTGGGACGTGCAGAATATTTATTACTAAAAATCCTGATAAATTTATTACAATCTATTAAAGTGCTTCCAGATTATTTTTACAGGATGCGCCAAGGATGGCAAAGAGGAAGGAACTATTTACGATATTGGCGTTCTGCCCCAGTATCAAGGACAGGGTTTTGCAAACGATCTTTTGTCCCAAGGAACACGTACATTACAAGAAGTAGGCGTTTGGAGAGTGTTTTGTGATACTTGGGTGGGTAACGAGCGGATGATTTCTGCCTTCAAGCGAGTTGGTTATCGACAGTACGGTGAACCTTGGGAGCGTCCCGTTTAAATCTGTTTTCTCCCTCAAAATCTGAATTTTATCGAGTTGAATTGCTCACAGACCGGAGTTAGTAATTTATTTACATTTTTATCAACTATGCTCGGAAAAATCATGGAACAGACACATGATCTGGGGCAGATTATCATCCTCAATGGTACTCCACGCTCAGGCAAGTCGAGTATTGCCACAGCCATTCAAGAATCATTTAATGGTCTATGGATGAACTTGGGGGTCGATGGGTTTATGCAGATGACTCCTGCAAGATTTTTGCCGGGAATTGGTCTGCGACCAGGGGGAGAACGCCAAGATATTGAACCTTTGATTCCCATTTTGTACAGTGCGATGTATGAATCTATTGCTGCTCACAGCCGTTTGGGGATCAATGTCGTTGTTGATGTCGGACATCATGACGCATACGCCATCAAGCGGGGTATTCTGGTCAATTGCGCTCGGCGTTTAGATGGATTACCCGTTTTGTTCGTGGGTGTTCGTTGCCCAATTGAGGTAATTATGGAAAGACGATGGAATACAGGCCAGAACATGGATACTGTTCTCGGCTCCTCAGTGCCACATCCGATTGAGTTATGGCAGAGCGAAGTTCACATCCCTGGTATTTATGACATGGAAGTTGATACCTCCTTATTCAGTTCGGCGGAGTGTGTCGAGATAATCCGCCAGCAGTTGGCAAATCTTCCTGTACCATCGGCATTTCAACGACTTGCTGCACTGTCTGCCAATTAAATCATCGTCACCTGTATAAATCGAGAAGTGCCACTCATCGGGTTTTCCTATACAGTTCTTAGACGCTTTGCGCCTTGTCGGACACATCGCCTAGCTTGCGGCTACTACCAGGTATCTCTGCATGATGAGGACTTGGGGGATTGGTCAAGTACAGTTCACAATTCGCAATACTTTGGCTGCGCTCAGTACAAGTTCGCAATTCGCAGTTACAAAAATCTGAATTGAGAATAGGTTTAAATCGTGATTTTATCATAGCACTGTTAGAAATGCTAGATATATCTGGTTGCATCATCACCATTGATGCTTTTGCGTTCCCAAAAATTGATTGTCGATTAAGCTACTGGAGTATAGCATTTATTATTGATTTTAGCTCTACATCGAATGGCACTAAGTTAAGCTGAAGGGGAAGCGGCGTAAGGATTGCAGAGGGGCAGGGGGGCAGAGGGGAATTTCTAAATATCTGAACGCAATGCCTAAAATTTCTTCTTTCTCCCCTGCTCCTTTGCTCAAGAGCACCCCTGCCGCCTCAACGATTTTACCTTTACAAGCGTGCCATTCAGCTCTACATCCAAGATCCCAAATAGGCTCTATACATGCACAAGTAACGAAAACTCTTGAAACTGCCGTCATACAACAGATAAGCGCCAGCATCAACAGCACCCACGATGTAACCTAGCCAGATGCGTGACAACCAATGGTTCGTTCGGAGCAGGAGCAATGACCATGTGGGGAAGTTCAGTTGTTAAGTTGGACGAAGCGCAACTGGCTAGAAATGTAAAAAGAGTAATAGCAGAATAGTTTTATACTAATTTTGTACTTTGTTAGCGCACAGCAATGAGTAGGCTATGGAAAATCTGAAACAAACAATAGCTAGCTACTCTAATAAAGATATAGAAGTGCGAAAACATTGGTACTCTCCAGCAGCAGAAGCTTACAACAGGGCAAGA
>NZ_JACJSI010000382.1 GCF_014698065.1 Nostoc flagelliforme FACHB-838
AGCTTTTTACGAATTAGTTGACAATGGGCCAATGAGCGGACGCGCTTTATTCAATCCAGTAGCTTATTCAATCCAGTGGTACATTCGGTTTTGGGTTGCCTCTGTAAGTCATCTACAGATCGAAAATGCTGGCGACGGCTGGATGCGTCGAGCTTACCCAATTCCAGTAAAAAACCGAGATGTAACCCCTGACCCAGACTTGTGGCTGAAGCTACAAGAGGTGAAGTCGGACATCATTTCTTGGGCTTTAGCAATGCCACGAGAAGAACGCGATCGCATTTTGTTATCGCCTCCAAGTTCGGATCGAGCGAAGAATTTGGCGCTAGAGGCATCTTTGTACGGGGACTCTACCAAATCCTTTGTGGATTTGTGCTTACGCCCCTCAACGACCGAAACATTTATCCCACAAAGTCGTTTACACAGTTGGTATGTACTTTACTGCCGGGAACATGGTTATGCTCCTTTGGGGATGTCCAAATTTATTAGCCATTTAAAAACAGTTTTGCCCCACAACTTCAAGGAACGTAGCTGGACACCCACCGTCAACGGAAAGCGCGAAAGAATTCAGTCCCACTTTGCATTCATTGAACCACTGGCTGGGGTATTTGAGATGAAAGTACCGGAGGGGCCACCGGATAGCTCACAATCTAGGGCAGAATTTTGGTATTGCTTTAAAGATAAATGCCTTGAAGGGGGAATAGAAGAATTTGAGGAGTTTTTTCACCCGATCAAAACCCCAGAACCCTTACACAGCTTACCTGTCCACCCTGTCCACCCACTAAATACCCCTCGATTTGACCCTGGACAGGCTGAAAGCCTTACACAGCAGGGCTGTCCACCCTGTCCAATTGTCCCCCCCCAAGAATTAGCATTGCAAAAAAAAGATGAGGAAAATAATGAAAGTGAAGTTAATCAATTCGTTGATGTAATTGATAACCCTTCAGTCCCCAAAGACTTTGTGTCCAACCTGGACAGCCTTGCTGTGACTGGCTTTGAGCCTGTCCAAGATGTTGGGGCAGCCGAAAATGGGGTGGACAGCTTGGACAGCCCTGCTGTGACTGGGTTTTCTCCTCAACAGGATGGTGAATTGATAAATACACGAGAAAGCGAATTATCTTGCCCGGAATTGAAAAGGGGGGATAAAATTGAGTTTTTCAACGACAGTGTTCGCAAGTGGCAAGTCGGAATCATTAAGAGCGTTCAAGTAATGGAAACATATTTTTGTAGCGCAACAATTGAGTATCGAGGCTTTAAAGGTAAAGTATGCTCCATAGAAATCTTTAGGAGTGATTGGATAAAATTTCTGCATTAGGGCGTTAAATCAGTTAAGAAGGCGGAAAGAGCAGCAGCACCACCTGCACCGAAAAAAGGTAAGTCAAGAGCGACTAGTCAGGGTAATACCTCTGCGCCGCGTACCTTACCAAAACCAAAGTTAAAAACGGGTGAGTAAAACCGCTTTTTTGTTTGATCAGTCAACGCCATCATGGGGTTAAAATCTGGTGGCGGTACAATTTCAAATTGTTCGCTTCTCAATCCACCGTGTGCATTAATAAAACGACCTTGTACCGTAAAATTGGGGAAGGTTGGGCATATTAAAAAAACTTACAACCGCGTATGAAGACGATGTAGGGGTGGAGTGTAATGAATGCATAGCATTCTCAAACCTTTTAGATTGTATGGAAGGATTTGGAACGGGCTATACAACTGCGGGTGGATATCTAGCAAGTGTGGGGTTATAGTTCAGGGATAGGTTATGGAAAGTAAGATTTCCTAAAGCTATTTCTCGCAAAGCGATCGCCTACTCCTTACGCCGATTAGTTTCTCCCTGCCTTAAAGCCTTCCCCACTTAGAAATTCTTCATTTATCAGCAACAGAATTTTATCTGTGTCCTTACCCTTGTTGGCATAGCTGGCAGGGTTACTGGGGTCTTTCTTGTTCTCCATACCGAATTTCGCGTTATGGCTAATCACTTCATCTTTATGGGCTTCAATCCAATCGCGTACCAGCAAGCCGTTACAGCCTGATAAATCCCTGAGTGCTTGGTTAGTAATTGCCAAGCGTTCGCCCTCTCCAGTCGCCACAGTATCGTTATACAAACAGATTGCCTGATAAGACCTGCGGATTTTTTCTACAGCTGCTAAGGTCGTTTTGCTCCCCTACACCTGGGCATCGGTTTTGGCAAGCCAGTCAATCTCTTCCTTTGGTGATGCAATTTTGGCAGGTGGTACTTACACTGATGTATAAAAATAAACTGTAAATTATCTTGTTGAGTATATCTCCTTTAGGTTAATACGTGTCATGAAGGGACGCTCTACTGTGATTGGGTACAGTAGGGTGTTTTTTTTTGGCGATCGCTTCCATCGGACGGTTACGCCATCACGCTCTGGCCAAAACAGACTACAGGCGATGGCAATTCGCCAACACTAAAAGAGCTAGTGGGAGCGTCAATTCAGCTTTTGGGGCGCGTAGGCGCTCAAACTAACAGAAAATAGCTTTGACCAAGCAGGCGCTCGCCTGACATAGGGTCAGGTCAGCCTAGAGATTTAGCTTGGTTAGTGATTTATGAGCGACTGGAGAGTTTTGAGAAAAGACCTCCTTAGATGGAGTAAAAAATTTGGTGAAAAAAGATAAATTTTTATCAGCCTGTTGACGGAGCAATGGGGATCTTAGGGGTGTAGACTGTCCATAATAGAGGCAGCAAGGCTAATGCTACTCGCACGCGATTATTAAATGTAAAGCTATTATGTTAGGTAGCTAACATAATAGTTTTAGCTGTTACACAGCTTTAATATTCGTTGGATTGTAACTTGCTTAACGTGAGCATTAGTAATGCTAAAAAACATTGGCAGTACACAACCACACTGCACTGTGTCACACTTGCCTAATACTAAAAACCTTCTGCTTGCTGCTTTGTCCCCTGATGTGTACGAGCATCTCAAAAACAACATGGAGCAGGTCGAGCTTTCATCCGGCTCGATACTTAACCGACCCAACGAAACCATCAACGAGGTCTACTTCCCTCTCACCTGCCTGATCTCGGTAACAATCACAATGATGGATGGCATGACGGTTGAAGCCGGAGTGGTCGGCAGCCGCGAGATGGTAGGGATCAACGCCTTCATGGGCGGTCGGGAGACGACGCAAACTGAGTACATCGTCCAGGTTCCGGGCAAAGCGATGAAAATGAAAGCACATTTGCTGCTTTCGGAGTTCGATACCAATAAATCGCTGCGGGACGTGATGCTGAAATACACGCAGGCTTATATGGCGCAAATCTCCCAAAACGTTGCCTGCAACGGCCTTCATACTATAGAAAAACGCATGGCCCGTTGGTTGCTTGAGTCGAGTGACCGTCTCTGCTCGGATGAACTGTTTTTGTCGCATGAGTTCCTCTCCAATATGCTGGGCGTGCGCCGTTCTGGTGTTACCGAAACCGCCCATATCCTAGAAAAGAAAGGTCTCATCCAATGCAGCCGAAAGAAAATCAAAATTATTGATCCGCAGAGCCTAGAAGAGACCTCCTGCGAGTGTTATGGGGTAATTAAAGACGAATACGACCGCTTGCTAAGGTTTAACCTAGAGAGATAACGGATAAAGTTGAGCCGCATATCTTGGCTCAACTTCGGGCTGACTCAAGAAAAGTTCGCCCTAGCAAGCTGTGCCACTGTTGCGACAAGCTCCTGTGGTTCAAAAGGTTTACAAATAACCGACTGAAACCCTGCATCTATTGCTGTGTTAAGGTATCCCGGATATACATAACTTGTAAGAGCCACGGCAGGAAGAAACCCTCCATCTAAGGCTTCTTTATTTCTAATGAAGCGAATTAGTGAATAACCGTCTTTACCAGGCATACCAATATCGCTGATCACAACATCAGGTTTCCACTCTTCTATTACCTCTATGGCATTATCCACAGATGTTGCTGTTTTGATTTTTGCTTGGGAATCTTCAAAAATAAACCTAACTATGCACAAAGAATCGTCATTACTATCTACGACTTGTACCCGTAAACCATTAACAGATGGCGATTGACTTTGCGGTACTTGTACTAAAAGGACTGTCTCTTCTAAATATGAATTAAAACAGCTTTTTAACAAAATAGATCAACCTCCTATTTGGTAATCACAATTAGGGGCCTTAATAAGCAGAGCGTTGACTATCTGCTTTTAGATATCTTCATTAACAAATCAACATGACATTAATCTAGATAGCTTTAAATTTACACCCGCTTCGCTCCCGTAGTCGGTTCGGTGGCGTACATTAAACTCCAAAGTAGCAAAGCTTTTCTCAGGCACGGTTAAGTTTTATCTGGTGGCTAGAGGGTTCGTCGTCAAAAACTTCGCATACGAACTAAAAACTTACTCCAATGGCTCAATTTTGGCAAAAAAATGTATTATCAAAAATTGGCTCCCATTATGGCTGATTTATGGCATCTCAATGGAATTTTGAAAAGTTATTTCTCAACTAATTATCACTATTGAAAATTAGGGTTAAAACTGGCTCAATTTTGGCATACCAATGGCATGGGTATGGCACAGTAATGGCAAATCAATGGAAAATGCCAGAATTTCTGCATTTTTAAATATCACAGTGATATTATGCTCCAGCCAAAAATTAATATCATTTTCTGACGCACAGTTAGCAATAAGATAGTCTGGAAATAAATCAAAAGTATTGAATATTTTACTAGCCAATCGTTATTAGGTTTCAATCCCAGTGATTGAAAATTATTTGTCCTATTTGATTCGGTGTCCAGTATCGATAATCTTTTAACTCTTCTGCACTCAAATCTGCAACATGTTCTTCTGTTGGATCAGTTTCTAAATACTCTTTACTCAGCACCTCATACTCCAAGGACTCAAATGCAGCTTGCAATAGTGGCACATCAAAAAAAACAAATGGTATATCTTCTGTGCTGCTGAAAGCGAGCAGATGATAATTTAGCAGGATGGTGACATTCATACTGCTACAGTTGTGATATTCCCGCAATTGCATACGGCACAAGTAGTAATTTCTGTACTGTCCACCCTCTCTCACTTCTAAAACTTTTGCATGTATGGTACGTGCAACTTCATAGCAGTCAGCACGAAACTGTTTCAAACCCCGAAATCCGATGCCTCTACTAATGCCTGTGGGTAATTTTTTTATCATCGTTAAACAAAAAGTTTATTTATTACAAGTGAGGATGAAAGTGAATTCAAAATCACTTTCATCAAAAAGAAGTACCAAACAGCTACATTAATACTACAAAACTAACTGTACAGTTCACTACTAGAACGCTGACTATTAAAGACTCAATTCATCATCCTGCTGGCGTTGCTGTTGCTGCTGTTGCCTTAACTGTCGCCCATAATCGAGTAGCTGCTGATTCCAATCACTGGCTTTAGATTTTTTGATTTGGGACTGTGGCATTAGTTCTAATA
>NZ_JACJSI010000383.1 GCF_014698065.1 Nostoc flagelliforme FACHB-838
AGAGGTGATGGGGAAACGTGGCTCAGTAGATCACACGCATTCTGGTATATTTCCATGACTGATAATTCGGACACAGGAGATCCCAACTGAGCAGAAAGCTGTTTTAGATTCTCTTGAAGAGATGAATGGAAGCCTGGATCTTCGGGATGGGAAAGGGGGTTACTCATAATCGTCGTTCAAATGCCATTGGATTGGGACTAGAAGCAGTGTGTTGAAGTAAGTTACAGGGCAGACTTATACTAAATTGCGTTTGATTATTTTTTATGCCTTAAAGCGATGCCTGCGGCGGGCTACGCCAACGCCTAAAATTTCCGCAATAAGCAAGGGTTAATGACATTAATTTTAGCTCTATTGAGAATAAATTTTGCTTATTGAGATTATACAGCCGCCCTGGGCTAAATTAGCCCAAAATTTGATTATTGTCCCTACCCATAATTGACCATTGCATTCCAATCCAAAAGGCACTATACCAACGGTGTAATCGTTTTAATCCTTTCAGACGACCAACATATTTTTGTAGTCCTTTTGATTTTAACTTGCGATAAAGCAAAGCTGATTTTACTTGATAGGAAATGCCTCTTTCAATAAAGAAATAGAGCCATCAGCAATAAACCGTACACCAATGGCTAGGATAAAAAAACCAAAAACTCGATTTAAGGCTCCTACACCATTTCTTCCTAACCTTTTAATTAATGGCTCTCCTAAGACAAAACAGAGGTAAAGGCTAATTCCGATTAAAACAATTCCCACTAAAGATTCTAGATACTCTACCCAATGATTAAAGCTAATCGATAAACTCGTTACTACACCAATTGCTCCAGGGCCGCTGATCAACGGCACTGCCATTGGTGTAAAAGAAATATCCTCTTTTTCCATAGCTTCATCCTTTTCTGATGGAGTTAAGCGTTGACAAACTGTAACCATTTCCCACGCTGTATGAGCAACAAGTAATCCACCTGCTAGCCTTAGCACCTGAAGTGAAATCCCAAAAAATTCTAGTATCCATCTGCCAGCTACTAAAAACACAGCTAAAACTAAAACTACATTGATAGCAGTTTGTAATGCCTGCTGATGGCGCTGTGACGGTGTTTCTGTTGCTGTTAAAGTGTAAAAAACCGGAACCGCACCTATCGGATTGGCAATTGGGAAAAGAGCTATAAAGGTTGCTAATGTATTTGGAATTAACGACATTATCAATATTTGGTTATCTAGGTTCCTTAAAAGCAGAGTTTAGCAGAGAGTCGGGGTCAGAGAAAGAGAAAGACTTGCCTGTGGCAATAGGCTGCACATCGCTAGCGCTTGTGAACGCTGCACTGAGTCAATCTGCTTCGTTGATAGAAGAAAGCCAAAATTGTGGTGTTGAGTCGAGGCATTGTCTTGAAGGTGCTTGTTCCGCCGCGCACGTCACTGAAAAATGAATTTTCTTTAAATTCTGCGATGCCTGCGGCGGGCGTAGCCATCGCTAATCAAACTCAGGGGCAGGTAGCACAGGGTTATTCTGCTACGTTGTTGGTTGAAAACTCGGTTTCGGATGTAGAAGCTGAAACAGTTTATGAAGGCGAAGGCTCCACCGCGCCTGTACCAAATCCCGAAAAATGGTCGCATGAGGCGATTGTAGCGAGGTCAAATATGATGCGACCGGAGCGTATGCAGAAACTGAAAGTGGCGGGGAATTCGGGGCAGAATCTGGGGTTTGAGTATTTGTATGAGTGTTGGGATGATGACCCTACCTTACAGATCGTGATCAAAAAGCTTTTGGCGAAGTTTCCGCAGCGGGGGATTGCGATCGTGGATGGGGTGCTGGTGGATTGGGAGAAGTAAAAATCACACTGTCTTAGAATAGCGTGCAGCTAAAGCGATTGCTGCTTGATGGTGCTTATCCACTAATGCAGAAGGTGTAGATTAAGACTCCCTTGCATTGATACTGCCAAGCGACCAGTTATTTTCTGAAAACGGGGACGCATAATCTGCTACTCTCTCCCATCCCCACTTATAAGCAGTGTCAACTAGAATTTCTTTACCATTGCGGAACTTAATAAATTCCTGCCCGTGGTCGTAAAATATATCTGCAACCAGTTGATTACGCTCGTCGTAACCCCACTTATCCACTGCTGCCCTCCACCAGCGCTTTCCTCTTGAGAGCAATTGTTCGAGTTCTAAATACTCCGGTTTCCAGTACTTGGTGCGCCATTGATTTGCCAGTGCGTCGATTAGTATGGCAGTCGGGTAGATCGGCTTCAGGTTTTCTTCGAGCCAAAGCATATAAACGATTGCGCTCCTGAAAGCATCTTCTAAACCATAGCTTGCTGCTTCTAGAGTGTCTTGGAGTTGCTCGTCATTAAAATTTACACCGAGCGATTGCAGGGCTGGAGCGTACAAATCAAATAATTCTTGTTCTACTGAATCGGCAGACCAGAACCACATAAGAAAAAGAAAACTCCTGCTGGGTGGCTAAATAAAATTTAGCATTTAGCGTGGGAATTCTTAATGTGGGCACAAGTAGCGATCGCTAATCAAACACCGGGGCAAGTAGAACAGGGTCAATCTGCTTTCTTGCCGCGAGAAAAGCAAGTTTCAGGTATAGAAGTCAAAGCAGTTGATGAGGGTGAAAGTTCCGCCGCGCCCGTGCCAAATCCCGAAAAGTGGTCGCATGAGGCAATTGTTGCGAGGTCAAATATGCGACCGGAGCGTATGCAGAAACTTAAAGTTGCGGCGAATTCAGGGCAGAATGCGGGGTTTGATTTTTTGCAAGAGTGTTGGGATGATCCGGCGTTACAGATTGTGATTAAAAAGGTGCTGGCGAAGTTTCCGCAGTGGGGGATTGCGATTGTGGATGGGGAGTTGATTCGGTGGGAAAGGTCGCGTGAGCGGTAGTTTGAGAACTTTATAAAGTAAAGTTTTGTAAATTATTCAAGTAGTTGCGAAAAACCGGAGTTTTCGGGTGAAAACTTAGTGGGCTGATTATTGGCTATTTAGTAGCTAGTAACTTGATTTATGCTTAACTAAAGTTGGCTACTGCTATTGGTGGAGGCTTGCGATGTCAGGTTTGGGTTTTACTCATTGGGGTGCTTCAGTGGCTGTCGGTTTAGGTATCAGCTTTTGTACCATTGATTATGCAAGCGCTCAAATAACTCCAGATGGTAGTTTACCTAACAATTCAATTGTTGCACCAGATGGTAGCACTCTCAATATCACTGGAGGAACGCAAGCAGGAAGTAATTTGTTTCACAGCTTTGGCGAGTTTTCTGTGCCTATTGGTGGCACTGCTTCTTTCAATAATGCTTTTGATATTCAGAATATTATTAGTAGAGTCACAGGTGGTTCAGTTTCTGATATTAATGGGATAATCAGCACTAAGGGCGCAGCTAACCTGTTTCTAATAAATCCCAACGGGATTATTTTTGGTCAGAATGCCCAATTGAATATTGGTGGTTCTTTTGTTGCGACTACAGCGAATGCACTGCAATTTGAAAATCTCGGATTTTTTAATGCTACTGAGAAAAATATCCTTTCAGCGTTGTTGGCTGTTAATCCTTCAGCATTGCTGTTTAATCAGATTAATCAAAACGCAGCGATTCAAAATAACTCAGTTGCATTTGCAGGAACAGATTTGGCAGGCTTTAATGCATTTGGTTTACGAGTACCAGATGGTAAAAGTTTGCTGCTGGTGGTAATGTCAGCATGAATGGGGGACGATTAAATGCTTTTGGTGGACGAGTGGAGTTAGGAGCGTTGGGCGAATCTGGTACTGTCTTACTGGGTGTAGATAGTAAGAATCTCAGCTTAATATTTCCTTCTAATGTTGGGCAAGCTGAGATATCCCTCACCAATCAAGCAGGTATATATGTAACTGGGGCTGGTGGGGGTAATATTGCAGTCAATGCTAGAAATCTAGAGATTTTAGAAGGAAGTATTTTAAGCGGTGGTATTGGGCAAGGTTTGGGGACATTTGAAACTGTTGCAGGAGATATTACGCTTAATGCTACTGAGGAAATCAAAGTTGCTGGGAGTGGAATTGGCAATTTTGTGCGTTTGAATTCAAAAGGTAATGGGGGTAACATTAATATTTATTCTGGTTCCTTTTCCTTACAAGAAAGCGCTGCACTTTTTACCTCGACTTCTGGACAAGGGAATGCAGGGAATGTGGCAATAGGGGCACGAGATGCTGTTTCTCTAGATAATGCTTCCATCTTCAACACGGTAGAAGCAGGAGGTGTCGGTAAGGGTGGCAATATTGACATCAATGCTGCAACACTGTCACTAATTGATGGCAGCCAACTATTAGCCGTTACTCGCAAAGCATCTGCTACCCAACCAGCAGGGCAAGGGGATGCAGGAAATGTCAATCTTAAAGTAACAGGGGCTGTTAATATTGCTGGGCAGAAAAATGGTTTTTACAGTGGGATTGACAGCTCTATGGAAACTGGAACTGTTGGCAATGGGGGTAACATTACTATCAATTCTGGTTCATTCTCATTACAAAATGGTGCTCAACTTGAAGCCTCAACTTGGGGACTTGGTAATGCGGGGAATGTGATAGTACGGGCACGAGATGCTGTTTCTCTTGTAAATGCTGCTGGCATTTTAAGCTTGGTGGAATCAGGGGGTATTGGTAAAGGTGGCAATATTGACATCAATGCTGCAACACTATCATTAATTGATGCTGCTCAAATAGTAACTATTACTCGTGGTGCATCTGAAACCCAGCCAGCAGGGCGCGGAAGTGCGGGCAACGTCAACATTAATGTTATCGGCGCAGTTGATATTGCTAGGGCGAAAAACTACTATTTTCGCACTGGGATTTTCAGCCGTACAGAAACAGGAACAGTTGGCAATGGAGGCGATATTACTATCGATTCTGGTTCTTTTTTGTTACGAGATAGCGCTCAACTACAAACTTCAACATTTGGACAAGGCAATGCGGGAAATGTTACAGTGCGGGCACACGATACTGTTTTCCTTGCAGGTCAACCGACTGCCATTCTCAGCACGGTTGAGGCAGGGGGTCTAGGAAAGGGAGGTAATATCAACATTAATGCTGCAAGCCTTTCACTAATTGATGGCGCTCAACTGTTAACTATTACTCGTGGTGCATCTGAAACCCAGCCAGCAGGACGCGGAGATGCAGGGAATGTCAATGTTAATGTTACTGGCCCTGTTGATATTACTGGTGGAAAAAACGATTTCAGTAGTGGGATTGCCAGCAGTGTAGAAACCAGGGCAAACGCATCTAAATTACTCTTGATCACAACGAAGGTTAAGAACCAACGAAAAAATCAGGATTTCGAGCTTGATTATTTTTTAAGCCCCAAAGCGATCGCCTAAAACTTTCGCAATAAGCAAAACTTAATGACATTGATTTTAAATCTATTCTCAATAAAGTATGCTTATTGACATGATGCGGCCGCCCTG
>NZ_JACJSI010000384.1 GCF_014698065.1 Nostoc flagelliforme FACHB-838
TCAAGTGATCTGTAAGAGCAAGAGAAAGAAGAATAAAATAACTTTTACTTTTTTTCCTAATCTCAAGAGCTTATCATAAACCCTTGGGGGCTAAATGGGGCACAAAATGTCAATCAATCAAATATACCCCATTTAGAACCTATAAGCATCCTATATAGGGGTCAAAATGTCACCGAAGTCCTGAACTACTGTTGGGGTATATATAGACCCTATGTAACCCCCACAAAGAATTTCTGAAATCTTTTTTATCAACGTAGCAGAAATTAATTTAGATCATTGTTGACTCTTTGATTTATACTTTACTGTCAACCTTTTGTTGAAAAGCAATTCCGTTTTGATCTCTAACTGCGTGCTGACTATATAACGAGTGGGTTACTACTTGCTGACAGGTTCAGCTTTCTCAACTGAATTATCATTCACACCCAAAGTCAATTGCAGAGGAGTCCTTTGGGGGTAAGCTTTTACCACTTGTCGATAAACTTCATAGTTAGTAGGTAGCGTGTTCTGAGTATTACCCACTCCATAGGTCAGGAAAGTACTTTACATTTTTGATCAATTCAGGTTTGCTTGCCTCTTCTAGAGATTTTTTGCGTTGTTCAACTTCATCAACACTTGGCCTCGGCGGTAAAGTAGGCCACCATAGCCCACGGTCGTCTGGTCCAACAACTGCTCCTGGTGGTTTTACTCCATTCCGATTCACCACTGAAGTATTAGCAAAGGTTTCAATGCGTGGCTGTGGTTGACTAGTTAGGTTATTAGCATACAAAACAAGCCAGGTGTAACTGGTGAGTGCTGTAGCTTCATACTGTTCAGTAGTAGTAGTGCTGCAACTAGTTAGTGTCAGTGCCGTTAGTGCAGTTATTATTAAGGGTAAAATTTTCAACTTTTGCATTATCAATCGAATATCTCTTACTAATCACTCTTGAAGAGGGAGTGTGCCATCATTGCTGCCAAGGTGAAGGTATCGCCGTAATCGAAAGCACTTCCCTGGCTTGCAGCCTAATCGCTGTTTGCTCACAGTTAGGGCATTTTACCTTTGTGAAAATCACTCTTTGGTCGTCCTTTGTACTTGCCCATTACGGGTTCTCCAGTGTACTCGCTGATTACCCCCTGCTTGCAGTAGTAGCACTCGAATATCACACGCCCTACCTCCGAGTTGCAATCCAGGAATTGCATGTGCTGACAGGCTTCTGGCGGTAATTCTGGTTCTTCGGAGCGGTCTTGGAAGGGTATATGAGGTTTGGTTGCTGGTGGTAAATCTATTTTTCTCTTGTTGCGCTTGCCAGTCACCTGCGGCTCAATTTTTGGCGGCTTCATGGGTTTTTCCTCGACAGGGGGATGGTCAGGCTGTTACTGAGTTTTGAGTTATTCATCAACTAAAGTCAAATCAGATTTAACAGATGAGGTAATGGGTTTGGGCTGTTGCTGTTTTGATGGTTTAGATGGACGTTGGGTTGATTTCAATTTAATTTTGTTTATTTCTCAATCCTTAAAAAATATGTCGTATTTTAAAATACGACAGAAATAGGTGACAAATACAAATGCATGATATACATTTTTCACAAGCTTAATGTCGAATTTCAAAATCCGACAAAAAAACTGATATGAAGCAGATAGTTCTCTCACTGATAGCTAACGCAGGCGGTGTAGGTAAAACTACACTCAGTGTACACCTTGCATACGAGATAGTTCGACGTGGCTTTTCTGTAGCAATACTTGACTTAGATCCACAACGCTCTTTAGATGTGTTTTGTGGGGTACCACCTGCTGAAGTATCTAATACTCTAGTTAAAGCATTATCCAAAGATTTTAAGGGGGATTGGAAATTAATTTCGGTTTGGGAAGAATCAAAAATTCAAGTCTGCCAAGGACATCCATTAATGGCTGAAATGGCCAACGAATTAGTAATTAGGAAACGAGGAGAGTACGCACTTAGCGATCGCTTAAAAAACTACCCATTACCTCATAACCTAGTAATCTTGGATTGCCCAGCCACATTGGGAATGCTGAATGTTAATGCTTTAGCCGCTTCAACTCACATATTAGTTCCAGTGCAATTAGAAATGAAAGCGATTTCTGGTTCAGCAGAATTGGTAGAATGGTGCATTTCAACCAGTGATGAGTTACAGTTATCACCTCGTCCACCAATTTTAGGGTTTGTGCCAAGTATGTATGATGATACCGTAGCAATGCACAGACAATATCTAGAGCAATTACCAGAAATCACTGAACATTTACAATTGAAACTTTACCCCAAAGTTCGTAGTTCCAATGAATTCAAAAATGCTAGCGCTCACGGGCTACCTTTACAAAAATACCGTCCTAAACATCCTGCTTGTAAAGATTTTAAGCAAATTACAGATGATTTAGTCGCTTTAATTAAGGAGAAAAAATAATCGTGGCTTTGCCTAAAATTGCTAGTAAATTTAGTATTGCAGTTCAAAAAACTGAGCAAGAACAAAAAATTGCTGAACTTCAAATAGAAATAGAAAGACTCAGAACCGCACAATCTCCTGAATTAGAGAATGAACTGCAAAAACTCCGAGAACAACTTCAAAATCAATCAGGAGAAGTACAAGTTGATTTAAATCTCATTGACCCGAATCCTAATCAGCCTCGGCAGACAATTACACCAGAATTCATACAAGCAAAAGCACGATTACTCAAAAAACACGGGCAGATTTCAGCAGTCATCTTAGTCAGACAGAGTAATGGTCGTTACATACTGTTAGATGGGCAGCTACGTACTGAAGGAGCTAAATTACTAGGCTGGTCAACTATTCGTGCAGTAATAGTGGCAATGCCTAATGACTTAGATCAATCTGCATTACTAACTTTTCTTGGGTTTGAAGACTTGAATCCTTTAGATAAAGCAGAGGCAGTATTTAAAGAAGTAATGAAGTCCGCTAATTTGTCAATGGATGAAGTTTCCACAATGTTGGGAACGGTAATTAAAAGAATAGAGAGAAATGGAAATAGTAAAGAGCTAGCAAAATTGATGGCTGTTAGCGTCGATGAACAGCAGCAGGGCTTAGAACTATTGGAAATTACAGGTAAAGAACAGAGTCTACTACTAATGCTGCTAGAGTTAGGGTTAAATCCTAGTTCTGTGAAAGCTAATCTAATGCCGATGCTTTATCTGCCTCAAGATTTAAAACAGGTCATCAGGCAGCATGGACTCAAAGGCGCTCATGCTTTAGCATTGGCAACTCTATCTGCCAAGGCATTAGACATCTCCGAAAATCAAGCAGCATCCGAACGGATTGCAGCAACAGATGAAGTCTTAAAGAAAAATCTGACAGTAACAGAAACTCGTGAACTGGTTAGAAAAATTAAGATCAAGTATTTAAAGTCAAATGAACAAGAGTTAAAAGAGGTAAAAATAATATTTCAAAAAGTTAATGGGATTTCTGGAGATTTGCTTAAAAAAGCTAGTAGTAAACAGCTTCATGAAATGCGCTCTCTTTTCCAGCAGAAATTACAAGAAATTGACAAAGTTATTGCTACAAGTAAATAAATTCAATATTCTTACTTTTACAGATTGTTTCATAGGAGTAAGTTAATCGGAGAAATTAGGGTGAGTTTTCGATGACACTAATACTGGGTGTGTGGTTTAGTATTTATGTACTATATTCACTGAATTCCAGTATTATATACAATGATGTGCTGTGCGGCATCTGAATCATAAGCAATGTCCACTCCTTCTAATCTTTCCGCTCAACAAATAAGCGCCTTTCCTCAACACGAAACAATCACCGGAGTCGTAGAACGCCTAACTTTTTACTCTGCTGAGTCAGGTTACACCGTCGCAAGACTGACTCGCCCGCGTAGCACCGAACTCACAACAATCGTTGGTAGGTTTGCTAACATCCAGTCAGGTCAAACTCTACAGCTAACTGGTTTCTGGCGTGACCATCCACAATTTGGCCCGCAGTTCCAAGTAGTCAACTACAAAGAAACCAAATCAGCCACTCTCACTGGAATTGAGAAATACTTGGGCAGTGGACTTATTATTGGTGTTGGCCCAGTCACAGCCAAGCGTATCGTCGCTCACTTCGGGCTAGAAACCCTGGACATCATCGAAAACCAGATTGAACGGGTGATTGAAGTCCAGGGTATTGCCAAAAAGCGGATTAAGTTAATTAAAAATGCCTGGGAGACACAGAAAGCCATAAAAGAAGTAATGGTATTTTTGCAAGGGCACGGTGTATCAACAACATACGCGGTCAAAATTTACAAGCAATATGATGAAGCGATACCTTCGGCACGTCTTCGACGAACGCCACTGTTACGAAGAACCCTTACCAGCTAGCAGCCGACATCTACGGTATTGGTTTTCTGACTGCTGACAAGATTGCAAGGAATATAGGAATTGCACCGGACTCAGAATTTCGTTATCGTGCGGGGATTGTCCACTGTCTAAGTGAAGGCGCCGAAGATGGTCACTGTTACCTGCCACAAAGTGAACTGATTGAATCGGTAATCAAACTGCTGGCTACCGAATCTCATCAGCCCACAGAAGAAGCGGTGGCGATCATTATTAAAGATATGGCTCTCGCAGACGACCTGATTCGAGAGCGGGATGAAGATAAAACGCTACTTTGCTACAAGCCGACTTACTTTCATACGGAACAGAATTTAGCTCAACTGATACGCCAACGCTTGGAAAAGCCTGTTGGCACCGACATTGAGCGCGTGCGTGATTGGATTGACCGCTTTACAGCCAGCCGTGAAATTCAGCTTTCAGAACAGCAACGCCAAGCTGTAGAAACAGCAGCCTATTCTAAAATCATGATCCTTACTGGTGGTCCTGGCGTTGGAAAAACTTTCACCACCCACACAATTGTCTCACTTTGGAAAGCGATGGGTAAATCTATTGCAATGGCAGCACCAACTGGACGGGCTGCTCAACGCTTGGGTGAGATGACTGGACTTGAAGCCAAAACCATACATCGCTTGTTAGAATTTGACCCCAGGACAAGGGGATTTAAATGCGACAGTGAAAACCCTTTACCTCAAACAACAATTGTCGTTGATGAAGCATCGATGCTTGATTTATTCTTAGCATACTCCTTGGTTAAAGCAGTGGCAGAAGGCGCTCAACTGTTGTTGGTCGGAGATATTGATTAGTTACCATCTGTAGGGCCAGGCCAAATACTCGCTGACCTGATCAATTCTGGGCGAGTTCCGGTGGTGCGGTTGACCCGTGCCAAAAAGTTAGCGATCGTTGTTGGAGCGAAAAAAGCGATATCTTTGGCGGTGCGCTCTACTGACGACCAAGAGCGCTACACAAGGTTGAAGCAGAGGTTGCTTCAGACAGGGCTGGATTGGTGATGTGTTTTGGTTCTTCAAAATAGAAAACTTTATTGAGTTATACTTTTAAATCCCCTGGTTAAAAAA
>NZ_JACJSI010000385.1 GCF_014698065.1 Nostoc flagelliforme FACHB-838
CAGCAATCGTAATTTTCGGCTTGAGCTTCACGCTTTTTTAGGGGCTTTCCTCTACTTCTAGAATGACTTTATCATCAAAGCCTCATTGCTCAACCTCCATCTCCAAAGCGATCGCTACCTTTCTTGGCTTCTTAGTATACGTGTACTATATTTAGATGCGTTTGCCCTGAAAGATCCACTGATCGTTGCACTGGATGAATTACCGTCTATTTATCTGCCTGATTTATATAGATGGCTGAATGAATCTCGTTCTGAGGGCTTCTGCGGTATTATCGGCTTCCAAAATATGGGGCAGCTTGAGAAGAACTACGGTAAGGATATTGCTAAAGCTATCCTTGGCGCTTGCAGCACTAAATTCATCTTTAATCCTGGTGAGAACGAGTCGGCGCAATTGTTTTCCAGCTTCTTAGGTGATGAAGAGATTAAGTACAAGCAAAAAAGCCGTTCTACTGGGGGTAAAAATAATAGCACTAGTATTAGTGACCAAGAAAAAACTAGAAAGCTTTTTGAATCGGCTCAGTTTCTCAAACTAATTGCTGGCAAATGTGTTTTTATTAATCCGGCTTATGCCAATCAAAAGGAGGGGTCTGTTCCTTTACTCAAAACTATCAAAATTAATGAGTCACTCAAAAATATTGATAAATACAATCAGCTTAAATGGGCAAGAATTGTCAGTTTACTAGCTAGAAAGAGTACACAGAAATTTCCCTCACAGCAAGATTTAGCTTTGCGAGTTAAGCAAGTTGATTCACGCTTTCCGCTTCCCGAAAATCCTCAAGCTATTTCTAATAATTCTGGACTAACATTCAAAGAAGTCGGCAGCATGATTAATCAAAACAAATCTGACAGTGGAATTTGATTGTTATGAAAATGACTATTGAAGAATTAAAAATTAGCAATTTTGAACTAATTCAAACACTATCTCAAGAAAAGATTTTAGCGAATGGTAGTTTTATTGATATTAGTCTGCCTCCCCGACAAATTATTCAGGAGTTTAAGACTTTATCTAAAACTAGACGAAAGCTGAGGAATTTGGGCATATATACTATCATCAGCTTAAAAAACACTTACATCCAACTAAATCAAGAATCTTGTCTGAAAATTGTTAACCAATATATTCACGGTATCGGCTGGCATGATTTGCAGTATATCTGTTTTTTAGATATTCAAAAGGGCAATATTTATATTCATATTATTTTTAATCGCATTACACCCCAAGGTAAGCTCATCGATATCAAATGCTTGGGGGCTAACTGGCAACAATATGAGGTTTTACGTCAATCTTGTTCTCGGATCTTAGAAAACCCTGCTAATAATAAATATTTGCAGATCCGCTGCAACTGTTGTTCTTAAACAAGAGTACAGCACAAGGCACAGTATATAAATAATTAACAAAAAATATGTTTGATGAACGACATTTGCAACTCACTTCCGCTTACGCTAGAGCTAGTCAGCATTTTATTAGAGCTTTTATTTATCCTTTAGGAGAGTTTATTTATAAATCAATCGAATCAGCTATTGATTTAAAATGTCGAATTGAAATAGGAGAAGAAACTTATTTTCTTACTCCTGATGAGGATGGTGGTTGGAAATGGTCTAAAGGTAACTTTGAAGGTGTAACAGATGAGGAAATAGAACAAGTAGAAGAGATGATGGCATATTTATTGCCTAAACTTCTCCCCGGTAGTAATGATATAACACCGTCAGTTTTTCCTCCTGTTCCTGATTTACCTCCAGTTTTACCCAACCCCAATTCCCCCTTAATTCTTCCGCCTTCTGCCACATCTGTTGAGTTTTTAACTATACCATTCAATTCTCAAAATCCCCAGGAATATGTACCTATTCAAGACCAACAAAATCTAGATTTAAATCCTTCTATCCAGAGAAATGTTTTTTTAACAGGTGAAGATGAACTTAAAGATACATTATCACAATCACATCAAGAGAGTGTTGATAATTCCTCTGAGTTTGTAGATGAGGATTTGATTAACCAAACCAGCGCCAACAATGAAGTTGATAACCAGAGTCACCAGATAAGAGTGATTAGTTCTTATGACCTTGCAGATGATAATTTAACAACAAAGATTGTCATCGACCACACAATTCCCATAACTAGTGAAAAACTTGAGCCACAAAATACTCAACATATCCCTCATCACCCAGAACACATTGATCCGCAACATTGGCACGAGCTAGTAGTAGGCAGTGCGATCGCACCAGAAATTGCACATCTCAACTTCTCTAGTCTTCATTTTAGCTATGTCGGTGGCGAACATGAAGCTTGGGAACGGCTCATGATCAGCGACAAACTCTCACGTACAAATACAGGTAGCCTCTCTACTAGGCTTTTAGAACTCTATTCCCACTTAGATGCAGGTGGCTGGTGGTGTAATTCCGGAGTAGATCCGCGCACATTTGCTAATCTTACCCCTGGTGAGCAACCTCAAGTTAAAGAATGGGGATGCTATAAGCCAAACCGCCCCAGACCCAAAACCGTGAAAAAAGATGGGTTCACTGTTGTGGTTGAAGGCAAGTTCATCAAATATGAGCATCCACCATCAGTTGATTTGAGTATTTTCTTACTAGATGTTCCAGGGGAAATTGCCCAAAATATTTACTCAAAAGCTGGAGTAAACCCCACCGATAGCGATCGCTTGAGTGGTTTTTGGTATTGTGTGTATAAACACAATATCCCACTCGTCATTACAGAGGGGGCGAAGAAGGCGGCTAGTCTGTTAAGCCAGGGTTATGCTGCCATTGGGCTACCGGGAATTTCCTCCGGCTATCGCTCACCTAAAAACGAGTGGGGCAAGAAAATTGGTGATTCCTATCTGGCTGATGAGTTAGCTGTTTTCGCAACTTCTGGTAGAGAAATCAAAATCTGCTTTGATTATGAAACGAAGCCTGAAACTAAGCTCAATTGACAATACATCTACTCTGCAATTACTCAAAACTGAACACAATGGTACAAATCGGGAAGCTGTTCGCTTTCAGTTTGAGAAAACTGACACTGGTATGACTCATCAAGTCAAAACTTTGGCTATCACTGAAGCTGATTTGGAGAAGTTAAGATTATTGGCTCAAAAACTGCATATTAATTACAAAGCAATGTTAGGCAACCCGACAGATACCCGTGACATTGATTTGCCCGTTCATCCCGAAATTACCCGTAATTTAGACGAGGAGCAGTCACACCAATCTACTCAATCTACGCCCAACGCACCAGATGGCAAGACACAATCAAACCCACAAGAAGCAAGCTTTAATTCTCCAAAACAAGACAACGCTGTGCTACCACTACATCCAGTTTTAAAACAATATTGGGAGCAGTTAGAAAAAGATGGTTCAAGTCATGAGACTGTAGCGCAAGGACATTTAGAATTTCAATCTAAAATTCAGCAAACTGGCAAGCTGACTGTTGGTGAACATCTTATTAGTGAGGTGAGAAATACTTTATCTGTGTCCCAAAATGCTCAAAGTACTGAAGATTACAGGCAATCCCTTAAGGAAAAATACTACCAAGAGTACGCTCAAAAATTTGGTTTAAATAAATCCGAGGAAACGCCAGATATAGATAACTCAACAAGAGTTGAAGATTTGATCAATGAAAAGAAAAAGACATTCTTGCAGCAGATATTAGAAACTAAAGGGCGCAAACTGCCTTTTGTTGACAGCCAACAGTCAAAATTGGTTGAGACTGAAAATAATCAGGTTGTTAAAAAGTCTCTTATTCCTGCACTAATGAATATTATCGTTACAAAGGGACAAGATACTATTGGCGGTCGAGTCTATGAAGGCATGGCTTATCAATTAAATTTGTTGATGAGAGAAGGTATGCAGCGTCTGACTGTTTGGCGCAAAAGTGATAATCAATCGGCTTTTAGTGCTTATAAAGTAGATGCCAAGGAAGAATACAAAGTAATACACAATCACCTTTCACCACAAGAAACACAAAAGCTGATCAACTTCGATATAAGAGTGCAACAGCAACAGCCACCGCCACAGCAACAACAAAACGAGCCATCTTCTGACGGCCCAGAGTTAGACTAACTAAAATACCCGACAAACAACCCAAGAATGTACGCACTTACTAAAACATATCGCTTAGTCACCCGCTCGAATTGTGACCAGGGTGAGATAATGACAGCTAATACTATGTAAAACAATGCTTGTAAAAAATCGCTGTTACCCAGTTTGATAATTGCCGCTATCATCAAAGCCGCAAAAATTAGAAATTCTACTCCTGTTTCAATCCTGTCCCAAAGTTTCACATCATATAAGTAACGCATTAACTCACCTCTGTTATTTGAGGCACATCCTACCATCAACCCCATATATCCCGTCACCTTTGTAAGGAAATATAATGGTGAATTTGGTTCCTTGTTTAGTTACTGAATCCACCCTCATACTCAGTCCGTGAGCATAAGCTACTATCCAAGCAATATACAATCCCATTCCTATCCCTGGCTTATCTGATATGTTTTGGGACGATCTCCAAAACGGAATAAATATATTGGAGAGTTGTTCGGCGGGAATCCCACAACCGATATCTTCAATCTCAATGACTAAATCATCTTCTTGATTGAGCAGTCTTAAAAAGATATCTCCCTCTATAGTGTACTTAATAGCATTTGTTAAAAGATTGCATAGCATTCTGTCGATACTGATGCTGTCACCCTGTACTTGCGTTCCATGCTTGTATGTTACTTGTGTTTCATAATGGAGATTCAAGGAATGATACTGTGCTATTACCTTGTATTGAAAATATTGCTTTTGTAAAATATCTAACATATCAAACTGCACTAACGTTGTTAGATTAGGTTCTAAAAAAGGCGTTCTTCTATCAACCAAGCCCAGTCCTCGCTCATTCATTTCTTGCAAACCTTTTAAAAAAGGTCTGATTTCTTCTAAAGAGTGTCCATAAGCACCATCAATTATCTGATTCAGCACTAATGATGTGGCTCGAAAACTGCTTGATACATCATGTAACAGAGATGAAAGATCCAATTGCTTGCTTAGAGATTCTTGCTGCATATATGCTTTCCAAGATAGATTGTGATTTTCGCTACTTTTATGAATGCCAATTAGATTTTAAATTCTAGAATATTTTTATTTTAGACTGAAAAAATTTTTATTCACTCAGACTTTAGTACTAATACTTTTACTTAATTTGGACTGCCATACTTTTCTAAAGTAACTGTTTTCATTTTACGTTTGTATATATAAAAATTAAAACACTTAACATCAATAACTGTGATATAAATATTTTAGTATCTAACAATCAAAACAATCAAAACTTTATATGATTCGATTAGTACTTATTGAGGATGAAGAGGTATTCAGACTCGGCATCACTACTGCTATTCAACAGCAACCAGATATGGAGATGGTC
>NZ_JACJSI010000386.1 GCF_014698065.1 Nostoc flagelliforme FACHB-838
ACCTAACAATGTTGCCGACTTTTTACGTCGTTACAATACTTTTTCATCTGCTGTTTAAGCTATTAAAGACTTTTAAGATAATGATAATCAAAAACAGGGGGAGGAGGCGAGCGACGCTCGCCTCCTCCCCCTTCCCTCCATACGATTATCATTCTTATTAAGGATGTTTTGAGTATTTTAACTGATTGACAAAAAGCGCTTTATCTTAACCTTTCACCGATGATGTGGGATGGATTTACAGAAAAACCGGAAGTGGGTTTATAACTGCCTGTCTCTGATAGAGTTTGTCTAATCACGGACGAAGAAATGACTGTTTCTATCGCTTTGAATATTAATTGGGGGTATCTAACGTTGGCGTGATTAACGAGAAATCTTTTAGCTGCACCACTTTTTCTCATGGCGTACCGCCCGCCATAGGCGATCGCACTTCTTGGAGAAGAATTATCACTTTACCCTGCTTTTGTCCTTAACCAAGAAGTATTGCCTAAGCACCCCGATGATTAAAAAGAAGCACTACTGCTTATTTTTTCAGTAAAATTACTGAAAAAATAACTTGAATTTTCATTTTTTATCGTAGTTTTACTGAGTACATTAGCACTTATAGTTCTTACCCTTAAGTAAATCTTGTAAAGAAATAGTTCACCAGACTGTTTAGCTCTGGGTAACACATACCTAAATCTAAAAACACTTGGACTTCTATTCAAGGAATGCCAACGGCAATCAAGATGGATTTTTATCAAATCCTCAGCCCACACAGCTACAGTCCAAGTTTATTCAAAAAATTATTAAGTAAAGAAATTAAAACATGACAACAGCATACGTTCTCAGTAATAACACTCTGATCTCGTTTGATACTTCTAACCCCGATAACCTTAATGCTAATATCCCTATTACTGGACTGGTGACAGGGCAGAATTTAGTAGGTATTGACTTCCGCCCCCAAAACGGCAAACTCTACGGAATCGCTAGCGATGGTATGGGCAATGCCCAGCTTTATGCCATTAGTATCCAAACTGGGTTAGCTGTTGCTATTGGGACATTAGGGCAATTTGTTGATGGTGTCGGCAACCCTGTTGCAATTACAGGTTCCGACTTTGGAATAGATTTTAATCCAACAGTCGATCGCCTCCGCATTGTTACCTCCAATGGACTCAACTTTCGCGTTAATCCCAATACTGGGGCGGCGATCGATGGTAACTTATCCATAACAGGTGTGAATCCTGATGGTTCAATCAATGGTGGTACCACTACAGTCAATGCCACTGCCTATACAAACAACGCTCCCAACGTTACAACGACCACACAATACACACTGGATTCAGTTAGTAATACACTATTCATTCAGAATCCACCCAATAATGGCACCCAGACATCGCCACTGGTAGTCACCCTTAATGGCACTCCTCTAGACTTTACTAGTGTCAATGGCTTTGATATCCCATCTGGTGTCAATGTTTCAGCATCAAATACTCCAGCCACTGGACAGGCATTTGCGGTTCTCACGGTCGGTAGTATCACCGGACTTTATGGAATTGAACTTTCTACAGGTGTTGCCACACTGATCGGAACAGTGGGTACAGGCACAGATGCAGTTCAAGGGTTTGCACTCCAAAACGAAGTGGCTCCTGGTGGCGTACCTCTGATTGGATTGACTGCCGATGGGACTCAACTCCTTCGGTTCAATAGTGCCAGTTCTGCAACAGTAGCAACCGCCACAATTACTGGTGTAACGCCAGGTGAGATCCTAGTAGGCATTGACCTACGTCCAGCTACTGGGCAGTTATATGCACTGGGAATTAACGGTACAAATAACACAGGCACTCTGTACCTGATTGACCCTCAAACTGCAACAGCAACAATTGTCGGTGGTTCAGCAGGGCAAATTGCCCTTGTTGATGTTATGGGTAATCCTGTTGATCTACCCCCTGCTAACACTGGTTTTGGTTTTGACTTTAATCCAACGGTTGATCGTATCCGTGTCGTCACAAATACTGGGTTGAACTTCCGCCTCAATCCAATTACAGGTCTCGCTGTTGATGGAAATACTGGAGCAACAGGTATTAACTCAGATGGTGCAATTAATGGACTTCCTGTCGGTTCTACAGGGATTTCTGCCACTGCCTATACAAACAGCTTCAATGGAACCACTGGAACCACTTTTACAACTCAATACACGCTAGATCCAACTAGCAACAGCCTGTTTATTCAGAACCCGCCTAACAATGGCACCCAAACAGTTCAATTGTCAGTTACGCTTAACGGTGCTGCACTAGACTTTACTGAAGTTGGCGGTTTCGATATTCCGTCAAATGTACGAGTTAATGCATCAAATGCAGCAGCTTCAGGACGGGGGGTAGCAGCATTGAACGTTGGAGGTTTGACTAATCTATATACGATTGAACTAAGCACAGGGGCTGCTACACTGCTCGGTCCCATTGGTTTAGGTACAAGTTTAGCTGGTTTGACAGTTGCAGAATCTCCTACTGGCACAGTGGCATTTGGCAACCCTACCTATACTGTTGCTGAGAATGGCACAGCGATCGCCCTTGATTTAGTTCGTACAGGTGGTTCGAGTGGTTCTTTTACAGTAGATTTGGCTGCTACAGGTGGAACAGCAACTGCTGGTTCTGATTATAATGGCGCACCTGTAACTGTAACTTTTGCTGATGGTCAGACTACTGCCACTGCCACCTTAAATATTACTGATGACAGCCTGCTTGAAGGTAATGAGACAGTTACACTGTCCTTAAAAAATGCCACAAACGGAGCTGTTTTAGCAGCACAGGATACTGCTAGCTTTAACATTACTGACAATGATACTGTTGGCACGATCGCGCCTAACTTTGCTGCTAACGGTAGTGCCATTATCTCTATTGCTAGCAACTTTCAAAGCCTTGTGCAGTTCTCGTTATCCAGTCGAAAGAATACCGTTGTCAACGAGATCGTTGCTTTCACCGTTGATGACGATTTAGGTAATATCAATGGCGTTGCCCCTAATGCCACAGGCTATCTTGAAGCTGTGATCGCTCGTTCTCGTACCATCTTCTCCACACTCAGTAACAATCCTAATGGCTTTGGCGGTGAACTATCAAGTATTTTAGATTTTGGGTCAAATGCACGCTTCTCCACTTTATTGATTCAAAACGGTAGCCTTGATGAATTACGAGCCAGAAAGATTTCTGCTAACAGCGTCTTTTTGAGTAGCCAGACTTCGGTGCGTATTTCTAGTGCTACTGCCAGTAATTTCACCTTTGGCTTTGAAGATAGTCCAAACAGTGGTAACAATGACTTTAATGATATAGTGCTGGAAGTTAAAACAGTTAGCCAGAGTGCCTCAGCAGGATCAGCTTTGCAAGGGCAGAGTGAGGTGCTAGATTTGCGCTCTCTGACAGGACAAGTTAGTACTTCATTTACCGTCAACCGTGAAGCAGCTTTCGACAATTTTGTTGGATTTTACCGCGTAGTAGACCAGAATGGTGGAATTGATACCAATGGTGATGGTACGGCAGACATTCTGCCGGGCGGAACAGGTTACGCTCAAGCAGTGGTAAATAATCGCATAACAGAAATTGACTTAAGTGTAAAAAACCAACAAACAGCAACCCTGTCAGGACAGTTTGCAGGTGGCTCTATTTTTGCTCCTTTCTTAATTGCAAATGCTTCAGTGAACGAGGTTGTCAATGGTCAAAAGTTGGATCAGGTATATTTCGCCTACCTTGGAGCAAATTCCGATCAAGCCGATCATATTCGCCTCCTCGGTAACAATACATTTGGCTTTGAGGATTTACGGGGTGGTGGAGATAAAGACTTCAACGATCTCATTGTGCGTGTCACTATTTAAACCGATCAAAACAAGTTCATTAAACCCTGGAGGTGGCATTTCATGAGCATCACCCAAGGCAAAATAACGAATATCGCTCAGGGGGTCGTCGAGTCTATTAGTACGAGGGGAAAACAGCAGGGCAATAGTTCCTCCCTTTCCACGCTCAACTGAAGATTGTCGTACTGGAGGAAATATTGGCTTTCCCTCGGGAAATGATTACCGATGACCAAAGACGAGAGTTTGTTGCACCACCTGCTGTTGTTGTGGAAAGGGACAAGGGGGAAAGAGAGCGGTTAGCCATCTCCACTGATTGGAGTAATCACTCTACTGCGTGGTTGATACGTCATCGGCAATGGTACGATAACTTTACAAAAGTTAAAGGGGTGTAAACCGTACCGATGTAGGTTATAAATGCCGTATCTACTGCTGAAAAGCTTGATATCACTCCATTGTGGCAACCCAAGTAAAAATCTAAGTTCTCAATTTTCCTAGTTTGAGGTTTTTAAAAGCATTTTTAGCCTCTGCTTGCGGCTGGCGATCGCAAGAGAGCGGACGAAACAGCGCCATCGCTGTTGGAGAAGATGGGCAATACAATTATTCCTTTGGGCAACGAGTGATGAACGTTGCGGTGTGATGCTGGAATTTGAGGATCTTGATCCTGATAAGTTTGCTCAATTGGTGGCAGATACTCCACAGTGGGCTGAATGGATGGCGTGATTCATTGGGAACAGATAGTGATCGTTAAAAGATCAGTTCCTCCCAAGTAAAAAGAACTAACTGTTATCCAGCATCCAGGGATTATTAACTATGGGGGCTGTCTTTGAGCCTCACTAAAATTCTTGTCGCACATCAACGTCAGATAGCATATCGAAAACTCATATCGGTACATAGTGTAAACATTCTATTCTTCTGGAGAAATCTCAATGACCATTTCAATGTACCAAGCTTTAATACCCGTGTCTACTCGCACACTGGACAATTTTATAAACATTCTTGAAAAGGGTGCTGCTTATGCTGAAACAAAAAAAATAGATCCTTCTGTATTGATTAATAGTCGTCTCTCTCCAGATATGTTTCCATTATCAAAACAAGTGCAAATGGCCTCTGATATAGTAAATAGAGGTGCCGCACGGTTAGCAGGAATAGAACCACCTAAGTTCGAGGACAATGAAACTACTTTTCCTCAACTTATTGACCGCATTCAAAAAACTATTTCTCATTTAAATACTTTTAAACCTGAGCAAATTGACGGTTCAGAAGAGAGAGAAATTACCCTACAAATGCGTGACAGCACTCTCTCTTTTCAAGGAATGCCATTTCTCCTATATTTTGTTTTACCAAACCTTTATTTCCATGTCACAACAGCGTATGACATTCTTAGGCACTGCGGTGTAGAACTTGGCAAAGGAGACTTTCTTGGTCAGCCTTAATCGGAGCAATATCTAATACCAATTTAATATGAAGCTACATATAATGGTAAGAAGCCAACTCCTAAGTTTAAATAGCCATGAGCCGCCCGTTTAAGATTGAAATCACAGAGAGCGAAGAGGAACTAA
>NZ_JACJSI010000387.1 GCF_014698065.1 Nostoc flagelliforme FACHB-838
GTGCGATTCGTTACTAAGTAAAAATGCTTAATAAGCATATAGCCTAGTCAGTGAAACTAGGAGCAATCCTAGCACTGAACTCTCAGACTGATGTGGGTGAAAGTCCTACCCGCTAGATTCAAGCGTGACTCCTTATCTGCCCACACCGAGTAGACTCGTTATCTATAGAGTGAAGCTGGGAACAGGGCGCAATCAGACGGCTGTTATGGGCTGACACTGGCGCTAACAGGGAGTTCCTACGGTGAAACCGAGCCTATAAAAGTGACCTATTCTTAAGCGGGGCATAACTAAAAACCCCCGACTTCATCAGAGTCAAAACCCGCAACTCTGTGGTTTAGGAAGTTGCACGAATCCAGGGTTTCTGATGGTCAAATTGGCTACACCTAACGGAACAAAACAATCATCTGAGGGAACGAATAAAAACGAGTCAGAGGTCTTGGGACGGTCGAACCCCAAGTAGGTAAGACGAGCTACGGAATTCCCCTGATTCGGGTAGGATGCGGCGTAATTGCTGCAAGGTATTCAGAAAACACAAAACGGAGTAAAGCATGATTAGGCACAGTGCAAAAACTAGTGAATCTTGGAAATCATTACCTTGGAAGAAATTCCGAGCGAACCTTTTCCGCCTACAAAGAAGAGTGTTCAAAGCCATTCGAGAAGGAAACAAGCGCAAAGCTTTGTCACTTCAAAAGCTAATTCTGAAATCCCGTGCAGCTAGGTTTTTGGCTATACGTCAAGTAACACAGCTAAACGCTGGCAAAAAGACCGCAGGCATTGATGGTAAAGCGTCTCTGACGCTTGAGGAGAGATTCAAGCTTGAAGAAGTCCTTAAGCAAAAGGCTAACTGGTATCACTCTGGACTCAGAGAAATACCCATCCCCAAAAAAGACGGTTCAACCAGAATGCTGAAAGTCCCAACAATTGCAGATAGAGCTTGGCAATGCCTCGCAAAATACGCACTTGAACCAGCACACGAAGCAACTTTCCACGCTAGAAGCTATGGGTTTAGACCTGGGCGTTCTGCCCACGATGCACAAAAGTACATCTACAGTAATCTTAGCTCTAGCGCCAATGGAACCAATAAAAGAGTTATCGAGCTTGATATTGAGAAATGCTTCGACAGGATAAACCACACCACCATCATGGATAACCTGATTGCTCCTAAGAGCCTGAAACTTGGAATATTCCGTTGCCTCAAGGCTGGGGTAAATCCTGAGTTTCCAGAACAAGGTACACCTCAAGGCGGGGTGGTCAGTCCACTACTAGCAAATATTGCACTCAACGGGATTGAGAGTATACACAGGTATCACAACATACAGGGACGAAGAATCACTAATAACACCCCTGCCAAGGATATCATCGAGCCATCAATCCGTTACGCGGACGATATGGTAATCATACTTCGACCCGAAGACGATGCAAAACAAATACTCGACAAAATCAACCAATTCCTAGCTAAAAGAGGAATGAAAGTTAGTGAAAAGAAAACAAAGATAACCGCCGCGACAGATGGGTTTGACTTCCTCGGCTGGAACTTCAAAGTACAGCAAAACGGAAAATTTAAGAGTACTCCCTCTGCGGACAACTTTAAAGCTTTTCGTAAGAAGGTAAAAGCTATCGTGAACAACTCGAATTATGGGTCTAAGGTAAAAGCTAAAAAGCTTGCACCTATCGTTAGAGGCTGGAGAAACTACCATAAATTCTGTGACATGAGCAGTTCCAGGGATTCCCTCTGGTTCATCAATCACAGAACTTGGACAGTATTCAATAAGGAATCAAAGAATACCAAAGAATCAACCACTGAGTTGATAGCAAAGGCATTTCCAAAAGTTCCTTACTCCGAAAACAGCCACATAAACGTTACGGGGAATAAAACACCCTTTGACGGAGACTTAGTTTACTGGACTGAAAGGAACAGTAAATTATATGACGGCGAAACCTCTAAGGCGCTCAAGCGTCAAGACCATACTTGTGGATATTGCGGACTAAAACTGCTTAGTGATGAGAGAGTACACCTACACCACGTAGATGGAAATCACAACAACTGGAAGACTAAAAACCTTCTAGCGGCACACGAAAGCTGCCACGATTATCACCACATGGGCAAAAGATAAGGGAAAGTATTTCGAGTATCCCCTAGCGCGAAAACCCGTTAACCAGTTAAGAAAGTAAAAACCAAAAGCGGCTTTACTTTCTGGGATAGGCAAAAATACAGGAATACTTACCTTGTCTAAGAATATCGGGAGCCGAGTACACGGAAACGGGTACGCTCGGTTCTAACTGAGAGGTGCGGGGCATAATAGCCCCCATCGACTCAACCAAAACCAAGTGCAGAGGGAGGTTTTTGAACTTGTTGAGTTTTGTGAGAACTAAGTTTTGTGAGACTTTAAGTCCCGTTAAGGAGGTTTCAATGGCATATAAAATTACTAATCCTGTTTCCATTAAAAGGCTTGAAAACATGGGATTAAGCGTTGAAGAAGTGGAAAAAATGGTTGACACCAAAGGGGTTAAGGAGACTCAAGATTTTCTTTCGGAGGCTTACAAGAAGAGAGGACAAAGCAAGGAGAATCTAGGGAGTTAGGAACTTGTTGAGTTTTGTGAGAACTGATGATGAAGCGATGTCTACGACGGGCTACGCCAACGCATCTGCCGGCAAGCTTGGCGATCGCCCATCTGTGCATCGTGAGTACACATCAGACATTAAGGATTCTAACAAATGACACTTGACTACAAAAATCCCAACGATTGGGGCAAATCACCGCTAACTGACTCCGCCCTAAGAAAGCAGCAATTCAAAGTAGAAAATCCTGAACAATGGGCAGCAATGATTGAGTCCGATATTGAAGCACTCTCCACGCCAATATTCGAGAGTGAAGATTACCCACCCTTCACTGGAACTGAATTCTTAGCAACTCATGAAACCATTGATGATCATCCATACTCTGCTGCATTTGGTCAATTTTTGGGCAACGGCATTGACGCGGACATTGCAAATATATTGGCGTTTGGCTCTAAGCGATTTGATTTAATCTCTGATGATTTTGACGACCCCATAAGGCAATTAGCAACGAGAATTTATAGCCGATTTGAAGAGATGGGTTACTGGGATGAAGTACCAGAATCTGACGATGATATCAACTACGACTACATACCTTATTAGGAGAATGACGCAATGGAATTTGCAATACGTAATCCGGTAGTTGGTCATGCAAGCCATATTGATGAAAAAGCGCTTTCCTGGGGAGGATTTGAGTCTGATATTTTGGGCTATCTCTCCGATATAAATAAGCTAGAACAGTTTGCGGATTATGCGAATAACGCCCAAGAATTATCTGACCGATTAGAGCCGTTCTTAGACAATGCCAAGGTTGTCTTTGAGGCGATGGAGAAGCTGACCAAAGGACAAGTTACCTGGGTCGAACTTCGTAAACAATACGGCTCTCATGTTGCTACTGCCATCGCCAAAATTCGCAAACTCAATTCGAAATTTGATTCGGAAATGAGTAAAATAGATGCCCAAGATAGAGCCGATTTGTTGCGAATTGATCAGAAGCGGAAACACGCCTTAACCGAAGTTGCAGCCCAATTAAACCACGATTTACAAGCTGAATTGTGGCGGCATGAAAATAAAATCAGCAGTATAGAAAATAAGCAAGTTGTGCAAGCCGAAAGGCAAGCAATCACAACAGGATTGAGAGAGAAACGACAACAATTGTTAGCTCGTGCGAGGTTTGGCTCACGGGCATTAGAACCAAATCTTGCACCCCAGGAAGTGATACCAGTTACTAGCCAAACTTCTGCACCAGCGTCTAGTGTTTCTGCAACAGGAACAGTTCGCGGTTGGGGTGCAATGTTGGGTAACTTGTGGCAGAAATTAGGCGACAGATAATCAATTAATTAGGTAAGGCTGATGCTAGTAAGGAAACGAAATGAAGATTCCCATAGCGTCAGCCCTTTCTTGCATGAAGGGCTGGCACAGAAATCACAACAACAACATCAGCATCAACAACCAGAACAGTTACCACCACTGCCAGAAAACAACAGAGGTAGAACATTTAGACGTGCTGGTAATGCTTGTGAAATTGTCGCTGGCAGTTGTCTAAATAGTGCAGTTATTTTCACTTTTCACCTATTGCAAGTTCACCCAGTTGGAATGTTCTTAGCTGTTGGTACTGCACACTTGTATTTTACTGCTACTGCAACAGGTGAAGGGTTCAATAATTTTGTCACTAATTTAATGACTGGTTGCAGTGCATCGTTAGCGTTGTTATGTGCGCTCAATGAACCGATTAGTGAATGGAATGAAGCGAGAACTTCTACTATTACTGCTAAGACTTCTATTGAAAAGGTGTATCAGCCAAAAACTGCTGAATCTTCAAGTTGGATGGATGGTGCAGGAGTGGGCATATTTCTAGCGATATTAATGTTTTTTCTATTTGCTGGTAGGAGAGGTAAATGAATTATTTAAGCGACAAACATAAACAGTTATCGGAGTCACAACAATCGGGTTTAATGAAGTGGTTTGGTCGTCTGCCAATGGACAAGAAAGCTGTTGCAATTGGGCTGAGTTTAACTGTGGGTATTAGCTCGGCTGCGATGGCTTGGAAAGGAACCAGCAGTGACAGAATTTATTTCTGTGTCAAAACCCCAAAAAAAACATTGGTGTGTCAGGACAAAGATAATCGACCATTTCGCATGACCCCCTTTTATTGGGAGCAATGGCAGTTAGAAGGAATGCCCTCTCAAGTAGTGCGTGACCCAGCTATGGGGGTAAACGGGTTGGTGAAAGCTACCAACCCATATAAGCCGTTGTGGGCGTTTGGTGGATTCTTGGGGTTTGCGCTTGCGGGGTGGATGCTGCGCCATTGTCAGTATGAGGAGAAACAGAGAGCAGTTTTTGAAGACATCGCCCAAAAACGTGATGCTGCAAAAGCTGAGATGGCCGCACGTTCCGAGTTGTTAGAGAGTTACAGGGACGTTGCGATCGCAGAAGTTCAGTTACAAGCTGACCTGGATCTAGTGGCCAATGATCGCACTGTTGATATTACCAAAGCCGAGATTTACGCCCACACTGAAATTGAAGTTACCCAAATGGAGGCAACTGATGCCATTTTTGAGGCGCAAACCGCAGGCATGACCGAGCAACAGAAGGCAGATTACATTAAGCAGTTGCGTGAGATGAAAACGCCTTATCTGCAAGGTAGCCAGACTTTACAGGGGACGATTGACCCGAACGACAAGGTTACTGGAGATGAACAGTCAGCGATCGCACCGGGAGCAACCCCAACAGGTGATTACCTTCACCCATCAGAAGGTCTTGCCCTAAATACTTTGCAAGCCCTAGCCAGAGCAGATAGTTCTACTGCTTTAGTTGCCGC
>NZ_JACJSI010000388.1 GCF_014698065.1 Nostoc flagelliforme FACHB-838
ACCTAACAATGTTGCCGACTTTTTACGTCGTTACAATACTTTTTCATCTGCTGTTTAAGCTATTAAAGACTTTTAAGATAATGATAATCAAAAACAGGGGGAGGAGGCGAGCGACGCTCGCCTCCTCCCCCTTCCCTCCATACGATTATCATTCTTATTAAGGATGTTTTGAGTATTTTAACTGATTGACAAAAAGCGCTTTATCTTAATCTTTCACCGATGGCTGGCCAGTAATTCGTAGATATTTAGGAGATGTTAGACCAGCAGCAACCATGATTGTTGCAGGGCTTTCAGACCAAATTCCTGTAGTCCAAAGAACTGTCTGCAAAAATAAACTTCTCAAACCCAGTGGTCAAGAGGGTAATAGAATTTCCATTATCCTTGAAAGTGATATTGGCAACCTCATTGAGATTACTAGGAGCAACACCAGATACAGTCACACCAGAACGCTTAAAAGCGCTCACGTCAAGAGTATCAAAACCTTTTCCACCATCAACAATTGCTCCGCCGAATCCTTTAAAGTAGTCATCCCCTGCACCCAGAGAGAAGTGGATGCCGCCACTGATACTGACTTTTTGTTCAACTTTATCGATTTTACTAGTAGCAGTAACTTTGTCATTACCATTACCAGTGTTGATGGTTCCTTTTCCATAAATGCCATAAGCAGTACCACCAAGTGTGGTTATTGCTTGTCCAGTGAGGATGTCATGGTCATTACCAGTATCGATAGTTCCGTCGTTGAAGATGCCGTAGACATCAGCTTCTACTCCTAAGCTATCCCCAAAACCCTTAATCGTGTCCTTGCCTAACCCTGTTGCGATAGTGGAGTCTAAAATGTTTTGGATGCCAATGCCAGTACTGCCAATTCTGCCTTTGCTACTAGTACCGTCATCGCCGCTTTTGGTGCTGGAAGCGGAATTACTAGTATCACCAATGAGGACGATAGAATCGATGCCACTGCCAGCAGTACCACCAGTACCAGTGCCAGTTATTGTGTCATTTCCGTTTCCTGTATCAAAATTGCCACTATTACTGATGCCGATTCCTGTACCGCCGTCGCCACTTTTAGCGTAGAAAAAAGAATTACCAGTACCATCTGGGAAATATACACCAGTACTGCCAAGGACGGCACCTCCGCCACCAGTACCACCAGTACCAGTCCCAGTTATTTTATTATCTCCGTTCCCTGAATCAAAACTGCCACTGTTGCTGATGCCGATTCCTGTACCGCCGTTGCCACCTTTACCTTCATTGGCTCCCCCAATGTTGCCAGTGGCACCAATCGCACCAGTACCAGTACCAGTGATTATGTCATTTCCGTTTCCTGTATCAAAACTGCTACTATTACTGATGCCAGTTCCAATTCCACCTTTGCCGTCTTTTCCAGCACTGCCTCCCCCACCCCCTTTAGTGGCGCCACCAGTACCAGTGCCAGTGATTATGTCATTTCCATCCCCTGCATTGAGACTACCACTGTTGCTAATGCCAATTCCACTTCCGCTATTTCTATTGGCAATATTGCCACCAATACCGATACCAGTGATAGTGTCACTTCCATACCCTGCATTGAGTCTACCACTATTGTTGATACCAGTACCATTGATATCAGTTGCATTTTTAGCCTGGGGTATAAATTTGCCGCCAAAAGCGCCACTACCTTTGCCAATAATACTGTCATTCCCATCATCTGTGTTAAGAGTACCACTATTCTTAATACCAGTACCAGTACCAACTTTTGTAACCTTAGTACTACCAATACCAGTACCAGTAATACTGTCATTTTCTGAAAATGTACTAATGACACCTGCATTTAAAATCTCAATACCAATTGCCGCAGATGGATCTAATTCTTCCCCAACTAAAGTATCAATACCAGAAGTCCCAGTGAAATTAGGTGGAAATGTAAGTCTAGGCATGAGCAAAATCTTTTTAATATCGGTTAGTAGGTCGGTTTTCTCATTTGCATAAGCAGTTTTTAAGCCACTTACAACTAAATAAAACACTCTGAAGTCGATGAGATTTTAAGCTTTTATCGCAACTAACATAGGCAGTGTTTACAAAAAACCTCCGATTCGCATAAGAGCGTTTAAATAGTGAGATTGCAATTTGAGGCTTTAGCTTTTTAGGATTTACTTTAAATTCCTTTGAATATTTAAAGATGATGAATCACAGTCAGAATACATTTTGTGACTCATTGCTAACCCAAATTGTTTTTACAAATGCGCCTCCCTTATACAAAGCAGTAGTTGCTCCCAGATCAAGTAAACCTCAATTAATGATCGTCAAGCAAGTACCTACATAACTTACATTGGGCATATAAGTTTTATGCAGAATCAGCCAATTGTTTACAAAAGTTCATAAGAAACCCTGCCTGATAATTTGACAGATCCAGTGTCTGTTGAGTTTTCAGTTCCATCCCATAAGTTTTTCGCAGACAACACGCAATCTTTACAAAAGTTGACTAACTGCACTACAGCCAATGTTTTCTCTGTAAGCTAAAAAGGAGGACGGGTCGCACTATGGGGTTATCGTGTTCGTTACAGTTTTTTGTCCGTGCTCGAAATTTTCAAGTGCCTAGAATGACGATTTTCGTTCAAATTCAGTAAATCGCAAAGTTTTTTCTAACAGAGCGATGCCTGCGGCGGGCTACGCCTACGCCAATATTTTGTAACTTGAGATACATTTTCTGCGCAACTATCTTAACCTGTAGGCTGGGATAAATTATTTTTACTTATAGTTAAGCAACTTTTAACAACTGCTAACCCATCGGACATCATATAACCCCATTTCTTTGAGGGTTGACAAAAACAATCAGTCCTAAAAAATTTTTTAGAGGAAGAAATAAAAGAGTATTATCCTAATGATAATTTGGATTTTCTTCTGGAAAGAGTTTCTTCTGCATGATAACCATTTTTAAATGACTAAATCGCTTAATAGCATTCGATGGTCGGAATTTCCACCTTTGATAGTTTTACAATCTACCACTTTGATATCATTACTAACAAAAATATGATCTATGGGCAGCTTAATTACGCCTATAATCAAGGCTGGTAACTGAACATAAGTTGTCGGTTCAATCCATGAAGGTTCTACTCCAAAGCCCAATTTTGTATTGTGTAGTCCCGTTTTTTCAACTAGTCTTTTATAGTAGGGCGACCAAGGAGTTAGGTTTAAGTCACCTGCAAATATTAGTCTTTTATCCTTTTGAGCTTGTAAGTACTGAGTTACTTCAGCTAATGCGGTGTTACGTTTAGCAAAAACATCAGGTTTGATCGGTACTGAAGGGTGGGCTGCTACTAAAGTGATATTTTTAGTGCCAGTTTTTACAGATGTGGTTAAAATTGTTCCTGCACTTAGTGTCTTTCCTTGAGGATTTACCAACCCAAAGCGGCTAAAAACAGCCAACCCACCACCAGGAGTCCGGTAAGTAAAGGGTAAAGTATCTTGCAGGTGCTTGGTTAGTTCCTTCATAGCTGGCGGGCTGATCTCGATTAATACAGCTATGTCAGGCTTTTGCTGTTCAACAAGATTAGCGACCCTGGTCAACTGAGTATTTTGAATATTGATGTTAAATTCTATAATTCTAAGAGATTCGCCTCGCCCTTGATGGCTATTAGGCAGATACCAAGGTAATATCCAAACGCTATTAAACGCTAGCAAAGCAAGAGCAAAAAACAGTGTGCCCTGCCAGCGAATTCCAGCCAACCAAGCACACAAAATTCCGATAGTGATCAGTAAAGAGCCTAAAAAGTAATAAACTCTGCCGTGACTTAATAACTCGAAAGGATACCACCAAAGGAAACCAACACCTATTGAAAGAAGGGCAGTAATCCCTAGTAGAAGGTTCAATAAAATTTGGCTATAAGACTTTAACATCTAATACTGATATCTATACACAAAGGTACTTAGCTATATATACAGTACTTACAAAGCTTATTACTGAAATTATACTAATTTTTAGTCAAACCATGACAGCCGATGCTGTGAGGGACTTCCACATTACGTGAAATTGTTGAATCAGTAATCTGCATAGATACTTATAAAATTAGTTCTGTTACATACGAAAGATTTGTATTATGGCAACAGCCCCAATAAGTCCCCTAATATTTTGTATCCCCATTTGAGTGTTAGTAATCCGCAGAAAATTGCTAGGATCAGACTACCTATGATACCTGTGGTTATAGGTTCTGCATATCCAAACCAACCTGTATAACTCCAATACAATGCAGCGATCGCTACTCCAGTTATTGCACCAATACCAAAACGCTTAATTAAGCTACCAACCTTTTCGGGTTTTAATTCAGGTGTATTTACTTCAGGGGGTAATGGGTTCATAAAAAACCTTTGCCTTTTTGGACAACAGAGGCGCTCTGCTTCCCATTTTAGTCTTACTTAGTTATCGAATAAACATTCTTGTTACTTTTTACCAGTTTGAGTTAAGTTGGGCGAATAAGCGCACTGCTTCACTCACTTTCGTGCGCTCACTCAAAACCTTGAGACAACAAATCATCCGGCTATGTCTTTACCACTCTTATAAGTCATCGCTCTAGGTTTTCTCTTCTTGAGAGGGACTACTGATTTCTTGGGTGCTTGTGGCGGACGGCATTTCTCGCAATATAAAGGTCGAACACCAAAGGTTTCTCGTTGTGTGGGTTGTTCGCATTGCTTACATACGAAGTTGAAAACGCGGGTGTGAATTTCCCGCTTATGCGCTCTGACGGTGTACTCTCGGACTTCAATAGTTTTGCTGGGCATTGACTGATTACTGTTGTGGACTTACTTCTTTAATATAGTTTTTCGTCTTAGTTATACAAGATCCGTGCATCATCTGACGAATTCGCTCTCGGCTGAGGTTTAGCTGTTGGCCAATCTGAGCGGGATTGAAATGTTGATCGTTCTCTAACCCAAAGCTTAAAGTCAACATTTGACGCATAGCTATCAATGATTCTAAGAATTTAGTTATTCAATTTCTGACTCAATTTTCCTTACTTAGATAGCCAAAAAGATTAACTTGGCACAGACTCAATTCGTCGTTATACAAAATTATTTTAGTTTTTTGTTTGTTTAACCAAGCTGATATTCGACGTTTATGTTAATCAAATCGGCTGCAACAACCTCTGCCATAATCTTGTGTAACGCTGCTGGTCATCTGTAGTCCGCACAGCCAAAGATATTGCTTTTTTGTCACCGATGATGATCGCCAACTTTCTTGCACGGGTAAGCCCTGTATAAAATAGGTTACGCGATAGCATCATACCACAAGCTGACTATTGTATGGGTAGTGAAAGTTTTCCCCACGCCAGGACCGCCAGTGATAATCATCAATGGGGAATAAGCCGCTATCTCCACAGCTTGCTGCTGCTGTTGCG
>NZ_JACJSI010000389.1 GCF_014698065.1 Nostoc flagelliforme FACHB-838
GAACGTCGGATTCGTGCGGTTAAATTGGGTCGCAATCCCAAAGTCAATTATTTTGACAACGCCAGTATCCAGATTAAAGACTATGTTTCCAGGGTTGATATCTTTATGAATGACATTGGCTGCATGGATTCTGCCTAAAATGTCGCTCAGAGAGATCGCAAGACCTAGAAAAGTGGATAAAGGCATCGGGCAGAATATATCTGGACGCTTATGCATCCATTGCTCTAGGGACTCTCCTCCAAAATCTTCTAAGATAATCACCAGAGTCCGTTGATAGTCCTGCTGGCTGTATGCCTTGATGACTCCTTCCAAATTGAGGGAACGGGTAATTTTATATTCCTGTCTGTAGCGGGTTAGTTCAGCAGGTGAGGGATAATCAAGCTTTAGCATTTTTATGACGATTCCTACTCCATCGTCTCTGATGCCCCGGTACACTAGAGAATTAAAACTTTCATATATCTTGTCTTGGATGGCAATACCAGGTAGAGCGATCATAGAGCAACTCTTGAGATGATAATCTGGTACACCTCAAACTATACAGCAATCCAGCTATCTAGATTTTTCATCTTCTGAAATCCTATTTGGTTTTGTTCATTTCTAGCCAGTTGCAGAGTGATGGCGTTCACTTACAAGCGCTGTATCAATTATGTAGAGCATTTCTACAGGACTCATGCTTACAACTGACGTAGCACGGGACACCAGTTGCGGAAAGTTTTGCCCTATCCTTCGTACAACTTCTTGACTGTCCCGTTGTGTTGATATCTCCATTGAAACTGCAACCCAAAGACATTAGATGCCAAATTGCCAAAATTGTTCAGGGGTTATCTTATCTCGGATTCAGACTCCAGTACATTCAACAATTTCTCTTCGACAGTCGTTAAATAAGGCCGATTCAGTTTCCCCAACAACTGCAACAGATTTTTGACTGTCTCCTCCAGCGAATCGGAATATACGCGACTGATGCGATCGCTTAAGGATTGCATTTGCTCACATTCGGCAGGCAAGTAATTGTAAGACTTCAGGTACTGCAACCCAATGGTGTACTCGCCATCCCAAACTCTCACGGTGCAACTAAACTCGTTTACTGCGCTGACAATTGCCCAGCACCCGCCCTTGCCTCTGAGTTCGGGGTTGTCTTTGACAAGAATTTGGCAGACTTCGCCGATTTGGTAAGTATTGGGTACTTTGGTTCTCTCCATTATTTTTTGCACCACATCCTTCACAATCCTCCCACTTGGGACTTTACCATCAGCTTGTTCCACCGCCTGCTGCCATGCTTCTGGCTGTTGTTGAGGTTCTAGCTTTGCCAGAGGTCGAACTTGTACTTCTGATGTAGGCAAAATTTGGGAACTATTAGTTCCCATTTCGTCTGCTTTTTCGTTTTGGGAACTATTAGTTCCCATTTTTATATTGTCAACTATCAAAGAAGCAGCTATTAAATAATTCACATGGCGGTGAGTATAACTAAACCTGTCCCTGCAATATTCCTCAAAGGTTTTGTGGGTCGAGCGGTACAGTCTACGATCCCGTAATTCCGTCAATGCCTTCCCCGCTTCAAAAAACGCCCGTTCTACCTTCCGTTCAAGATGCATGCAAGCGATCACGAACTTCCTGCTCGGTCAACTCTGGAACTTCAACAGCTGTAACTGTAATTGTTGCTGTAGCTGGGTTTTCTTCTTGGGTCAGGTTATCTGGTGGCGTGTCATCACTGGATGAAGCAGGGGTGGGCTTTTTACGCTTAGAGGATGGTTTAGCCATTATTCCACCCCTAACTGAACAGTACTTGAGCGAATATTGAGTTGTGCCATGATGGGGGTGTGATTTAATTGATATGAATTCCCCAAACCTTTTACTGAGGTTGGGGTTTTTCCTTAACTTATTTAGATATATATTTGCATCTGCGGTAGCCATCCTTGTTGCTTTGTCGGCTTTAGCATTGTCTCTACATTCCTGTGTATAAAATGTCCATGACAGCGAAAGCGGCATAAGCTTGCCTGCCGCGTTGAAAACCCAAGGTGTATTTGTGGAGCTATAGTCGTCGCCATTACAGCTTTTTGACGTGCCAGCAGTTGCTCCACTTCGTTACCTGAACCATGTCGCAGTTTATATATGCCTTGGTGCAGTTCAACGCGGGCATTCGTTGCACTGTTTATCGCTATCTGTAAAATTTGTGGGTTCATATTCTCCCAGCTTTGATGAAACTTTAAACTCGTAGTAGTCACCAAGCTATTTTATGTCAACTGGGAGATTACAATGTGAGTAAGAATGATAAAAGCAAACTGATGATTTCTCTCGATTCCGTTGACAGACTAAAATGGAGTTCTGAACTGGGGAAACGCTTACAATCTTTACGTGGTGACATTCCCATGCGAACCCTTGCCGACAAAGTTAACAATAATGGAGTAACTTGCACTTACCAGTATATTCATAAGCTGGAGGTAGGCAAAGCTGAAGCCGTCTCAACTGATTTAATCGTGGCTATCTGCAATGCTCTTGATGTCGATTTTAAGCAGCTCTTTCCGGCTGTATACATTGACCCATCTGAACTTTTAGCTATTTTACAAAAAAATGTCGCCTAACAGTTGATTTGTCTACTCGGAGTTGATAGAATAGGAATAACAAAAGACGACCGCCCCCGTCTGGACAACGAAGCGATCGCCCTTTGCAAAAACCTAACCCCTGTCGAGGCAGGAATATCAATTATGACCCATCCAACCTACACACAGCAAGCCCTTTGCCGCTATAACCTCCCCCGCCTCAAAAGAATCGCTGCCGAATTAGGCGTTACACCCACCGAGGATAAAAGAGCGGCCCAAACCTGGGTAAACGCGATCATCACCCACCAATCCACCCAGCTTCAGAAAGTTGACAACCAAGCCGCAGCCCAAGCCGAACTCGACAACTACATCGCTGACCAAGCCCAAGCTGTAGCTCACGAACCCCTCAGAATAGTCGAAATCTCGTTTGACCATCACGAATATTACGCTGATGACAAACTGGTAGCCAGCATCAGCCATGACGACAACCATTTAACCCAACGCTGGGTAGTCATGGTCAACGACAAAGAAATATTCCGTGCCAACACTCCAATGCGTTGTCATCGCTTCATCTGCACTCACTACAAAGATGGCTCATTACCTGTGCAGGAACAACTTGCAACACCATGCACTACTGGCAACGAAATCATGGCGCAGATTTTCGATGAATGCGAGAAGTACGGTTACGAAATCCTCGACGACGGCATTTACCAGAATGACCAGAAATTAGGCGAAGTAGGGCAGACTGACGGCGACTGGTGGTTTACACGCGCAGCAGACGAAATCCAGCGCATACCCTGTGATTCTGCAATGTCAGCAGTTCAATCGCTGTCGATAGTGGATGTGTCTACTGATGGTAAATCCATTTTTGATGAATATTTTTTAGAACAACCGTTAGAACAACTAACTGGCGATAAATTGGAGCGCCTGCTGGAAAAAGCAGAGTTAGTTACAGCGTAAGGAGGCAGGGGGGCAGGGGTGCAGAGGGGAAAGAATCTGTACAAGTTTCTCCTCTGCTCCTCCGCTCCTCTGCTCAAGAGCTTCATTGTCCCTTCATTCACCAATCAATATGCAATCCACAATCTCAATCTCTCAACACTGGGGCTACCCTCGCTTTGCATTGGAACAGCGCACAAACCAAGGCATCATTCTAGGGCTTTATTACTACCCCTCTGGTACAGAATTAGCTGAACAATTTGGTGGTGGCTGGCGCTATGCCCTGATGCTTGATAAAAACTCTGACGAATTATTCCACTTTCAGGAGTCTCAAATTCAATCCCCTTCCCCAGAAGAATTATTCTGCCAAATCACTGCTGAAATTGACTTTTATCAACAGCAAATCTCCATTTTGCAACAACAGTTAGCCGCAATGACCGGAGGTAGTACAAATCGCTAATTCTACAGACAGCTTTGACCGTAGAGCTAATCATTTGCTGCGTTTACTTCAGCTTTGTGGGGGTTGTGTTCCATTGCATCGTTTGCAATTTCAATTCTCGGATTCAGTCATTCAAACACTGCTGGATAGAGAACTGGTGCAAGTGCAGAACACGGGACGCGGCTTTTTGTTGGAAATTGCTAAGGATTTTTAGTTTTACAAACCACTAATTATTGCACAGATCAACAAAACATGATTGCTGAAATCAAACTAGGTTTATGCAACCCTCCCGAACCCGTCTATTTATATGTCAATCAGGGAGAAGTAGATGGTGAATCTTTCGTCTGGTACAAGTTCAATATCAGCCAGGAGAAGAAAATCCTACTTTCCCAAAGAGCGTTAACTGGGTATCTGTCAGAACTGCGATTGACTACTAAAGAATTCAAAGGCAAGGACAATCTGAAGCTGGATATTGTAGTGAGCGCTGATGAACTTTATGTAGTGAGAACTGGCATTGAAACCAACTTTGCCAAAAGCTTTCTTTTAGCTGCGTCATTAGTTCAGGATTTTTCTAAGCCACTGATTATTGTTGCGAACGCTGGTGACGAGAATACAGTTTTCTGCAATCTTTACGATGCCGTGACTAAAAGCAGGATTGAAAGAGAATGGAGTAGAGATTTGGATTGGGCAACTATCATTCGTGATATCCAATCCTTATTGGGTAAAACTTCAAGCTCCATTCCAGAACCACCACTGACTCCACCAAAACTTAGCGTAGTTCCTCAAGCAGTACACCCACAGGATTTGCGAGTAAAAAATATTCGCACCTTGCTTGATTATCCCCTTGATTTGGTGAAAGAGTGGTTGCAATTCCAGGATGTTGACCGCCCAAGTTTACTTGATACTCACCAGATTAATGAACTAATCAAAAACATGTGTTTGGCTTGGGCAGCAGGCAAGTGTGACCATCCCAATCATGCTGAGTCTTCGTATCAAAAGCTAGTTGTTGATGCTGTTGCTAGCGGAATGGATGAGCTAACAGCAATCAAAACTTGGATGCAACAAGTGCAAGCAGTAAAGATTGGGGCAGTGTAAATCAGCAGTGAGGATTCAGAATATTTTTACTTCTGAATTCTCAATTAATCAAATAGGAATTACCCATGAAAGTCATCGTTACAGTTGTTGAAAAAATCACCAGCGAAGCTCACATCGATATCCCTGATGGGCTGAATCAACCTGAAATTAAACAGCACATAGTAGACCGCTACAACACTGGGGAAATGTCCACAGATATGAACATCTTTCAAGTTGACTTTGAATCTATCAGCGCTCGGATTGTTCAAGAAAATTCTTCTCCTAAATCTGCATAAACATTGGAGGTAATAAATGAATCTCAAATGGACTGATGAAGAACTCGCAATCATTGAAGCTAAGGCTGAACTTTATACCCCAAAACA
>NZ_JACJSI010000039.1 GCF_014698065.1 Nostoc flagelliforme FACHB-838
AATCACTGCTAGATAACTTGTTGAATCAAGGCGAGTTAGTCATTAAGTGGCATCGGAAAATCAAAAACAAAGGTAATTTCAGTTATATTGCAGCTTAAATGCCGATTAGCTTACTGCAAAACAGGAACGCGCGATCGCACTTACTGACCAATTGATTCGTTCTGGCAAGGCGGTAATTAGTACCCAAGTGTTGGGAGAGTTTTTTATGGCCACAACCCGGACTCGGCGATCGCTTTTAACTCCTGCTGAGGCGCTGGTGCGAATGCGTAACTATTTAGCTGCTTGCCATGTCGTTGATATTACACGACTCATCTCTTTAGAAGCAATTCGCGGTGTGGAAACCCATCACTTCGGGTTTTGGGACGCGCAAATTTGGGCAACGGCGCGACTCAACCAAATTGAAGAAATTTATACTGAGGACTTCGCGTCAGGTGCGACGGTTGAGGGCGTGCGGTTTACGAATCCTTTTATAGATTGAAAAAGATTCCCAACTTATTCAATAAGTTGGGAATCTCAGCCTTGGCGATATTTACAAACACAAAATTTTGTTATTTTAGCAATATTTTTGGGAAAACTATTACTGTAGCTTCTCTTTTAAAACAAGATTGAAAAATAGTTATGGATTTAAATGGATTAATTTGGACTAAAAACGTAAAACCCTTAAATGGTGAAGATTGGGCTTATCAAAGCATATTTACTATACATCCAGAATTAAAGATTTTTGCTTTACATTGGAGAAATTTAGAAAATAGAGACGAAATAAATGCCAAGACTCCACACGAAGGTGAACTGATAATCTTAAGACAACGTAGCAAAGTAACGCACATTGTTAAAATGCTGAATAAGCAGCTTTATCCTGATGGAAACGCTAGAGAGGAATTTAATATTTATCGTCTTGTCCAGGTGATTTGGATGACGGAGAATTGGGAGCATCCTCCAGAAAACAACAAAGTATTCGATTGTTCCATTTCTTTTCCTCGATTTGGAAAAGCAATAAAATTGGAAAATCTACAAAAGTTTCAAACCCGTTGGGGTAAAGAAGGATTAGCATTTCAACAGCACGTCCAGAGTGTATTAAGTATTCATTAACAAAAAGCCCTGCACTTTATAAATGCAGGGCTTCGATTTAAAAAAAATCCAAAATTACTTGCCGTTGCCGTTACCACCATTGCCATTGCTGTGAATGACGCGTTCAGCGAGTTTTTCTGGTACTTCCTGGAGATGGTCATATTCCCAGTGGAAGGAACCAACGCCCAAGGTGAGCGATCGCAGCTCTACAATAAAGTTTTGCATCTCTGCTTGTGGCAAGTATGCAGAGATATTATCCCAGCCTTGCCAATCGTTTCTCCCCTCATAGCCTAAAATTTGCCCCCGTCTACCACTCAACAGTTGCAGCACTTTGGAAGTAAATTCGCTAGGTGTGGTCACTTCCACCCGCAGAATTGGTTCTAACAAGGTAGGTTCCGCCTGGGGTATTCCCGTTTGCATTGCCAATCGGGCAGCTTGTTTAAAGGCTTGTTCGGAACTATCAACGTTGTGATACGAACCATTAGTCAGAGTTACCGCCAAATCCACCATTGGGAAGCCCAAAGGCCCATGTGTCAGAAATTCCCGCACGCCCATTTCCACCCCAGGAATGTACTGTTTAGGAACCACACCGCCGACAATAGTTTCATTAAAGTTGAAACCTGTACCGCGTGGTAGGGGTTTGATGTCGAGAAAAACATCACCAAACTGTCCATGACCACCGCTTTGGTGCTTGTAGCGCCCATGAATTGAAGCCACTGTTTTACGAATGGTTTCTTTGTAAGGCACTTGTGGCAAGTGGGTTGTCATTGGCAAGTTATATTTGCGGCGCAGTCTATCTAGGGCGACTTGTAAATGAATCTCGCCTTGTCCCCACAAGATAACTTCGTGAGTATCACCGTGTTGTTCCCAAGCAAGTGAGCAGTCTTCTTCCAATAACTTGGTGATGGCACTGCTAAGTTTTACTTCATCGTTGCGCTTTTCTGGTGTAATAGCGAGGGCATACACTGGTTCCAACTCTACAGCTTTGGGTAATTTTATTGCCGACTGCTGTTCTGTGGAGATTGTATCGCCTGTCTTGATTCCTTCTAAACGGCTTAATGCAACAATTTCACCAGCACTAACTTGGTTAACTAACTGCTGTTGTTGTCCCATGAGGCGGTAAATTCCACCAGTGCGAATGCCATTGAGGACAATACCATCAGTTAATTTGCCCCGCCAAACACGCACGAGGGAGAGTTTGCCACCTTGAGGAGTGTAGTAAGTTTTTAATACCTGCGCTAAAGCTGTATCACCTTTTATGTTTTTTAAACGACGTTCTGCTGTGGTTTCTGGTTCGGGGGCTTCCCGTAACAAGGCTTCTAATAGAGGTCTAACACCATAATCTTGTTCTGCTACACCAAAGAAAACGGGCACTACCAAATCTGCCCCTAATTCCATTTTTAAATCTTTGAGGATTTCTTCTTGGGGTGGTTCGATGTCTTCTAAAAGTTCTTCGAGTAAATGGTCGTCAAAATTTGCTAAGGCTTCGAGCATTTCTGCCCGCGCTATATGTTCTTCTTCTTTTAAACTTTCGGGGAAGGGAATAGGATCAGCAGGTGCGCCTGGATGATATTGATATGCCTGTTCACTCACCATATCGATAAAGCCGGTGAGTTGTTCCCCGTTCATAATGGGATATTGATGCGCTACCAAGGGACGGCTAGATACTGCTTTCAGGGCGTGTAACGTTTCCAAAACGTGAATATTTGCCCGATCCATTTTGTTGACGAAGACGAGGTGGGGAATTTCCCAATCGTCGAGGAATTTAAATAGAGGGGCGAGGGTGAGGACTCGTTCGCGGATGGGTTCGCAAACTACAATTGCCGCATCCACTCCCATTAAAGCATTGTACGTTTCTTGGGCAAATTCTACACTTCCCGGACAATCAATAAAGGTGAAGCGAATACCGTTATACTCAGTGCTAGCGGCGCTGACTTCTACACTCATCTGGCGATCGCGCGACTCGGCAGCACTGTCTTCCACTGTATTGCTGTCCTTAACACTCCCTTTGCGAGAAATTGCCCCTGTGACAAATAACAAACTTTCTAGTAAAGTGGTTTTTCCACTTAAATAAGGCCCGACAATTGCAACATTCCGCGAACCCGATTTTACTTTTTCGTTCATAAAACCTCCCTTGCGGTAAGTTTTTCCTAACCGCATTATTCTGCTGGATGTATCAGGGATAAAAAATGGTTCTCTGGAGTCAAAATTACCCCTTCTTTAATTTGTTATTATGCTCCTTTTAATCGAAACTTAAAAAAATTGTAGTCTGTCGTAAGATTTAGCTTAATAAAAGTTAACTTTTACAAACTTTTATGCCGAATTAAAAATTTTTGTAAAAAACTTTTTATGGAGTAAATTTAACTGAAAGTGTTGCGAGTCAGAAAATCAATGGGATTATCATTCTTTAAATATCGCATAGCAGGGTTAGTAAGTTTGACTTTCCTGGTTGTTAGTATTGCCTCCCCTTCAATTTCTCTATCTCCTCCTGTCCCCTCAAAGCTGGCACAATCTAATCCTAAAACTGCTGTAGACTGGTTAAATCAAGGCTTACAAGGAATTCAGGCGGGAAGGGTACAAGATGCGATCGCAGCCTTTAAACAAGCGGCTCAATTAGATCCGGCATTAGCACCAGCGCACTATAATTTAGGGTTAGCGTTCCGGCAAACGGGACAATTACAACCCTCTGCGGATGCATTTTATCGAGCGACACAAGCCGATCCTAAATTTGCTCCAGCTTTTGCTAATTTAGGCGGAGCGTTGTTAGAGGGGAATAATTTACAGTTAGCTAACGATTATTTGCAACGAGCGCTAGAACTTGATCCCAAACTAGGATTTGCCCACTATAACTTGGGCTTGGTACGAGAACAGCAACGAGATTGTGAAAAAGCGATCGCATCTTTTAGAAAAGCCATAGAATATAGCAAAAATGCACCAGAACCTCCTTATCATATAGGGATGTGTTATCTCCAGCAAGGCAAACTCGATCAAGCAAGAGATGCCTTTAATCAGGCATTAAAAATTAATCCCAAATATCCAGAAGCTTACTATAATCTCGGTTCAATTTGGTTTCAGCAAAGGAAGTTGCAAGAGGCATTAGAGGCTTTTAGAAAATCAGCCGAAGCTAACTCGAATTATCCTAATGCTTATTATGGTGCTGGGTTAGTTTTTATGCAGTTACAGCAATATGGAGATGCAGTACAAGTATTGCAATTTGCTAGAGATTTATATAATGCTCAGAGAAATCCTCAATGGGCAAAAAATGCCGAACAATTGTTGCAACAGGCACAAAATTTAAATTACCAACCTCGCTGAGGCGCAAAAACTTAATATTGCATAACATAAAACTATTGGGTTGACTCGCTGGTGTTGTCTGAACCTGTCCCGATTGGAAAAATGTACATGCAAAAGCGCCAGAAAAGTCGATTTTTATTTAGCGATCGCTGGCTTGATCGGCAATCAATTGTTCGCAACATGGAAGCCTTTCAAGACTTAATTGTGATTGTCTTGTGTTTGGGTTTGTTCGCGGTTATGCTGATCCAATTGTGGGGCATAGCTATCGCCCTCATGCAGCCACTAGACTATAAACATATGACTGCAAAAATACTATTTGTGTTGATTTTAGTCGAGTTATTCCGACTATTAATGGTCTATTTGCAAGAACATAGTATCTCTGTGGGAGTGGCAGTTGAGGTAACAATTGTATCTCTACTCCGAGAAGTAGTAGTTCACGGAGCGTTGGAAATGCATTGGGTTAATACGCTTGCAATTTGTGGTTTGTTGTTTGTTCTGGGTGGACTACTCGTAGTCTGTGCTAAGACACCACACATGGATTGCATGAGTGCTAATACTAAGTTTTGCCCGGTTGTCTATAGAGGAGGTAGGGAACGGCAAAATGAGTTGGAATTACAGTATTCACGTCAATGTGATGAGAATCAACCGCTTGGATAAATTTTTATGAAATATGAGGAGTGGGGAGTGGGGAGTGAAGAAAAAGCATTTTCTTACTCTCCACTCCTTTGTTTGGGGCTGTATCAGGAAATTGGATGTATCTAAATCTAAAATGGTATACAGCCTATTTCAGGTAAATGAAATACATGGGTAGGGGCACAATATGTTGTGCCCCTACGATTATCTGTACCTCACTAAGTTGCAATCTGCTGTAACTCACCTTTTGCAAGGTACTTCCGACGTATTGAAATATACTCTTTTTGGAAGATGAATCCCCCTTTTAGGGTGAGTATAAGTTAATTAGAAATTCTCAAAGAGGGTCAAGCAATGACTACAAATACAGGTAACGGACAGTCTCAACAACCAATTAGCAATTTGGAGTATGATTTTGTCACCGTTTTGCACAACAAGGCTGAAGCCGTTAAAGCTTACGATACCTACATCAAAGATGCAGAACAAGTAGGTTCTCAGCCTTGTGTAGAGTTGTTCCAAAAATTGCGTCAATCTGATATTGAACACGTACAAGAGATCCGCCAACATCTACAACAAGTGCTGCAACACGGTAAGATGTAACCCAGGTTTTAAGTGCATAGGCGTAGCCCGTGGTAGACATCGCTTCGCATTATAAAAAAAGCAGATGGGATTAACCATCTGCTTTAATATAAAGATGCGTTATCTCATTTACTTGGATACCAACTGATTAATTGGAGCAACCCCAGCCAAATCTAAAATTGGCGCGATTGCCTCTTCACGCTTCACTGCCATCATGTGGACACCTTGGCATAATTGCCGCGCTATTTGCACTTGCTCGGCTGCAATTTTCATCCCTTCCTCAAAAGGATCTTTGGCTTTTGCCAATCTATCAATAATATGTTGGGGAATATTTACACCCGGAACACATCTATTAATAAACTGGGCATTTTTTGCCGATTTCAATAGAAATATTCCTGCCAAAATCGGTTTTTTATAACCAGCAGCAATTGTGTCCATAAACTTTTCTAGCCGCTCAAAATCGGTAATTAACTGACTTTGAAAAAACTGCGCTCCGGCTTCGATTTTACGTTCAAATCGGCTTTGCAAACCTGACCAACTTTTACATTGCGGATCTACTGCTGCACCAACAAATAAATCTAACGCTCCATCAGTCAAAGGTTTTTCGTTGCAATCAACGCCTTGATTCATCTTCCGAATCAGTTGCAGCAGTCGTACCGCTTCTAAATCAAACACTGCTTTGGCATCTGGATAATCGCCTGCTTTTACTGGGTCGCCAGTCAAAGCTAAAATATTATTTATGCCTAAAGCATGAGCGCCCATCAAATCAGCTTGTAAACCAATGCGGTTGCGATCGCGGCAAGCAATCTGACAAATCGGCTCTATACCGTTTTGTGACAAAATCACCGATGCCATTAACGAAGACATCCGTAACACGGCGCGGCTACCATCAGTAACATTGACGGCATGAACTCTCCCCTTAAGAGTCGCCGCCATTTGAATCATGTGCGTTGGATCTCCCCCTTTCGGTGGTGCTACCTCGGCGGTAACTAGAAATTCACCAGCTTGTACAGCTTTGCGGAAGTCATTTAACCCTGTAGGGCTATGGGTGTGATGCATAACATTAAGGTTTTCAATTTCTTAAATGGTATAACAAATCACACCTAAAGGTTAAAAGTTATAGAGGAAGAGAGTAGCCTAAAGCAGTTTTGACTTGTGATAAAGTTTGATTTGCGATCGCTCTAGCTTTTTCCCCTCCATCCCGCAACACAGACTCCAAATAGCTTTTATCTGCCGTTATCGAGTGATATTTTTCTTGGATTGGTTTGAGGGACTCAATAATTGTGTCTGTCAATAATGGCTTGAATTGTCCCCAACCCATATCTTGACATTCAACTGCGACATCTTCCTTCGTTTTACCAGAAAGCAGTGTATACAGCGTTAACAAATTATTACACTCTGGACGCGCCGGATCATCAAAAGTCAGACCACGAATCGGATCAGTTTTACAACGCTTAATTTTGTATTGAATGTCTTTCGGTGAATCTAGCAAACTGATCCGGCTTAAATCAGAAGGATCAGACTTCGACATTTTGCGTGTACCGTCTGCCAAACTCATCACCCTTGCCCCTTCCTTGCGAATTAAAGGGTCTGGTAACTTTAGAACTGGTTGATCTGGTTTACCAAATTGGTGATTTAACCGAGCTGCAATATCCCGTGTCAATTCCAAGTGTTGCTTTTGGTCTTCACCCACTGGCACTTTATCCGCTTGGTAAAGCAAAATATCAGCAGCCATCAGCACAGGATAATCTAATAAACCTGCACTGACATTTTCTCCTTGTTTAACAGCCTTTTCCTTAAACTGGATCATGTCTTGCAGCCAGTTGAGAGGTGTAATGCAGTTGAGCAACCAGGTGAGTTCACTGTGGGCCGAAACGTGGGATTGCACAAAGATGGTGGAGTGATTTAAATCAAGACCACAAGCTAGATAGAGAGCAGCAAGAGTGTAGGTATCAGCCGCCAACTCTTTCGGGTCGTGTGGCACTGTAATCGCATGTAAATCAGCCACAAAAAGATAATTTTCGTATTCGCTCTGACCTTCTACCCAGTTGCGAATGGCTCCCAAGTAGTTACCTAGATGGTAATTGCCGGTTGGTTGAACTCCAGAAAGAACACGTTGCTTGCCCATAAATTTCAACTTAGTTATCTCAAATCCGCGCTATGTCAAGTGGCGATGTCTGACGACAAGTCGCTTACCTCTACGCAAAACTCATTTAATTTTGACATTTTCTAGGTCAATTCGCCCTTTTGAGATGAGAGTCTTTAACTCAACTTCAATAGGACGCAATGAGACGAAAGCTTTATTCTACAGACCTTAGTGGCTGAGAATGGACAATTTTAGCTCCTATAAGTGGTCTCTTAAACTGCACATTTGATTGCTGCCACAATCCCAAATGCTTATCTTGCTAGTGTGATTTCGCTCACAAGTTGTAAATAAAAGTAAGATTTATTACAAATCTCTGGTATTTATATCAATCAAATTTTCATTGAAAAACTACTGGTAATTGAACGCTCACAGTAGTTCCTGTCAAAAGGTTAGAAGAGATTAACAGTTTTCCACTATGAGCATTGACAATGCGTTTGGTAATAGCAAGTCCTAGCCCAGTACCACAAGGTTTTGTAGAGAAGAATGGCTGGCAAAGTTTGGTGATAACTTCCAATGGAATTGGTTCACCGCCATTATGAACATTAATACAAACTTTATCTGTATGTGAACAATCTACTGTCCATCTAACAATATCTTCGGCTGCAACTGCTTTGCAAGCGTTGCGAACAATATTAATAAATACTTGTTTAAGTTTGTCCTTATCTCCCAAAATTTTTACTGTAGGCGACACCGGAATAAATTCAATTTTTCGTTCCAGAGCTTCTGGCATTTCACGTATGCATATAAGCAACTCATGGATAAGTTCATTCACATTCAATTCACAAAGTTGTAACACTTGGGGTTGGCGTAAAGTAAAATTTCACTTAATAGACGTTCTAAACGACTAGCTTCACTCAGTGCTAAAGCTAATCGCTCTTGAGCAGATTCAGTCAAAATGGTTTTTCGGAAATACTTTAATCCCATGAGCATTGTCGTCAAGGGATTACGAATTTCATGCACAATTATGGCGGCAAATTCACCGATAGCTGCCAGTCGTTCCTGTTCTAAAAGTTTGGCTTGGGCTGTTTGTAATTCTGCGGTGCGTTTTTCTACTTCAGCCTCCAGAATTTGATTAAATTGACACTGTTGTTGATAGAGATGATAGTTATCAATTGCTGTTGCAGCTCGTTCAGCAAATAATTCGACAATCTGAATGTCTTCTTTCGTAAAATCCCGTGGTTGTTGATTAAAAGAACAGATAGTACCAATTACTTCATTTTCAGCAGTCCGCAATGGTATACCTAAATATGCACAATAACCTTCTGGAGCCTGCCCATACTCTGGATTTTTTTGAGCATCTTTCACTGCTAATGAGCGACCAATTTGGATAACAGTGCCAGTTAATAAACCATGTAGTGCATAAACATGTTCGCCTTCGCCCATTTCTAAACTACTGGCTAGAACGGTTTCAAATCCCTCTTGGCAAAAGGTAACAACTGTCCAATCAACTCCAATGAGTTCGCTGACTCCACAGGCAATATTATGCAAATAGCTACCCAGTTCCCCAGTTCGATAGTTCAAAGAAGACAAACGTGCTATTATTTGCCGCTCACGCTGCCAAGTTTGATTGTGCAACAATATTTCCTCATCACTGGTTTTGCTCATGGATGCCTATTGCATGGGTTATAAAAATCATTTCAACAAGTTGCAGCGTTCTTATCCCACGAATGAGTACGTATGGTAGAGAAGGAACGCTGCTATGGTAATGGGAACTGGGAAAACATTCTAGAATATGTTTGCGTTTTTGCGTTTAGAGCCAATTCCATAATTTTCTGTTTGAAAACCCAATTCCCTAGTCCTTTTTACAAATCAACTGGATAGTTATTTCTGCTACGCAGCACTAGTTTGATAGAAAAATTCTACTAGAGAGGGATGCTATTTGCATACAGCAGAACTATTACTGTCTCGGTGCTGGCTTCAAGAAAACATAACTGGCTCATTGGGCTAAACTGAAGAGAGTTATGAGGACGCAAATATGACCGACAAAAATCGTTCTCAATGGGACTTAGGCAGGTTTATCGAAACCCTGACTTACTTTGAGGTAATTCCTTTCCTTAACTGGGTACAGCAGTTAATCCAAGGCCGTCCTAAGGATAATGAAGATAGACCCAATGGAGAAAGAAACGTGGGTGTAATTTTAGTGGCAGGTGCAACAGGCGGTGTAGGTAAACGCGTGGTGCAGCGATCGCTCGAACGAGGTTATAATGTTCGCGCCCTAGTTCGAGATATTGACAAAGCGCGGTCAATTCTTGGTAATGATATAGATTTAGTAGCTGCGGATATTACACAACCAGAAACTTTAACTCCTTTAGTTATGGCTGATATCCAAGCTGTAGTTTGTTGTACAGCAGTGCGTGTACAACCAGTTGAGGGAGACACAGCAGATAGAGCCAAATATTATCAAGGTGTTAAATTTTACCAACCAGAAATTGTTGGCGACACTCCCGAAAATGTAGAATATCAAGGTGTCAAAAACTTAGTCCAAGCGGCTGCAAAATACTTACCCCAAGCAAACGAAAAATTAATATTTGATTTCACCAAGCCATCAGCAGAATTAAAAGATAACTGGGGGGCCTTGGATGATGTCGTTATGGGTGGCGTGAGTGCTAGTAATATCCAATTAGTAGAAAATACAGCTTTATTTGCTGGTAATGTCTCCACCGCTAACTCTGGCGGATTTGCTTCTGTCAGAACTAAGAATTTTGATCCACCCTTCAACTTATCTGGTTACAAAGGTGTGAAATTGCGCGTCAAGGGTGACGGTCAGCGTTATAAAATATTTCTGCGGACAGATACAAAATGGGATGGCATTGGCTACAGCTATTCTTTTGACACCATAGCTAATAGCTGGATAGATATTCATATTCCCTTTGCAGATTTGATTCCGGTATTTCGGGCAAAAGTTGTTAAAGATGCGCCGCCAATTGAGGAGAGTAGAATTTGTTCATTCCAACTGATGTTGAGCAAATTTGAATACGATGGCGCTTTAAATCCCAAATTTTCTCCTGGTGGTTTTGCTTTGCAGCTGGAATCAATTAGAGCTTATGACGGAACAACTTTACCACAATTTATCCTTGTCAGTTCTGCGGGCGTGACTCGTCCCGGTCGTCCTGGCATTAATTTAGATGAAGAACCGCCAGCAGTCAAATTAAACGATCAATTGGGAGGAATTTTGACTTGGAAGTTGAAGGGAGAAGATAGTTTAAGAGAAAGCGGAATTCCATATACGATTATTAGACCTTGCGCTTTAACTGAAGATGTCGGTGGTAAGGAATTAATATTTGAGCAAGGCGATAATATTAGAGGCAAAATCAGCCGTGAGGATGTGGCAGAACTTTGTGTGCAAGCGCTAAAAGTAGAAAAAGCGTCTAATGTCACATTTGAGGTTAAACAGGGAGAAAATACTGTCAACTCTATCGATTGGCAGAGTTTATTTTCTAACTTACAACCAGATAACAAGTGAAATATCCACAACAGGTTTTTAATCTGTAACCATACCAGCAAAGTCTGGTTAAACCGACTTTTGTCAGAAGTCAGCTATTGATATGAAAAAAATCAAGGTGCTAGTAATCGCCGGGATTTTAGGAACAATTCTCTGGGGCAGTTTTTTTGCCAGAATTGCCTCATCGCAGCAAGTTGATTCCCGCATCAACAACCTGCAAGCGGACTTGAATCGTGTTGAGTCGCGGTTAAATCAGATAGAGTCTCAACTAGGGAGAACTGGCCAGTCTCCATCCCCAAGAACAACACTTACCCCACGAACGGGTTCTAGAGGCAATTTATCACAGCAAAATCCGATGTTTGATCGGCTTGCAACTTTAGTGATTGAATTGAAGCAACAAGTTAATAAATTAGAGGAGCGAGTTTCTAAGATGGAATCACGCTAAATATTTCACTTGTGTAGAATAAATTTTTCGTAGGGACGCAGATTTGTGCGTCCCTATGTTGTTGGGAGAAGTTAAAAAGCAGAATTCAGCAACGCCGATTTTATTATCTGTAGTAACATTTATCAATCCAAATTCGCATTTCTTCTTCAGAACCAAAACAGGCAGAGCGTCCTGTAATTGGATCGTAGGCATGCCAAGAAGAAGTGTTACCACGACGGTCTGATTCGTACCAAACTTGGAGGTCAGAACCACTATTCATCCAAATGACAAAATATTGCCAATATTTTTGTAAATTTAATAAAACATTAGATTTATTCATAGTGAAAGCACCCAATTAATGGTGAACTATTACTTTTACTTTCACGTAATAATTTTCAACTGAGAAGGTACAATTTTGACAGATTTTATCTAGTACAGTTAAGCGCGATCGCAACTGGTATAGTAAAAAAACTCTCAACTGTACTAGGTAAAGTTGGTAAAAATAGTTTATATTGCCAGTATTGATGATTATTTAGTCATTAACGAGTGCGCCAAAATGAAAATTTTGTTAGAACGACAGTCACACAAACCGATTTATTTACAGATCCGCGATCGCATCAGTAGTTTAATTAAATCTGGCGCACTCAAAAGTGGCGATCGCTTACCTTCTATTCGCTCTCTGGCAGAGAGTTTACAAGTTAATAAACTCACTATTATTGAAGCATATAACGTTTTAGAAGCAGATGGAATTGTTTCTGCTCGTCAGGGTTCAGGATATTTTGTCAACAGCGCTTCTCTGAAGAGTGCCAACTTAGAATCTAGATTTGCTCCAGCCCAAAATGTCATAATTACAAAACCAGGTAAGTGTTCTTTTTATGAGATGTATACTCCCCTGGTGCAAGCACAAACACAGCCAGGAATGATTAATTTTGGTTACGGTTATCCTCATCCGCCAAAAGATATCAACCTCATTGCTAGACGAGCATTAAAACAAGAAGATGCTGGTCTTCTCTTTCCCCACGAGATGCCTCAAGGACAACTAACTCTGTGCAGACAAATTGCCCAAATGCTAGTAAATCAAGGATTAGAGGTTTTTTCAGAAGATTTAATTATTACTAATGGCTCTCAGCAAGGGTTGTCATTAGCTATGAATTATTATGTCCAATCTGGTGATTGGGTGATTGTAGAAGCCCCTACTTATTATGGCGCAATTTCTATTTTAGAAAACTTAGGAGCTAAGATTATTGGCATTCCCATGACTGCGGAGGGAATGAATTTAGATTTATTAGAGAAATATTTACACAGCCACCGCCCAAAATTAATTTATACAATTAGTACTTTTCACAATCCAACTGGATTGACAACAACACAAACTCATCGTCAGCAATTATTAGCGTTAGCCGAAAAGTATGAGTGCCCAATTTTGGAAGATAATGCTTATGAAGGAATAAACTTCGATACTGTCCCAGCGCCAATTAAAGCTTTAGATAAAAATAATTTGGTGACTTACTTAAGCACCTTTTCTAAAACTTTAATGCCTGGTTTACGTGTGGGTTATATGGTAGTTACAGGTAAGCATTATCAAGGAATTATTGAGCGGAAGTTGCTCCATGACTTGCACACATCGAGTATTTCGCAAACAATAGTTAGCGAATATCTTGCTTCAGGACATTATCGCCGTCACCTCAGCCGACTTCGCGCAGATAATCTGCAAAGTCGCAATACCATGCTGCAAGCTTTGGAGCGCTATTTTCCTGAAGAAATCCGGTGGACAGTTCCCACAGGAGGATTATTTTTGTGGGTACAGTTACCAGATGATATTCCGATTGGAACAATTCGTAAGGAAGCCTTTGCAGAAAATGTCTACTTGGCTTGCGGTTCGGCGTTTTTCCCCGATAAGCAGGGTTATCCAGCAATGCGTTTAACTTTTTGTCTCCCACCAGAGGAGATTGAGCAAGGTATCTCGATTGTGGGTAAGTTGCTGAAAAAGTATATTTCCAGAGGATGCGTAGATACTGAGCGGCTTGTCACCAAGCATCGCATATCTCATTATCAACCGCTTATTCACAGCTCGTAGGGGCACAAAGATGAATGTCGCTTAGTAGTTTGTAATGGAAACTCATAGGTAAAATTATTGTATTCCTGATAGACATTTACTTGCGCGTAAGATTTAATCGGATAATCTAAGCGATCGCAATTCTTTTCTAAGTAACCAAATGAACAAATTTATACTAACCTTCCTTTCTTGTCCCGTACTGATTAGCTCTATTCTCTCTATGGGAGTAATGCTCAATCAAGCACAAGCTATGGAGGCACAACCAGAAGCTAAGACTACAGATAATTTATCTTGTATACGCAATAAACATAAAGTGGGTTTAGTGTGTGCAAGAGCTTCTGTATTGGCTCAAATTCCTAAATATCAGCCGGAAATAGAGTTTTCTCAAGAAGATGCTCCCATGCTGGAGTTCAACGATCAAGAAAGCGATATGGCAATCAACTTATTTGGCTGCGACTGTGCTGCCTGTATAAATTCTTTACGTCAAATGCGCGGCGCAACACCTTTGGTATATTAAGATGCCAAAAATGTACCTTTGTCTGTATCAAATAGCACTCAGTTAAGGCAAAGGCTATGCCTTAACTGCTTCCCAGCCTCCAGGCTGGGAACTTTTTAGACTCGCAAACCAAAATATGTCAAAATAAGCTCAGTTGAGCCACTATTGACAATTTCATGTACTTCTCCTACTTCTATCGCTACGCAGTTTCCCGGTAGTAGTGGGTACTCTTTACCATCAATGTGAATTACTCCCGAACCAGCTTCCACAAAGAATACTTCACACATATCTTGATGCGCGTGTGCTGGTGCGGTTTGTCCGGGCGCAAAACAGGCTTGAGAAAAGTTAGTTAGGTGAGGTAAGTCGCCAAAGCGTAGCATTACCTTTTTCTTGATTTCAGGATTGTGAGAAACAGACTCTTCTACTAAGTTTTTCAGAGAAGTGGTAATCATTCTGGTCTTAAATCGTTAGATAATTCCACAATACCCCTAGACCCATCAATCCGTACCCGTTGACCGTCTTGCAAAAGCCATGTAGCACCATGAACATCCATGACTGCGGGTATTCCATATTCACGAGCAATGATCGCACCGTGAGAAAGCCTTCCACCAGCTTCGGCAATTAATCCCCCAGCCCTCAATAACAATGGCGCCCAACCGGAATCTGTGTAAGGCACTACCAGAATCGTATCTCGGTCAATCTCTGGTACATCTTGTAAATTTCGCAACACTTTTACTCTACCTTCGGCTTGCCCCTGGCTAGCTCCTATACCTTGTAAAATTTGGTCAGAGTAGAGCAAAGAGGGAGCTAAGGGGTGAGGAGGTGTATTGCCGTAAACTAAAAGAGGTACTTGAATAATCTCACTATCTTGGAAAAATTGCGATCGCCTCAATTCTACTAACTCAATTAAGCTGAAATCTTCACCCCCAACTAAACGCCGCACTTCATCAAAGTTGAGAAAAAAGATATCTCCTGGTTTCTTGAGTAAACCAGAGTTTAACCAAATCTTCTCTAAAGCGACAAAACTCCAACGCAATTCAGCCAACAGTCGGGAATAAACTTCGGTGACTCGCCCTTTGATATCTACACGCTGTTGCACAAACGAGCGTTTGCGCTTACTAGCAAAGATGCTATTAATCGCGTCTTTAGCGCCTGCTTGTGGTTCGTTACCTTGCATTAACTGCACAAACATCTGCTTGATCATCTGGGGATTTTCCCGCCAAGTAGGAACGGAGATATCAGTTCCCACTTCACTTAAATAGCCGTAATCCTGAAGCAATTCATCAAATGCTTGCAGGATCTTCTCTCCTTCTGGGGTTTGCTTTAATTGCTCAAATACCTGCTGTGGCTCAAACTCAACTAATATTTGCTTGGCATCTGTCGCTATTGCACTGAGCGATCGCAATGCTGCTATCTCTGGGGTGACACTGTTATCAATTTGGCCATCCTTTACCCGAAAAATCGCTTGTCTTAAGGCAGCACTCAAGGGAGCTAAAATGCTGTAATACGTTCCTCGATGCAGCAACTCCAGAATAAAATCAATTCTTGCCAGCAGCTTTGATGGTTCCAAGTTATCTGTATCTTCCTGTGCCAATTGCGACAACCCAGGAATGAAGCGTTTGTGATAATCCCGCTTAAAGTCTTTTTCTAAACTTAATTCTCGCTTCAGCAACCTCCCTAATCCCGGCAAATTTTCCCAGGTTGACTGCAAGGAAGGTTTACTTAATTTAGCTCCTCTGGTTAAAAATTCCAAACTTTCCGGCGGCAGTCCCATGCGAAGAAAAATATCTCCTAAGAGGGATGCATTAAAGTAAGCTCTGGAATAATGCAGAGTTGCTGTTTTGTTGAAATCTAACCCCAAGGCGCGATCGCCTAAAACTATAGTAAAAAGCTCTCCCCAAACTCCACAAGTTAGGGGACGATTAATCGACCATGTTAAAGGGTGAATGACTCCGGGGATCACTTCAGCAGCGATTTTGCGTGTCCAAATGGGCAGCAGAGTGGTGATCGGTCGAGATTGCAATACCCAAAGCGTTTGACCGTCATAACTCCACTCGATATCTTGAGGAGTGCCATGATAACGTTTTTCGAGTCGGGAAGCCAAGTATGCAACTTGCTTGATTAATGCTTGTGGTACTCGTCCTTCACCTTCTAATTGTACAGAGTAAGAATTTTCTGTTTCCAGGATAAAAGCGCGATATTGTTCTGGTGTAACTTTTCCCGAAACAACTTGCGTTGGGCTGCCGGGAAGGGCTTCAATGATGATTGCATCACCTTGTTGAGTTATGGGATCGCGACTGAAAGCGACACCAGAATATACACTCTGGACTTGTTGTTGAATCAACACAGCCATTGCTGTCTCATTCAAACCGCGATCGCGCCGATATTGGACAGCAGATGGATGATTGTAGGAAGCTTGAACTTGAGCGATCGCTTGCTGCAATGCCTCTGAGCTAGTAACATTTAAAACTGTTTCATACTGTCCAGCAGCAGAAGCGTATTCTGAGTCTTCTCCAATAGCGGAGGAACGCACCACCAAGGGCGATAATTCTGATGGCTGGAGAAATTCTGTCAACAGTTCAGGATTCTCGATTGGTGCCAATACCCACCCCTTCGGCACTGAATAACCCCAGCGCTTAATTTGAGATAATGTAGCTGCCTTTTCGCCAACAATGGCAGCATCCAACTCTTCATCTAAAGAAACCACTGTGCGTTGGCGTAGCCCGTCGACATCGCCTCCTAAAAATTCCAACATCGCTTGCGATTCTGTTTGGGCATCTTGGGCTGGCAGGTTCATATCGTCAGGAATTTTGGTGTAAATCCAAAACATTAAACCAGCTAAGGTGACAGCAGCAAGCATCCGGGGAATATCGCTCAGGTGCAAAATTGCCACAAATATAGGAAAAAGAAGCAAAACCCCAAATTTGACTACCCGTTTTGATTGGAGAATTGTAAAACTAATACCTGCAAAGAAAGATACAAAGATTGCCACCAATGGATCATGTACGACAAATCCCCAAACAACATTTGTCGTACCTGCCCCTTTGCCTATCCAGTATCTACCGATTACCAAAGCGATCAGCGCAACTAATTCCCAAGACGATCCATCTGGGAAGAAAACGCGGCTGAGTAAAACTGCCGCAACTCCTTTAAGGGCTTCTGACAGGACTGCCAGAATTCCGACAAATTTGCCGCCATGATAAAAGGCAGCCGATACGCTGATGTTTCTTGTACCAACTTGTGATAACTGCTTCCGCGTCAGCGCGTAAGTTATCCATGCAATCAGGGGTAATCCGCCCAAGAGGGGGCAGACAATTAAAAGAACTAAGACACCCCAAGGTTCAAACATTCTGGATTTTGGATTTTAGATCTAAATTTTCCATCTAAAACCTCAAATCTCAAATCTAAAGTTTTTCTGAAATTTTTGATGGTTATTAGGGCGTTTTTATTTACTAGTTGCTAAATGGACACTTGGCTACAACGGAAACCGTTTTTGCCAGTGCCCTTCTAGGCAACTAATGGTTTTAGTTTAGCGCATAGGCAGCTTGCAGCGCCCAGATTATGAGAGCAGCGATCGATCCCAGAAGCAACACGGTAGAGATAGTGACTACTTTTGGGGAATCTGCACCCTCAAATTTCATAATTCCTCGATTTAAGTCGGACATAGCTTTGTAATCCTCTGTTGTTGGAGCATGAAACATTTGTCCGTTTTGATTGTAGTCCTTCTCTTTGCGGATGATGTTAAATTCCTAATACTATTTTGTTTAAGCTTGGCAATTATTAAATCCCCACAATTACTTACTTCTCTAGAGGTATTGGTCTTATTTATACAAATGTTGGGGATTAGAGACTAATGCCTAATGCGTCAGTTACTATCGTTGAACAGTAATTCGGTGTAAGAGGGTGTGAGTAGGTGAAAGTGGCATTGATTGTAATTTTGGCGGTAGTTTTGGGATTGTTTGTGGTAGTTGAAATTGGACTGCGATCGCTGTTTGGTTTTGGTAATCCTCTGATTTATATTGGCGATGAGCAGATTGGTTATTTATTGGCTCCTAACCAGCGTACCCGTCGTTTTGGTAATCGCATTGAAATTAATGAATATTCTATGCGAGGTAGTTCGCCAAAAAAGATACCTGCATCTTCTGGACTGCGAGTTTTATTGTTAGGTGATTCTATCGCTAATGGTGGCTGGTGGACAGATCAGACAAATACAATATCTAGTTTGATGATGCGTTCTCTGGCATCATCAACTAATAGTAATTATCAGGAAGTAGAAGTGCTGAATGCTTCCGCGAACTCTTGGGGGCCAAGGAACGAATTAGCTTATTTAAAGAAATTTGGCGATTTTAACGCGCAAGTAGTGGTGTTATTAATTAATACTGATGATTTGTTTGCTACTGCTCCCACTTCTTTACCAGTAGGACGTGATCGCAATTACCCAGATAGTAAACCTCCTCTAGCGTTAGTGGAAGTGTGGCAGCGCTATATCCTTAAGCAAAAGCCGATACCCGAAATACAAGCAGTGCAAAATGAACCAGGCGATCGCGTGGGGATTAATCTAGAGGCGATCGCTAAAATTCAAGCCCTAACTCGTCAAACCAACAGCCAATTTTTACTAGTCATGACTCCTTTACTACGAGAAATTGGCGAACCAGGCCCCCGCGATTACGAAATTAAAGCACGTCAGCGCTTGAGCGATTTTACGAAAGCACAGCAAATTAGTTATGTAGACTTTTTGCCGATATTCAATTCAACCACTAACCCGCAAGGTTTATTTCACGACCACATTCACCTCAACTTGCAAGGTAATAAATTTGTCAGTGAAGTTATGGAGCGATCGCTTTTGGAAATACTGGAGAAGTCGTCACTCCGCCACTAATATTCGTGGACAACTACCGATCTACTGATCCCATGATGATATCGATACTACCCAATACTACAACTAGATCGGCAACCTTCACGCCGCGTAAGATTTCGGGTAATACTTGCAAGTTATTGAAATCGGCGGGACGAATTTTCCATCGCCAGGGGAAGACATGATCATCGCCAATTAAATAAATTCCCAATTCACCTTTACCACTTTCTACACGGGCGTAAATTTCCCCCTTGGGAATCTTAAACGTGGGGGCAACTTTTTTGGCAATGTACTGGTAATCAAAGCCATCCCACTCAGATTTCTTCCCTGCTGCCATCCGCTTGGCTTCCAGGTTCTCAAAAGCACCACCGGGAAGTCCTTTGAGGGCTTGGCGAATAATTTTCACCGATTCGCGCATTTCCCGAATTCTGACCAAGTAACGGGCATAACAATCACCAGCAGTATCCCACTGCACTTCCCAGTCGAAATCGTCGTAACATTCATAATGGTCTACTTTCCGCAAATCCCATTTCACACCAGAAGCGCGTAACATCGGGCCAGAAAGCCCCCAATTGATCGCTTCTTCACGAGCGATCGCGCCAATGCCTTGAACGCGACGGCGGAAGATGGGATTATTGGTAATTAAGCGCTCATACTCGTCTACTTTGGGAAAAAAGTAATTGCAGAAATCTTCGCACTTGTCTACCCAACCATAAGGCAAATCTGCCGCCACACCGCCAATGCGAAAGTAGTTATTGTTCACCATCCGATAACCTGTAGCGGCTTCCCACAAATCATAAATCAACTCCCGTTCTCGGAAGATGTAGAAAAAGGGAGTTCCAGCACCCGTATCAAGTAAGAATGGGCCCAACCATAGCAGGTGATTAGCAATCCGGTTCAATTCCAGCATGATGACACGGATATAGCTAGCACGTTTCGGAACAGTAATATCAGCTAATTTTTCTGGGGCATTAACTGTAACCGCTTCGTTAAACATCCCAGCTGCATAGTCCCACCGACTAACATAGGGCACATACATGATATTGCTGCGGTTCTCAGCAATTTTTTCCATACCTCTATGCAGATAGCCAAGAACTGGCTCACAATCGATGACATCTTCACCATCCAGGGTGACAATCAATCTAAAACACCCATGCATAGACGGATGGTGAGGGCCCATGTTGAGCAGCATGGGTTCAGTTCTAGTTTCAATCCTTCTACCGACGGTCATAATTAAATATTCCTCTTCCCCAAAGATTGAAAATGAGTGGCGATGCTTCGCTTTAATCAGGAATTATATAAAGAGTGAAATTTAGTCGAAAGTTAGATAGATACTATTCATACAGCGAAACACTTTTTATGCTGATTTTTAGAATCACGATTTTAAATCGTGCTAGCCTCCATTATTGGAATAATATGGATTGTAGTCTTGTATATTTGTCCTATTTTTGGACGTTTTACCGATTTTTTTGTAAAACTGTCTTAGGCGTAACTCCCATAAGACGCTTAAAGTGGCGATTGAGATGGCTTTGATCGACAAAACCAACTTGACTAGCAATCTCTGCAATGGAAAATTCTCTTTGAAGCAACAACTGTTTAGCTTTTTCAATCCGACAGCGAATAATATATTGATGTGGAGTCGCACCAGTAGATTGTTTAAACAGTTGCGAAAAGTAATGAGAACTCATTTGGACAACGCCTGCAAGCTCCTTTAAACTTAAGTCTTGAGCAAGATAAGTATTGATATAATCAATCACTTGCTGCAACTTGTGTTTTGGTAAACCGCCTGAGTATTCCCGTAATACAAGTTTCTGTGTACAGTAGTGCTGCAATAGATGAACGATTAGGGCATTAGCCATTGCTTCTGCGTATAGCCGACTATCTGCACCATAATTTTCGAGGGCAGATTTGAGGGCTAGCCCAATTTGGTAAACCAGTGGATCGGGTGTGGCAAAGTGTGGTAAAAGTTCAATGCGATCAGGATCAACTGATTCGTAAATTGCATGAGCGAAAACAGTTGGTTCAAATCCCAGAAGAATCACACCACCGGCTGTATCCCAACAGGCACGATGTCCCGTGTAAGCAGGGGCGACAACAATATTACCCTGAATTACTTGCTCACTTTGAAAGCGACCATCAAGCCTCCGTTCTGCCTGAATTGGTGTTGGCACTTCGGTAAAAATGGCAACACCATGCTGTTTAGACAAAACCTCTGGAGTCTCGCCAGCCGTCTGCCAGTCATAAGCAAAATAAACATTATTCCAGTTTGCACTCAAACTAGTCAGAAGTGGCGATCGCGAAAAAATTCGTTTATACCCATCTTCCTTTTCTTTGGAGAAGTCAACAGATAAGGATTTCGTTTCTAGCATCGCTCTTACTACTTTCACGTTCCTAATCTATCAAACTACCAAATGATAGCTACCTAGCTGATGCATCTTCATCAAAATTCCCCCAACCCTCCTTTAGAAGGAGAATTGGGGGAATTAAGTGTTATTAAGACAGATGTGAATGCAACTCTATGCCAATGATTAGTCACCGATTATACGGTCAATCAAAGAGGGTGCGCTCGAAGCATCGCCTTGTGCCAGTGGCATTTTCGAGGTACCATGCAGTCGTGGATCGGGCACAGGAGGTTGCGGTTCTGGGCCTAGTGGTTGGGGATTTTCTACATACTCAAATTCGCCTTTGCCATCCATTGAGGGGCCTTTTGCCCAACGGCCTTCAGAACTTTCCGTACCTTCTGAGTGATTCCAGAACTGATAAGAAAACTCGCGTTTCTCCAATTCCAATGGGAAGGAACTGGGAACTGGCGTGGTTTCCAATCCAGAGCTTTCTAAATCCTCAATAGTTGCTAGCCACAAGTTTTGATGCATGGTATCACGAGCAATCATAAAGCTCAAGGTATCTTTCACCCCTGGATCGTCGGTCATCTCATACAGTCGCACTGCTTGCAAACGTCCTTGACTTTCGGCGTGGAGATTAGACCGGAAATCTGCCAACAGGTTGCCACTGGAGACAATATAACGACCGTTCCAAGGATAGCCGACGCTATCAGATGGGGTTGCACCCAAACCAGACACAATAGCGTGTTGGGGGTTCATTGCCGCCGCCATAATTACATCTCGTGGGCTACTACCGCCCATCACAGCACCTACTACCGCATCTTTTGCACTTTCTTCTTGCATTTTGAGCGGCGCTTTATCTAGAAGATGAGCAATCATTGTTGCCAGCATCTCAATGTGACCGATTTCTTCAGTACCAACATCTAGCAGCATATCTCGGTACTTGGCAGGGCCTCGACAGTTCCAACCTTGGAACAAATACTGCATCATCACCGTCATTTCACCAAATGTGCCGCCAATGAGTTCTTGAATTTTCATTGCGTAAACTGCATCTGGTTTTTCTGGTGGCTTAAAATACTGAAGTTTCTTATTGTGATAAAACATTTGAATTCCTCGTTAATAGATGTCGTTTACACAAAATCAAAACAGTTGCCAAACTTTTATGCGATTTTGCGTAGCCTCTTATTACTAGGAAACTAATCAAATGCTTTATCTTCATCAGCCTCTAGTCTGATAAAAAAAATACTTTTAAATAAGTATTCCGACTAGGGCTTTTTTCTTAATAGTTCTGTCTAGGAAAGGATTTCATAAACCCCTGGCTTCTTTCGAGAAAGGTATAACCAAAAGACAGTAGGGTAGCACAGTTGTGCTACCCTACGAAATACCTACATTGAAAAAAAGGCAAGGGAGCAGGGAGCAGGGGGATAGAAAAGAATTGGGATTCGACCCCACCTGTTGCGTTAGCTTCCCGCTCTTTACGAAAACCACTTAATGTGGGGGACTCAGACCCATCTCCCCTTCATTCCACGACAGGAAGAAGGGGTCATTTCCCTCTGCCCCCTGCCTCTTCTTTTATCTGTAGCTTAATTTTCATCCCGTCCGTGGACTTGAGCCGGTGGACTGGTTGCTTCAACAGCCGTGAATGGTTCCAGAATTTTGTATGTGTGGCTGGCTCCTTTGGGTACAACCCAAGAATTTCCAGGCTCTAGCAAAATCATTTGCCCTTCAATGTGCAATTCGGCACGACCATTAATTACATAACCAACTGTTTCATAGTCGCGGGAAGCTGGTTCTTTGTCTTCGTTTGGTTGTTCGTCTTCCCAAAGACGCATGGAAATAGATTTACCAGAAGCAAGATACTTCTGACCGAGTTTACCTTTAGGGGAATGGGTAGAATCTATTTTTTTAACGCTGGTATCGCTCATAATTACCTTATGGTTTGAGTACAACTTTGATGCAGTTATCTTTCTTGTGCTTAAAAATTTCGTAGCCGTGGGGCGCTTGTTCTAAAGGTAAAGTATGGGTGATGATAAAGGTTGGATCGATTTCACCGTTTTGAATCCGTTCTAACAAGGGTCGTAAATACCTATGGACATTTGTTTGTCCCATTTTGAAGGTTAATCCCTTATTCATGGCAGCACCCATTGGGATTTTGTCAAGGAAGCCACCGTACACACCCGCAATTGATACGTGACCACCTTTAGCAGCAGACACTATTACTTGCCGTAATGCGGTTGGACGGTCTGTTTCTAGACGTACTGCTTGCTTTACCTGGTCGTAAAACGCCATAAAATCTGTACCGTGTGCCTCCATTCCTACTGCATCTATGCAAGCATCGGGGCCACGACCGCCAGTCATTTCTTTGAGTGCTTCGCCAATATTTACTTCTTCGTAGTTGAGAACTTCAGCTTTACCGTATTCTTTAGCCATTTGCAGACGTTCGGGAATGCGGTCAAAGGCGATTACACGTTCCGCACCTAGCATATATGCACTTTTGATGGCGAATTGTCCGACTGGGCCACAACCCCAAACGGCGACAATATCACCGGGTTTGATGTTGCAGTTCTCGGCTGCCATGTAGCCAGTGGGAAAAATATCTGTTAAAAATAGCACTTGCTCATCCGTTAAACCATCGGGTATTTTGAGCAAGCCGACATCGGCAAATGGTACTCGTGCATACTCTGCTTGACCACCAGCGTAACCGCCGAATAAATGAGAGTAGCCAAATAGACCTGCTGGCGAATGTCCCATTTGCTTTTCTACTAACCAAGCATTGGGGTTAGAGTTATCGCACAATGACCATAAATCCCGATTGCAGAAAAAGCAACTACCGCAAGATATAGTGAAGGGAACAACGACGCGATCGCCTACGTTCACATTTTTAACTGCACTTCCAAGTTCTACGACTTCCCCCATGAATTCATGACCAAGGATATCGCCCTTTTGCATGGTGGGAATGTAGCCGTCATAAATATGCAAATCAGAACCACAAATTGCCGTCGAAGTAATTTTAACAATGGCATCGCGTGGGTTAAGAATTTTAGGGTCGGGAACTGTATCTACCCGCACGTCGTTTGCTCCATGCCAGCAAACTGCTTTCATAATTATTTATTCCTTAGTTATGATTTCTGGCTTGTTTATATCAAGATAAATACTTGATTTAGCCTGATTTTGAGACGCGATAATTATCGCGTCTCAGTCACTACTCAAATTTGGTTGAGCAATGTATGAGTCAAAAACTGAGTCAAAAACCTAGACTCTATCTCTTAGTGCTTGATGGAGGATTTTGGTAATAACCTTCTTTAGTTTCAGTCAATGGCTGAACTGTTTCTTCGACTTTATTTTTTGTAGACTTCAGAAACTCTTTTGTAGAGCGAGGAGTCTCTTCATCCAAGTTTAACTTTTCGCGGATATTTTCAGCAGCTTCTTTTAATGGGTTTTGGGTTTTCGTTGTTTGGGTATCGTTTCTCATTTCACCCTGACCATCTGGTACTCCTTTATAATAGGTTCCCTCTGGAGTTATAACATCAGCTTGCGCTACATTAATGTCGCTAAAAGCTTGACCCAGTAAAAACATAAATCCTACCAGGAAAACTACAAGAATTTGAGAAATACGAATATTTCGCAGCCAAGAAGTTAATCGATTCATAAAAGACCTCAATTCTATTATGTAAGGTGTACACATCCAAACCTTAAATGACTATTTGCCATTTAGGGTTTAAGAACAACTTTGATGCAGTTATCCTTTTTTTGTTGAAAGATGTTGTAGGCGTGGGGTGCTTGTTCTAAAGGCAATTGATGGGTGACAACGAAGGATGGATCAAGTTTTCCATCCAAAATCATCTGCAATAACGAATGCATATATTTTTGTCCATGCATTTGTCCCATCCTAAAGGTTAGACCCTTATTAAAGGCTGCACCCAATGGTATTTTGTCTACAAAACCACCATAAACACCCATGATTGAAAGAGTCCCGCCTTTACGACAGGCGACCATCATTTCCCGCAAAACGTGGGGACGGTCGGTTTCCAATTTGAGCTTTTGTTTTGTTTCGTCGTAGAAGCCTTCTAAACCAACACCGTGTGCTTCTAAACCAACGGCATCGATGCAAGCATCGGGGCCACGACCACCTGTCATCTCTTTCAACGCTTCGCCAGCATTAACTTCTTCGTAGTTAATCACTTCTGCTTTGGCAAACTTTTTCGCCATTTCCAGGCGTTCGGGAAAGCGATCTATAGCGATCACTTTTTCGGCTCCCATCATGTAGGCGCTAATCATGGCAAATTGTCCAACAGCACCGCAACCCCAAACGGCTACAGTATCACCCGGTTGGATATCGCATAATTCTGCGCCCATATAACCAGTGGGGATGGCATCGGAGATGAATAACAACATCTCATCCGGCAAGTCTGGCGGAACTTTGACGACACCCACATCAGCAAAGGGTACACGGATATATTCTGCTTGTGCGCCTGCATAGCCACCTAACATGTGGGAGTAGCCATAAATGGCTGAGGTGATATTGCCAAATAATTTTTCTTCAATCCAACCTTTGGGATTGGAATTATCGCACAACGACCACATATCATGTTGGCAATAATGGCAATTACCACAGCCAATGGTGGAAGGAACAACAACGCGATCGCCTATTTTTAAATTGTTGACTCCTTTACCAACTTCCACGACTTCCCCCATAAATTCGTGACCAATAATGTCACCCTGTTGCACTGTGGGAATATAGCCACCATATATATGTAGATCAGAGCCACAAATCGCCGTGGAAGTAATTTTAATAATCGCATCACGCGGATTAAGAATTGTCGGATCTGGTACCGACTGTACCCGCACATCATTAGCACCGTTCCAGCAAACTGCTTTCATAGTTATTAGTCCTTAGTCATTAGTCATTAGTCATTGGTCATTGGTCATTGGTCATTCGCTTTTGGCAAAGGACAAATGACAAGGGACAAAGAACAAATAACTCTACTTGCGTCCAGAAGGTTGACCTTCTGTTGTAGCAATTTCGCCTGCTTCCATTAGCATCTTGAAGCGGCGCAATTCATCGCCAATTTGCTGTTCTGGTTCTTCACCAAAAAGTTTAGCTACGGTAGCTCCCAATGCTCCACCGGGGGGGTTATACTCCAAAACAACCTTAACTTCCGTGCCGCGATCGCCTGGTGCTTTTTTGAAGCGGACAAAACCAGAATTATCAATGTCTGCACCTTCTACAGAAGCCCAAGAAATAAATTCATTTTCCCGGTCTTCGAGAATCTCTGCATCCCATTCTACTGTATTATCCAAAGGTGCATTGGCAATCCAATGAGAACGTTTTTCGTTATGCACCTTGACAGATTTGAGATGCTTCATAAATGTAGGCAAATTCTCAAAGTCGTGCCAAAAGCGATATAATTCTTCTGCCGATTTATTAATTGTTACCGTCTTTTCAACTTTGATGGGTTGGTTTAGACCTATTGCTTCCTGTGCTTTCTGGATTGTGCTTTGCTTGGTTGCACCTTGATAAACCAAACCGCCACCGGCTAAAGCCGTCAGCGCTCCTCGCAATGAACCTTGCCTTAAACCCATCAGCACCATAGCACCGCCACCGATAAGGGATGCCCAACGCTCTACTTCACTAGCTTCTGGCTGGTTTGTACTTGATTTATCCCCTGATGTTGAAGTCACTTTTTATATCTCCATTACTGTAAATTCACCATAGAGGCGCAAATACCCTCTTCTTTCTTGTGTGTTATTTGCGCCTCTTCGGTAGCTGTCTACGTTCAAAAAACCTTACATTGAAACAGCAGCCCCTGTAGTCGGCTTAGGAGGTTGAATCTGAGCGCCTACCCGTGCCCGATATAGTGTTGCCAATTGCTGTTCGTATTTCAATAAATCGTGGTAAATTTCTTTGAAAATAGCAGTTGCTACTGGGTCAGTGAACATTGCAGACAAATTGCCAATATCGCCGATACCAGTTTGCACATCACCTAAAGCAGAACGTAACTGATATATGTCATCACTTCCGGTCATGGCAGTTTTGACCTTGGCATACTGATTGGCAATATTTGCGCCTAAAGAGGGTTTTTCGTCCAATCGCTGGAGATAAGTTTCCAGTTTTTGAATGTGGCGCTGTTTATTAGCAATTATTTCCTGAAAGACTGAGTTAACTTCGTTATCTGATTCCTTTTGCAAGTAGTTTTCAAATGCTTCTAGCGAATAACGTTCACCAGCAAGGGCATTATTTAAACCTTTGGTGATCTCACCTTTAGTTGAGCCACCCCAAGCATCAGCCAGCTTCCACCATTCAGCACTTGTGTCTTTCTCATTTGGTAATGCGGCATCTTTGCCGCCATAACCCAAACGACTTAATATAGCTGTGGTGAAAATTGGCAAGTCTCCAGGTTCACGAGATGTAATCAAATTGCCGTCAACAACCACTGGCTCATCTAGATATTTTGCGCCAGCGTTAATCATGTCCTTGGCAATAGCGGTAAAACCAGTGGCTTGTTTACCTTTGAGCAAGTCGCCTTCAATCAAAACTTGTGGCCCATGACAAACAGCAGCGACTAATTTTCCTTGTTGTATAGCTTCTTGGACAAAACGCACTGTGTTCAAGTTCCGCCGCATTCTGTCGGGAGCCATCCCGCCGGGGATTATCACTGCGTCGAATTCAGCTGCGATCGCTTCTGTAGTAGTGCCGTCAGCTTGTATGCTAAGTTTGCCACGTTTACCTTTATATTTTTCATTCATGCGGGAACCGAGGACTACTACCTCCATTCCCGCTTGCTTTAGTCCATTATAAGGAACTGTAAATTCTGCATCCTCTACCGACTGTTCAATGAGAATGGCAATTTTCTTCTTACCGGAATGATTGTTATAGTCAGTCATAAATTTGTATTGCCTGTTTATTTCTAGTATTTAACTAGCTACAATATTTATCGATTAGGACATTAAATAGCTAGGATTTTTATTTTTGCTAAATAGAAAATAGTTATGAGTGAGAAGTTTACTACTGATGAATAATTCCCGTTTGATAACTCCTAACTCATAACTAAAAACTTCAACTACAAGTTGCTTGACCATGAATTCATATTGACAATGGTATGTCCCAATGGGTAGTTTAGCTTCGTTCCTAGGGGATAGATTATTTTATTTCTAAAGCTATACATCTCTAGTAAGACAACTTAGTTACAGGAAAACGTTATTCTAAGAATGCACAAAAGGGCTAGTATCATGGCAGAAAAAAATCATAATGACGAAATTGAAACCAATGATTTGCCACAGGAAATTACCGAATCCTACGGTACTGGTGTGAAAGACTTGCCAGGATACAATATTGGTGGGCGCTCAATAAGAACAGAAAGACAGGAATACACAGAAACTAGTCCTGAACTCACTGGTGGCGATGTTGATGCTTATTGGCAAGATGCAGATGCAGTTGGGGATGAGGCTGTTGGTGGTAGTACTTCCACTCCTGATCAAAATGTAACTGAGGAGCTAGAAGCAGCAGTAGGGTTAGAAATGGATGATTTTGCGTTTCTGCGTACTAACGAAATTTTAGAGGAACGTGACGATTCTCGCTGGGAGTTAGATCCGAAGTCTTCTGAAGATTATCAAGATCGGCGAGAATAAGCTAAATAACAACAGAAGCCGTATCCCTACTGTACATTCAAAAATTGGATGTCGCCGTTAATAAATTAATATGACTGAATTGGGCAGTGCTTTTCTAAGCACTGTTACAATAAAATTAACATCTATCTACCGAAATAATTTGTGATATCAGATTCGGTTAAAGACTTATAATATCTCTAGATTTGGTTGAGGAACAAAACGCAACATTCGTTCCTTGTTTGTGTTGGTTTTTACTCCTGTTAAACTCAACTTACATTGAGAAATTTTACTATAAGTAATCACCCAAACTTGATATGAAAATATCTGATTCTCGTAGCATTTTCATGGGTAAATTCTTCTCATAGCCAAAATAATGATTGTTTTTGGGTTTTGATATTGGCTTTTATGCAATACTTGTCGGGTTTTGGGGAAAAGGGGAAGGTGGGGGCCCCTCTGGGGATAAGGGGCGGGGGAAAGGGGAAAGAAAAAAGCTTTAACCTTTTCCCAAATTCAATGCCGAGTTAAAAATGCAAAAACCGAGCAGTATTGGGCTTTTATCTAACTGTAATATTTCTAATGCAGGACTACAATCGGCACGATTTATGTTCTATTTATAATTGTTCTTCTTTATGATTCCAATACATCTGTCTTCAGTAGGGTAAAACCCTAAATGTACATTTGATAACCTTGCTAATGAAATTGATTAATTGCAATTGGAGTTAATAATGACATTTACACAAACTGGCGATCCAACTATTCGTGAACATGTCCAAGCTTGGCAACAGTTGGATGTGGATCAACAACTGGCTTTGTTTTGGTTCATTTACAAAGAAATGGGTAAGTCTATTACGCCAGCTGCTCCTGGTGCCAGCACTGTTTCTCCAGAAATTGCTGAAGGTTTGTTTAATCAAGTTAAGGAATTATCTCACGAACAACAATTACAAGTTCAGCGTGACTTGATTAATAAAGCGGATACCCTAATATCTCGTGAATATGGTTCTTTGGGTGATACCACCAAGCTACTATTTTGGTATCGATTATCTCAAGGTATGGATAATGGTACTATTATTCCTGTACCTTCTGACTATGAACTTCCCTCAGAATGTCAAGAATTGTTTGGCAGAATTCAAGGATTAGAGTTTGAGCAACAAATTACTCTTTTCCGTGATTATGTTTCGCCAATGGGTGCAGAAGCAAAAGCGGGTGCTGAAATTTAGCACTTTTGAACTGAAGGTTTCAACTTTTTAGACTGGTTAAAGCTGGCTATTTAGTCTCAAAATGACGATGGTAGCTATACCAACTTCATTCGGAATAAAAGGATTAATAAGCACAGAGTAAGAACTAAAGCTCTTACTCTGTCATCATCTATATCTTTAGATAAATTGCACCCTACATTCATAACGTTCTTTGTTTTATAATCAATAAACTAAAAGTAATGATTGCTGATTGAATCTGTCTTTTGGTTGCTTTAAATATGCTTGCATTATATTAAAATTTCTATCTTTATTAATATTTGAAATGGTTAATTTATTCGGGTCTCCCAGACTTCGCTTGATAAATTAATACTAAAAAACACTTAAAATACCTGATATAATTAGGTTTCGCTAAAATAGAATCAAAGATTTAATAAAAATATGATTTCTGATTCTTGAATCCCTTACTATATAAGAACTTAACCTGATATCAAGTATTAATTTTCTATAACTAGTTTAGGAGAGCCATTTATTCTCCCCCATTTCGACAGAAAATAAATTCAGAATCTCATACTATTTTCAAAAATCTAAGTAACATCATGAAGCGCCTTTAGGGTTGTACGAATATACAACCTTACCCATGTAAGTAGGTAGGCATGATTAAATATAAGATGTCATTGCGAGTGAAGCGAAGCAATCCCAGAGACTTTGCGATTGCTTCGCTTCACTCGCAATAACGGAACATATTATATTTATTTACGCCCATTTACTTATTTGTATCAGCTATTGAGTTAAATAGTAATCAGATCATAATGGACTAAGAAAAACCGAAAGGCTTGTGTAACCTAGTTCCCAGTCTCAAGACTAGGAATGTAGTCCAAATGAGTTGCTGCCTCTGATTAAGAAAGAGGAGGCGGAGCCTCTCAGAATATTTTCCCAGCCTTTAGGCTGGGAACGAGGCAATACAATGCTTTGCACTTATCTTAGTGCTATTCACTTTAGATCCTAATTTCTTATATGCAAATTAAAAAGTGCCTGGGAGTGTTGCCGTGTTTCCACCCCAGGCACTTTTTATTCTTAACTTGCTCCTCACACAAATATACAGTATCACTACTTTCATCAGAACGCAAGTATATTGGGTGACACTTTTCAAATTGCACAAGTAATCTAATTTCTATATGCAAATTAAAAAGCGCTTGGGAGTGTTGCCGTGTTTCCACCCCAGGCGCTTTTTATTTTTAACTTGCTCCTCACACACGACTAAAATATATCACTAGTCCAATCAAAAAGCAATTAAGTTATGTGACACTTCCTGAAGTGTACATCTTATGGTCAATGATTTAGTGTAAAAAGTGACGTACACCAGTTAAGACCATCAGCAAACCCAGTTCGTTAGCAGCTTTGATTGAATCTTTATCGCGTAAACTTCCCCCAGGTTGGACGATGGCTGTAATTCCTGCTGCTGCGGCTGTTTTCACAGAATCATCGAAGGGGAAGAATCCATCGCTGGCTAGAATTGCACCTTTGGCTTTTTCTCCAGCTTGTTCTAGGGCAATTTTAACTGAGCCGACGCGGTTCATTTGACCAGCACCTACTCCTAGTGTAGTGCGATCGCTTGTGACAACAATGGCATTCGATTTAACATGTTTGCAAACTTTCCAAGCAAACAGCAATTCGGCTAACTCGCTGTCGGTGGGTTGGCGTTCAGTGACTATTTGCCATTGACTAGTATCAGCAATGATGTCATCGCTAGTTTGGACAAGAAAACCACCTGCGATCGCTTTCACTGTATCCTTAGGGCCACTGCTCAAATCAGCTAGAGTCAAAACCCGCGCGTTAGATTTCTTAGCCAAGATTTCTTGAGCTTCGGCTTCACAACTTGGCGCAACCACGCATTCTAAAAATGTTTTGGTTAACTCGCTAGCTGTAGCCGCATCAATCGGACGGTTGAGTGCGACAATTCCACCGAAGGCAGAAGTAGAATCAGCATTGAAAGCTTTTTGATACGCTTCTGAAATAGTGCTTCCCAATGCCGTACCACAGGGATTTGTATGTTTGATAATCGTTGCGGCTGGAGTATCAGTGAATTCAGCAATGATTCGGCGTGCAGCTTCTAAATCAACTAAGTTATTGTAACTAAGTTCTTTGCCTTGCAGTTTCGTCGCGGCTGTCCATCCTGTTGGAGTAGTACCAGTTTGATACCAAGTAGCGGGTTGATGCGGGTTTTCGCCGTAACGCAGAGATTGCAATTGTGTACCGCTAAAGGTGTACTGCTGTGCTTCTGAGAGGTAAGAAGCGATCACTTGATCATAGCTAGCAGTGTGCGAAAATCCTTTTAATGCCGCCTTTTGCCGAAACTCTAGGGATGCTACACCGTTATTTTGGCGCAATTCCTGCAAATACTCGTCATACTGTGCCGGATCGCATAATACAGTGAGATGGGCAAAGTTTTTCGATGATGCCCGTAGCATTGCTGGCCCACCGATATCGATTTGTTCAACAGCTTCTGATAATGTTACTCCTGGTTTAGCGATCGTTTCCTCGAAAGGATATAGATTTACCACCACTAAATCAATCGGGCGAATTTGGTTATTTTCTAAGTCTGTAATATCTTGGGGAACATCTCGCCGTGCCAAAATCCCGCCATGAATCCGGGGATGTAAGGTTTTGACTCGACCACCTAAAATTTCTGGTGAGCCTGTATAATCTGCAACCTTGGTAACAGGGAGTCCTGCATCTTTGAGGGCTTGGGCTGTTCCCCCACTGCTGATTAAATCAAAGTCAAATTCTTCAACCAAGCTACGGGCTAGGTCAATTATACCAGTTTTGTTAGATACACTCAGCAGGGCTAGACGCGCCATTGATCAATTCCTCAGATGTTAGGTTGTGAAGCAAAGGATCTCAAGTTTTGCATAAGCCTTGGTTTACTTCAATACTGCTAATACCAGCAAATAAATTAAGTTTTCAATGCTGCTTGTGCAAAAAGTTGAAGTGAACCATTACAAGTGTGAATTTTGGGCAGCTTGACAGATATGACACATTCAAGATATTAAAAGAAATGAATCCATCTGCCCAGACTGTGAAGTTAAAGCAGATGAAGCAGTCATAAGACTGAAAATTAAGGAAAAAATATGCCTTCAAAAGAAACTGGCGCTTAAGTTGATGCACGGTCTCCGAAGCCGTCTATTGACCTTGCTACACCCATAGAATTACTCACTAAAGCTATTCCTACTAGCAGTAATCAGGCAAATACCGACCAGCCAAACCCTAAAGGGATGCCGCTGTTTAAATTTGATGACAAACAAAATAAACGCCTGAGAATAAATACTTCAGCCGTTCTGCGTCGGTTCTTTACACAGCCTGACTTCCAAGAAGCTTTCAACCCAGCTAGAGGCGGTGGGTTTATTCAAAACTTGCCAATGCCAGCATTCGGGAATAGGTCGCGCATTGGTGGCTGTTTGAGTGATGGCAATGCAACAAAGTTACCCGGTGCAATAGACAAATTAATTGCTGCTATCGACCAAGCATTAGATACTGCATTACCTTCTGATACTTCATTATTGACATTGCTGTTAGATGATCCCGATCAGCAACTCAAACAACTTGCTACACGTGCAGGTACTAAGTTTCAGAATCTAACCAACACTGCTAACCTCGTACCGATAAAATTTCAAGCAGGAGATACCAAGCCTAGCAAGTCAGACAAAGTTGTTGCCAAAGTTATTTCTGCACGTGAACGAGTAGAAGGAACTGATTATTTTGAGCAAATGTGTAGTGCAGTTGCCGAGCATTTGGAAAATCAGTATGACTGCGATGAAGATGATATTGATTCAGCGATCGCTACCCTCTGATTTCAAAACACAAGCAAAGCGTCTTGCTGAGAATCCAACTCCAGGAGGACATCTTCACTTTCTATTTCAGGAGAATGTGAAAGGATTTTACAACCCAATGGATGAAGTGAGCAAGGCTGAGGCGATCGCTGCTGTTGAGGAAAACGAAGCATTATTTGACTTTTTTGGCGAAAATCCTCAATCACAAATCGAACAAGCTCTGAATCAGGTAAATCCACACAACGAAAAAATTCCTTTGCCACAGGTTCACCAAGCAGCAGTTATCGCAGGGCTGAATGCTGCTCAACTAGGTAGAATCAATGTCATCGCTTTGGAAGGAAATCCTGGGATTGGTAAAACGACTGCTGTGATGCAATTTATTCAGCAACGTTCTCAAGGCTTTTTGTTTCTTTATTTGAGTCCACGAGTGGTAATTAATCGGGATGTTACTGACAAAATTGCCAGAAACAACGGTAATACTACTGGGATATTGACCCTCACAAGTAATGCCAATTTGATTGTTTCAGCTCCTAAGTGGTACGAGCAACAGGCCAAGCAAAACGGCTCTCAACCTCGCCGTATTGATAGTGCCGTTGTTGTCGATGGCTTTGAAAGACTCAACCATCCTGATTGCAGTATTCTCTTCCTCACTCCAGAACAAGAACAGGAGATTGATTGCAATATAGTCCCCTCTACTCGGTCTAAACGTTCTCTCAACGAACGGGAAGATAGCGTAGAATCTCCTCATCGCCCTGGCGTATTACGTACCTTAGCAACCTCTGCTCGAAAATTACTAGAAGCTAATCCACGAGTTAATCGCCTAGTAATGACTGCTGCCATTCAAGGTTATCGAACGCTTAACGAATCAACTACAGTTGATGCCCTCAGCAAGTTGTTTTCAAAGCCAGCTAATACCAAGCCAGGAAAGAATGAACGTTCAGCATTTGCAGCCAAAATTCCTACTATTATTGTCATGGTAGATGAACTGGCGGGTGATGGTGCAGGAGCGCCCTTTGTCCATAAGTTAGCAGAATGGTTGCACCAGCAGTTTCTCGATCCGTTTGAAACAACGCCGTCTCCGTTTAGAATTGTTCTGATTGTTGCTGATGCCTCACTGAGTAATGAGGTTGTGTTGAATAGTTTTTTAAATTCAGGCGATCGCGCCCCTGACAAGGTGCTAATTAGTCAAAGTCAAGGTGAAGCACCATTTCGGGTGACAGGCACTTATACCAAAGTAGGCCCCAGAAAGCACCCAACGCTCCATGTTATGACAAATAGTTACCCCGCCAGGAAACTCGATATTGACTATAGTATTAGGCTGTCTCCCGTTACACCAGGATTAACTAGTGATGGAACAAAACAGACAATTCGACAAGCCATTCGAGAGCAATTAGAAGACCAGTTGCTAATGAATGCCTACTTGGAAATCGAACGCGGGTTACAACAGGGAGCGGAGCAGCTAATTTTCTTTGCTCAAGACAAAGCTTTTTTACGTCACTTGCAGGATAAATTGACCAGTGGTAAAGATGCTCTGGTAAATAAAGGACAGGTAGCAGTTTTGGATCAAAGCGTACCAGCTAATAAGCGATTGGAATTAGTAAAAGAACCACGACGCGATCAAATCCGAGTTTTCTTGATGACTTCTTCAGGAGCAAGAGGTGTTTCTTTCCCAAAAACAGATTGGATTATTGCAGCAATTCCCCGATTTAATATTGAAGCCGCTTTAATGGAAGTCGCGCAATTAATTTACCGGGGTCGAGGAATGTATACAGATCCAGAAACCGGAATGCAAGTTTCTGGAGATTACAAAGATAGACGCTTAGTCATGCTAATCAATGATTTCATCATTGAAGGAGAAGACATTGACCGTAAACGATTATGGTTGCGTCAGTCAAGCGATTTATTAACTTTGCTGGTAATGCTGCGCTCTACAATTCACACTCGTATTAAAGGAGATGCTGGACTCAAGTACAAGCGAATTGCATTTGTTCCAGTGGGTTTAATTGGAGATGAGGAATTATTGAGATTAATGTCTGATGAGGTCTTAGATTTCCTCCATGAAACCAAAGTTTTTATCCGCGATAATCACTCTCAAGAAGCAAAAGCTATTGCGATCAAAGCAGCCAACTTAACAGAACAAATTTTTAAGCACTTGAATTTAACAGGACAAGCATCAGATCGGAATGCAAAATCGTATGTGAATTACCAAACTCTGGAAGCATTAGTCAAAACTGTTTCTAGGATGTCGAGTCGGTTATTGCCATCTTTAGATAACCACGAACTACAAATACCAGATGGATTAACTTGTATTGGGCCTTTCTGGATAGAAGATTGGAGCGATCGCCAAACTGAAGAAATATTTAGCTTTGAAGCATGGAAAGCCGATGTTAAACAAAATAGCAGTCGTCTTTTAGGATCGCTAAAAGAAATTGCCGAAAGCAAGAAGTTCAAATTTCCCTCAAAACTCAAACGTCCTGCCAACGAACTGTATAAACTATTGAGTCGAGAACAAGAGGGATTTGTGATTGAATCTTCCACACGTCAAGCATTAAAAACTAAAAATATAGTTATAGGTTTACCCCTAGACTATCCCCTTTTCTGGGATGAACAATCAGAAGATGATATGCGCCAACAGGTATTACAAGATCCACAAGCTTGGAGAAGTGCGCTAGGACGTTCTCTAACTCCTCAAGGCTTAATCATACCCGTAGTACCTCACTATCGAACATTTCCTTGGGTAGCTGTGGCAGGTAGACGGATTTTTACGCAATTAGAAACAGTTTTTAGCGATCGCTACTTTATGGCATCCAGTGAATTGAATCTTCTGAACACCATTCTGCTTGAAGATGAAACAGAGAACAAATAGTTAATGTACGCTTGGAAATTACTTAGCGATATCTATTATGATCGCATTCTTTGGGCAAGCAGCAAATGCGGTAAATAATATGTCTGCTTGAAGAGATAGAATCTATTAAAAAAGTAGAATTTTAGGAGTAAACCTCTGTCTTTACAAGCTATTACCGTTAAAAAAGAAACTTCTCAACCCCCCGCAGGCTTAATTGTCACTTTGCATGGTTGGGGAGCTAATGCTGAGGATGTAGCATCTTTGTTACCGTTGCTCAACTTACCTGATTACCAATTTGTATTACCCAACGCACCTTACCCTTATCCCTATTCCCCAGTAGGGAGGGCATGGTATGACCTGCGGGTGGAAAATATGTATCAAGGGTTGGCAGAAAGTCGGCAACTGCTAACAGATTTTTTGCAATCTTTAGAAAGTACCACTGGCATACCTTTGTCACGTACTATTTTAAGTGGATTTTCTCAAGGTGGGGCAATGACTTTAGATGTCGGCTCAAAATTGCCTTTAGCAGGTTTAGTTGTTATGAGTGGGTATTTACATCCTGATGCAGTAACGGCAGATCAAAAAGGGATTTCGCCAACTTTAATCTGCCACGGGAGGTATGATGAAGTTGTGCCACTACAAGCTGCTTTCAAGGCACGAGAAACCCTTAAGTCTCTAAAAGTGGCGGTAGAATACCACGAATTTGATATGGGGCATGAAATAAATCCACAAACGTTAGAGGTGCTACGAAATTTCGTTGTAAATACGATTGCTTAGTCAGGATTACGAATTTTTTATAAATTCTGGTACAAATTCTGACAATTTTCACGAAATTAATGACTTCTAATGAGTAATATATATTGGGTGGCTGCGTTCAGCGCAACTTAACCCATGCTGAAGGCGAGTGCTGCATAAGGGAGGGGCGAGCATTATGACAACTCTAAGCATTTCCAGGAAAGAAATTGCTGCCATGACTGTGGCAGAAGTAGAAGAACTAGCTACACGTCTGGAGCTAGATAATTATAGTAATGCTTTTGAGGGTTTAAATGATTGGCATTTATTGCGAGCGATCGCATTTCAGCGCCCAGAGTTAGTTGAACCCTATATCTACCTCTTAGACTTGGAACCTTACGATGAAGCGTAGTTGAGAGTTAGGAGTTAGGAGTTAGGAGTTCTAACTATTTAGTACTAATTTTTGTAACTACTTACTCCTAACTTTTTATCATGCCTAATCCAAAGTTGAACAAGGTTCTAATTGCTGTAGGTGGCGGTATCGCCGCCTACAAAATCTGTGCATTAGTTTCGACGCTGTTTAAAACTGGGGTGGAGGTTCGAGTTATCCTCACCCGTTCGGCACAAGAATTTATCACGCCTCTGACAATAGCCACCCTATCTCGTCATCCCGCCTACACAGATGATGATTTTTGGAAACCAACTCACTCTCGTCCTTTGCATATTGAGTTGGGTGAATGGGCAGATGTCATGGTAATTGCCCCCTTAACAGCTAATACATTAGCAAAGTTAGCCTACGGGATGGCGGATAATTTACTTACAAATACCGTGCTGGCTTCTACTTGTCCGGTGCTGTTAGCACCCGCAATGAATACGGATATGTGGGAACAGCTATCAGTGCAGCGAAATTGGCAACAGCTATTGATAGATAGCCGATATCATGGAATGAATACAGCATCGGGTTTATTAGCGTGCGATCGCGTCGGTGCTGGTAGATTAGCAGAACCTCCAGAAATTTTGGCTCATATCCAATCGTTGTTACACACTCAAGGTAAACGAGATTTAGCAGGTAAACGAGTGTTAATTAGTGCTGGGGGAACGCGAGAGTATCTTGACCCAGTGAGATTTATTGGCAATCCTTCAACAGGTAAAATGGGATTAGCTTTAGCGCAAGCCGCACTTCACCGAGGCGCAAACGTCACTCTAGTACATGGACCAGCTAATTGGGATGTACCATTAGGAGTGCAAGCAATTCCCGTCATTAGTGCCGAGCAAATGCAGCAGGCCATGCTGGAATGTTTACCCAACGCTGATGTAATTGTCATGTCAGCAGCCGTAGCAGATGTGAAGCCACGAGATTATAGTACAGAGAAATTACCCAAGCGATCGCTCCCCCAAGCCTTACCCCTGGAACCAGTAACGGATATAGTCGCCCAATTAGCAAAACTCAAACAGCCGCATCAGATATTAATTGGCTTTGCAGCACAAAGTAGAGATATTGTCAAGCCTGCATTAGAAAAATTACAGAGTAAAAAACTTGATGCTATTGTTGCCAATCCCATCGATCAACCTGATAGTGGTTTTGGGAGTGATAAGAATCAAGCGATATTTTTAGATAGTCAAGGACGGCAAGTAGCGATCGCACCTTGTTCTAAATTGGAAATGGCACATCAATTATTTGATTTTGTACTATTTTGACCAAGTTCCCTAGTACCGTGCCAAGACACAAAAATTACTCTTTGCGTCTTGTTTGGTGTATTGACATTTTAAATTACATCATTTAGTGTAAACAGGAATTGATGTAAAAAATATCCAATTACACTTATGTACTTTGAGGACGTGCGTCAGTGGCAGGGAACTGCGGAGGCTCTAGCAAAGGAGCTAAAACGCCAGATTGAACAGCTTGAACTGTCTATAGAACCACCTGCGCTGCGTACCGTTCGGTCGTGGAGAACGAAACAACTTTTATCACAACCCAAAGGACAAGAATTTGGCTTTCGTCAGGTTTTGGAGGGTTTGGCAACTGCTCTCCTATTGAAGAAAGGTTGGACACTTGCAGCAATTACTCAAGTATTGCCTTCTTTCTCTGACGATACTTTGGAGATGCAAATTCTGGTAGAAGCACAAGGTCAAGACCCCACGTGGCTACCCACAATCACCGCAACTGCTTTGCCGTTACCTACTGGACACAGACCAGCAATGGATCTGGCTGAAGATGCAGTGGTGTTGTTAGCGCAAGGAATTATTCGCCAATATGAACGAGTACTGCCAGGTAAACAAATAGTTCGTCAAGAGGATAGTACATTGCCGCCAGAACTCTATCAAGCAATGTGCAAATTAGGTCGTCTCTATATTGAAGAAGGACAATGCGATCGCGCGGCTTGTGTACACACTGTTTTGAATAACGCACGCTACCCCCTTGGTTCTGATCGTTGGGGGTTAAAAATTTTTAGCCAATCAGACTTTCGCTTTTCTAACGCAACCATCATCGATCCAGATTTGCGAGTTCCCACATCAGACTGTGCAGAGATTGCCAACCTAAGTAGGGGTTTTGGAGAAAATAATGTTATAGAACATCGTCTTTATACTGAGTTATGCGACGCAACTCAAAGGTTGGGCGGTCGTCGTCAACATAAGGCTTACACTGCATTACGAGAGTTGTTTGGTAGATATTCTCTGATAGGACAACGCCAACTATTTGATTACTTGGTTGATCATGATTTAACTCCTTTACAAGGAATGATCATTGAGAAATTTTTCGACCTAGTACCGGATATTTGGCTAATTGATAATTTGGCACACCGTTGTGCAGACTGCGGCACACTCATGCGACCTCATCCTAACAGTAAACTTTTTGCACAAGGGCGATGTCCCATTCGCCAGTGCATTGGCCATGAATCGCCAAAAGTATATGAGAAGCTAGATCCCAACAAAGATATTTTATGGATTGCCAAGCCGCAAATTCTCACCTACTGGACAGGCCCAGCAATTGATGAATTAGCCATATTTGATATAGCCAGACAAAACGGGCTAGATGCTGAACTTTATCCAGAGTCAGATTTATGCGATATAGGGATTAATGGAAAAGTAATTGGGATTGATGCTAAGTCCTACACAAGTCCAGTGACTCTGGCTTTGCGTCTCAATCGTAGTATTGGCGGGTTGATTTATTATCGTCGTCGGATTTTGGCTGTGAACGATCGCTTAATTGAGGATAACCCAAGCTACATTTCTACTCTTAAATCAACCCTTGATAAAAAAGACGATCCAGCCAGTTTAGTAATTATGTCAGTATCCTCCGTTATTGAGTTTTTAAAGAAGATGCCCTATGCGAACCAAACCTAAGTTTTGGAAAGGTGCAGAGCGAATTTGCTGGCTTTGCGTTTTCATGGAAGAATTTATCGGGACTAATTCACTGGAGTATGCACCAGTAGTAATGTCAGGCATGGCCAGCATCCTAAATGCACCTGCATTTGAAAAAGCCCGTCAAGCTATCTTCAATATGCGGCAGATGTCACTGGCATATGTTACAAACCAGTCAGTTAAGCACGCAATTGCTCTCTTTAACAATTATCATTACTGCAACAATACTAAAGGGACGTATGAAATTGATATTGAAACACTTCACTTTCAAAGAACAGACCCTTTAGAAAATTCATCAATTACACAGGCGCGGCAAATTCTTAGTACGCCTTTGCCATATGAGACGTATGGTTTTACAGTTGCCGATCCTCGTCAGCCAATGGCTGTTGCCTTAGGTGAAGAGTCAACCGCCGTGCAGTTACCCATCCCCCGTATCACTGCTCCGATTGCTGCACATCGCACACATTCGCTCAACCGCCAACCAAAAGGGAAGATTCTCATCCCGCTAAGAGAACTGCGCGATTTGGCTCGTGAGATGGACGAGCGTGAAAAACAAGATCCTGAACGACGACCTGGTAATTGGGCAGATCGATTTGAACGCTTTGATCTGATGGTGTCGGAGGCGGGAAAAGGACTGCGGAAACAAGATGATGTGTTGGAATTGGAAGACATCAAGCACTTAATTGGTTTGCCTGGATCAGGTAAAACAACCTTGCTTGTGTTGATTGCTGTTTGGTTGGGGCTACATAACTATAAAGCAATGTTTGTGTTTCCTTCAATTGAAGTTGCTAGACAGTACATGGCTGATTTGGCATTTCATCAAGTTAAGGTGGGAATGCTTGTCGGTCAAGGTGATGAAACTCGTCGCCGTCACGCAGACAATATTGCAGAAGCGATCGCTGCTACCGGAAATAATGGTGGTTTTGCTTATACCTTGGAACAAGCAGAAGTTTTTGGTATGAGTTGCGTTCTACCAGCCTTTTCAACTGCTGATATGTCTTTGTGGGGCTTTAGTTACGCACCTTGTAACGAGATATTGCAAGGAGGCGGGAAACAGGGAAAGATGAAAAAATGCCTGTGTCCCCTATGGACAATGTGTGGTCGCAACAAAGCACAGCGAGATTTATTGGATGCGAATATTTGGGTTGGTCATGTGCGATCGCTCGATACTCAAATATCACCTCACGCGATTCAGGAAGAAGTACGATATTTTGAATTAATTGCCCGTACCTTTGACCTAGTTGTTTTCGACGAAGGCGACATGGTGCAGAACGTCTTAGATAATTATGGGGCAGCAACTTTAAGTATTTCAGGCTCAGAGCGATCAATTCATCGGGTAATTTTAGAACAAATTCATAACCGCTTTGCTGGCAGCGAAAGCCATCGATTATTTGATCGAGATGTAGAACTCTACAGCCGAGACTCGGCAGAATTTGGTAACTATAATACTTCCTTAATTACCACTGTTCAGAATATGTCTGGGTCGCGGGTAAGAGAACGCTACGAAAATCAATTGCTGACTGTATTACGGATTGTTAGCGAACTCTTAAACAGTGTTAATAAATCTAATAGGCAAGATGAAATTGATGAACAAGAAGTCAAAAGAGAAGTTACCAGAAGTAGAGCGTTAGCTGAATTTTGGGAAAAAGCAGCCTATAATGCCTTTTATGACCGCACAGGTGTTAATAACCCTCAAGATTTTAAAGCAGATTTTTGGCCTCATTATATAGGCATAAACAAAGAAACCTTAGAACAGCAATGGAAGACTCTCATTCATCATTTCCGCCGTTACCTAGCTGAAAATCTCATTAAGCATCGTGATGCGATTGTTCAAGAAATTATTGAATTATTTTTCAAACTCTGTTTTCCAGATCATCAATTAACCATAGAAGCAGAAGATTTAATTAAATTACTTATAACTGTTACATTCGTAATTTTGGGTTATCAGCGAATTGTACCAGGAACGAGAACGATGGTTGCAGAAGGTCTAATTCGTGAACCTATTGTAGAATCAACTGCATCACCAAAACTCAGAAAAATCATTCCAGAGAGCATTTTAGGCTCATTTTCTGGTGTGCAATATAGTTTTTTTAAAGCCCTAACAACGCGCACTGCTGCCAGAAATGTGGAATTATCTTACATTACATTTGTAGGTGCGCCTCGAATGTTAATGCACCGCTTTCATCGGTTGTTAGCAGCAGATGACGGACAAGCAAGCCCAGCCATTTTAATTACCTCAGCCACATCATTTTTACAAGCAAGTCCCGCTTACCACATTAACGTCGGTCCCCATTATTTACTTAAACCACGTCAGTCAGAAAATAATAAATCAGCAGAAAGCATTTATCGTTTCAAATGGTTTCCAGATAGGGAACGTGGTGATGAACCCCTCAAATATAGCGGTGCTGGCGACCTGCAAAAACGTAATCTTCTGCGGATGGTCGCTGCTCTTGTAGGAGGAACTAAGCCTGAAATTTACAAATCTATGGATAAATTTGATATCAAATTTGGTATCCGTCGCAAAGCTGCTTTAGTTGTTAATAGTTACGATCAAGCTCGTGATATTAAGAAATATATCAATGACTATCATCCTCAAATTGGTAAGCATACAAAAGCAGTTGTTAACTCCCTGAAAGAGGGAGAACAACCAAAAGATTTTGTCACTTCTGCTCAGTGTGAAGCATTGGGAGATGATGAAAATTGCCATATTTTAATTTTTCCTATGTTGGCAATTGGTAGAGGCGTCAACATCGTTTTTACCAAAGGGGAAAGAAAACTAGATGCGGCAATTGGCTCGATTTATTTCCTCACTCGTCCTCACCCTACCAAAAACGATATGCAGCTTTTGTACAGCTTGGCAGGACGAGCAACACAAGAATTTGATAGTCGAGTTTTTAGCGAAACAGAAGATTTGAATGCAATAGCAACAGCTTGGCAGCAATCAAGAAAAAACCTGTGGTTAACTGCCAATAGATTGTTACGTGAACCCTTAATGGCTAGCCGTTTGGGGCCTGAATTATTCAAATCATTTACGGCTAATCAAATGGTAGCTATTCTGCAAACAATTGGTCGAGGAATGCGGAATGGATGCCCCGTATCAGTTTACTTTGTCGATGCAGCTTGGGCTAAAAAATCCACAGAAGGTAAGCCCGACTCTGGACGAGATAGTATGCTGATTCAGATGCGAATCATTTTAGAGGAATGTGTTAATCATGAAGACCCGGTAATTCGTGAAATTTACCAGGAACTTTATGGCGCATTTTTAAAACCTTTGCAGCGCATTCAAGGAATAATTTACCCCGATGAACTTTGTTCTTTAGAAGAATCTGCGGATGAAGAAGAAGGTTTTGATGAGTTTTCACCACTATTGGAAATGTAAAAATGATTAACAACTTTGATAATGAAATTGAATTGGAAAATGATTTTTTTGCAGAAGAGGAAGACGAAGAAACTGAAGGTGATTTGGTTTCAGATACATTGTATATTCAACCAGGCGCAATCAAACCAATTGCAAAATATCCTCTAGCTTTCACAGTACCAGATAAACTGCCTCCAATTATAGTAGAGGGTTATACTCTAACTTGGACAAAAGCAGGTTTGCAATGTTTTGACGAGATTCAAAAAGGAGCTAATGTCAAAAATCTTCCTTATGGCTCATTGCGAAATTTTCTACAAGTAGTATTAAAAGATGCAGCACGAATTGAACCAGAGGTAGGTCTTAGCAAATACGCCTTAAATTGTACTAAAGGCGATAAGTTACCAGAACCTTTTGCTTACCTTACTAGTGGCGATGAAGAAGAAATAAATAAAATACTTCGCCCAATTATTAACGATTGGTTTATAAATTATCTCAGCCCTTTTGCTAAAGAAGAAGATATATCAACAGAGATTATCGACCGTTTGGAAGATTTGCAAGATACGGGAGAGTTAATAAAAATTTCTCCATTCAAATCTCAAGTGTTACCTTGGGCTTGGAATAAAGAGACAGATACAACTCAACCTAAAGATAAATATGCCTATCGAATGCTTGCAGATTATGTGGCTTGTCAAATTGCTGGACAAGTTATTTTTCCAGAGTTAGGACCGATGAAACGTGTTATTTTCAGCAATGGTACATTTACCTCTGGCATTGCAGAACTGATTACAGATCCGATCGCCTTAAAGAACAAAAAGGGTAAATTCAGTTTTGTAGTGAGATTGGAAGTCATTACTTATCCATCTTTACATCAACCTTTATTACAAGTTGAGGTTTCTAAACGTCGCTGGTTCACTCAGTTAAAATCTCCTGAGTATGATCGTAAGAATATTAGCGGTTTGATATTTTCTCAAGACTATCCCGATCGCGCTTTTAACTATCAAGTCAAAGCTGAAGCAGATAAAAACAGCAAAAAGGGAAAAAATAAAAAGCAAGAACAGATAAAATGGAATTGGAAAACAGATAAACATTTTGAAATATTGCGGAGAAAATTGAATCTGGGGTCATCTTGTAATGGTCAAGAAATCGCTTTAGGTTTAGCCTCTACTGATAGCTGTGAGGTACTTCTAACTTACCGTAACGGACTTCAAGATAATTCAGAAGAAGACGAAGAAACTTCAGAAAGATACGGTATTGAAACAGGTGTACCAGAGATTGATAAATTAGATGCGTTTGAGGCGATCACGAAAATTCTTAAACCATTAGGAATCAAAATATTCGATGGTTACACAGAAGTACCATCTAAGCATAAACTAGATGATACAGCATCGCGCATGATTAATCTTCCTACACTGCTTGGTGGTGTTTTGGAAGTTCTTGAAACAAATACCAACTTTGAATTTACTCCGAAATATCTTGATCAACTCAACAATAAACAAATTGATGATTTGCTAAGTAAATATTTTGACATTCGTTTAGAAGGTATTCATTGGGGAAGAAAAGCTCTTCAATTCAGCCAACGCACAAGGAATCAGACTGATGAACTTCAAGCCATCATTCAGGCAAACCAAGCAGCAATGGAGCGATTATATCCCAATGAGCAACCTTTATTATTTATCTTTTATGAAGCTCATTTACAAACAGAAGCGAAACTATTGCAGAAGGTTACTCAACTTTTGTGGGGAGACACACTTGAAATAGAAATTAATCGCTTGCCAGAAGATACCCACGGGCCACGAGAAGGTTTACCTGAGAAAGATGAGAAAGCTGAAAAGCGATCGCAGAAGCGAATTGAAGCATGGGAATCTACTGCAAAACAGATTGCAAAGCTGAATCAGCCAACTTTCTGCTTAATAATGGCAAGAGAATTTTACCCAGATCCTACTGGTCAAAAAAGTGTTAAGCATGATGATAAAGTAAATAAACCATCAACTCGCAAAGCATTAGCAATGGCTGGTGCTGGTGTGCAGTTTTTATTACCCATCGAAAAAACCCGAAAAGCAAACTGTCTTAAACTCGCAGATTTTTTCCATCGGATGCAATCAGCATTAAAAGATTTAATCTTTGCTCATTCTGGTCGAATTGATGATATCAAAGAAAAAGCTGATAAGTATCTGCAAAATATTCCACCAGAAGCTAGACCAAAAGAAATTATTGCAATTACAATTGAGCGTAAACAACAGGGTCGCGCTCGTGGAAACATTGGAAAGACATTTTTACCAATAGCAATCCGCATCAATGTAGATACAGGAAAGTGTGAGTTTTCCTGTGCTTATGATAGAGGAAATTTAGTCATCAGTTCGTGGGCTAGTTTTTCTGATGCACGAGCTTTTATTGCCCAGCTTACTCCTATAAAACTTGCTGATAAAGAAGAGGTACGCAAGACCCGATTTATGGACTTTGTAAAACAGATTATTTCTGATTCTGTGGAAGAAGGTAAGCAACCATTAGTTATAATTGATTCTTCCAACTGCGTTAAACTTTGCAATTGGCTAGCTGATATCAGAATTAATACTAATCAAATTAACCTTGGTCAGCAGTCTGAGAATATGCAAGATGATTGGCAAGGCGCGCGTATAATTCGTATTCGTCAATAACTTGCTCCTGGCATTATTGAGAAAAAAGCCAGACATATAATAGAAACTTTTGTAGAAGATAGCAGGACTAAAGAAGAACTAAAGAAACTACCACCTGCGCTAGAAATTCCTTCAGCATCTAGCGCGACCGGCTTATTTCGACTTAGTGCGACTAACAAAACTGGATGCGTAGCTTATCTATCTGTGGCGCGTGAATTACCACAAAGAAAAGCTCGTGGACAAAGTTGCTATCGTTCAACTTACACTCTAGTCAAAAAAACTGATGATTCTAAAGAGCCAATTTGTAACAAAGCCGGGTTAAAAGTGTATCATCTTACTAAACAAGCTCCATTTGCGGGTCGCTGGCCTACTCCCAACCCCCTTGAGATTGTTGTTACCTTGCGCCAACCAGAAGATAATCCTGATGACCTAGCTGCTCTTGTTGAGTCCCTACGCTATGGCTTTGGTCACTACAGCGATTGGACAGCCTTACCTGCTCCCTTATTTTTTGAGCGCGTTGTGCGGGACTATATCAGTGATTTTGCGATCGCAGACGAAGATATTGAATCAGAGCAAGATTAAATATCCTGCCAGTGTAGAAAGAGGCTACTAATAAATTTACAACTTGAAGCGGGTACTATTTACAATCAAACTTGCAGAAAGATGACTGTTAGAAGGCATCCCGACGCATTCACATTGCAAAGGAACGCATTAACAAGGCATCCCGATGCATTGGCATTGTAAGCGGACGCAATGTTAATGCATCCCGATGCATTAACATTGCAAAAGGATGCATTGGCATTACAAGGGATTGCCAAATTTAATTCGCTACAAATTAATGAAATGCTGTACTTAACAAGCCAAAGTTAAGACTGCAACCTAAAACTTGAGTTTATTGAGCTTAGTAAAACCCCAGAGCAAGCCCGAAAGCTGGTAAAGATAGTGTGATTGACATAGAAATATCAAGCAGCTATTAGGAAAGGAAACTACTACTTTGAATTGGGTATAACCCGTATGCTCTATGGCTTCAAGTCACTTTTCTAGATTTTACAATATAAGTAAGACATAAAAATAACGCTTCAATTGTATGAAAATACTCTCATCAGAACTAGTCCATTTGGGATTTGGCAAATATGTGCGTTCTGACCAAGTAACAGCAGTTATACCAATAGAAGAAGAGCGAGGCCCAGGGCGACGAACCTTTGTTCACGTTCAAGGGCAAAACGATCCAATTATCGCCTCTCGCGCTGAAGATACCATTGTGCGTGATTTAGTACAGGAACCACAAGAAGTTACTCAAGCCCGTCAGCAGCAGGAAATTCTTCAAGATTTATTGGTTAATTTAGCTAATGTTAATTCAACTGTGCGTCGAATTAACCGTGATGAAGGCAGTTTGGATCTTGATTTGTTAGAACGACGAATTAAGCAAGTCCTAGAAAATTAATTGCAGAAGTCAGCAAACTAAATAACGGAGAAAGATATTGCTGAATACCATTACAGACCAAGTTTCAGTATCAGATACACAAACAAAATCGCCAAGGTTGTGGATACCTGAACGGGTACTGTTTACACCTGCTGCCCTAGATGAAGATTGGGGGCAGCAGATTCTTACACGTGTGCAGTCACTCAACTTACCAATAGAAGAATTATCACAGAACCGCTTGAAGGGACTGCGTGGTGAGTCTGAGCGGGATACTTACAACATCGCCAAGCGTACCTTAGCGGTGGTTACTGCACCACCCAGTTCTTTGAAACTGAGTCCTATTCCACCTTCTGCGGATTGGCAGTTTCACCTTGCCGAAGGTTGTCCGGCTCACTGTCAATACTGCTACCTAGCAGGTAGCTTGTCGGGGCCACCTGTCATCCGCGCTTTTGCCAACTTACCGCAGATATTAGAGAACTTAGCTAACTACGAGCAACACGGGAAAACCACAAGTTTTGAAGTTAGCTGTTACACAGACCCATTAGGTATAGAACATTTAACTGGAAGTCTTGCTGAATGTATCCGTTACTTCGGCACTCGTCCCAATGCACATCTACGTTGGGTATCGAAGTTTGATGCTGTGGATGGATTACTCGACTTACCACATAATGGGCATACTCGCTGTCGGATGAGTGTTAATGCCGCACCGATTTCTGGCAAATTTGAAGGTGGCACAGCATCCGTAGCATCCAGACTGAATGCATTGCGACGGTTGGCGCTACCACAAGAGCGTGGCGGTGGCGGTTATCCAGTAGGCTTGGTTATCGCGCCAATTATGCCGATAGACGATTGGCAGATGCACTATATTTCTTTGTTTGACCAGATAAACGAGGCGCTAGATTTTGACTGTAACCTTACCTTTGAGTTAATCTCACACCGGTTTACACCTGGGTCAAAAGAAGTGTTACAAACTTGGTATCCGCAATCAAAATTAGAGATGGATGAGGCAAAACGCAGCGTCAAACGTAATAAGTTTGGCGGGACGAAGTACGTTTACGAGAAGGATACAATGAAGGCGTTGCGTAGCTTTTTTGAGAGTGAGATTAGTAGGCGCTTTCCAAATGCTGAAGTTCTTTATTGGACTTAGGGGACTACTTCGCTCAAATACAGTTTGAACAAATTAATTATTGGGCAAGAGAGCGATTGATATATTATGCGATCGCTCTTATTTCCACTTGCTCAAAAGCTGGTACGTTAGGAAAGCCATAATACACCTAACTTTTGATTTACTTTATAAATGCTCTCTTACCTTTGAAACCTATTAATGCATCCATCAAGCCAAAATCTACTGTAAGAGCTATTGCAAGTTCGACTTCCCCAATGTCTGGGTTGGGCTACGTCCACTCAAAGGGGGATAATTTGGGCAGACTACAGGCGGCGTTATACATTAATAAGTGTATCTGCAATACCGGACTTGTTCTGGCTTAGTCTCAATAGCAAAGGTTTGGAGATGTTTACTTTATCAGAAACTTCTATCCTGGCGGCAATCCTACTGTTAGCTTTAGGCATTTTGGGCTGGGGCTTTTATCGCGCCAGACCTTTTGGTAAACTGGGAATCTTAGCCTGGTTACAGTCGGTGGTGTTGATGACTCCCTGGCTCCTGTTTTTTGGATTGTTTGCCGCAGGGATTTACATCAATATAGCGGGTATATTGTTCTTAGTAGTAACTTCCGCAGGATTGTACATCTACTTAGGCAGCCAGTTACGCGCAGCTGGGCAAGATGCCATCCTTAAGCAACGCGCGACAGAAAGAATCGCCGCTGATTCTTTACTTGAAGCAAAATCCTCACAACCAACAGCAGCAGAACTGAAACCAGAGATCACACCGATACCAGAAGAAGACTTAAATGTAGTTAAAGGTATTTTCGGTATCGATACGTTTTTTGCTACAGAAACCATCGCTTACCAAGATGGAGCCATTTTTAAAGGCAATTTGCGGGGAGAACCAGAAGAGACTCACAACCGTCTAACTGCAAACTTGCAGCAACGCCTTGGTGAGCAATATCGCCTGTTTTTAGTGGAAAATACAGACGGCAAACCAGTGGTAATCGTCCTACCGAGTCGCAATGATCCCCGGCCGATGTTGTTATCGCAAAAAGCTTTTGCAGGTATTCTGTTGGTAGCGACCATTGCCACAAGTTTAGAAGCTGCGGGATTACTGCTGAATTTTGATTTCTTTGCCAATCCAGGGCGGTTTCAAGAAGCTTTGCCCATAGGCGCTGGGATATTTGCGATTTTAGGAGTTCACGAAATCGGTCATTGGTTACTTGCCCAGCGTCACAAAATCCGCCTTAGCTGGCCCTTCTTTTTACCAGCTGTGCAAATTGGTTCCTTTGGTGCAATTACCCGCTTTGAATCTTTGTTACCCAACCGTAAGGTATTATTTGATATCGCTTTGGCAGGGCCAGCCGCAGGTGGTATTGTCTCTTTGTTAATGCTGGTGACAGGCTTGCTGCTTTCTCACCCAGGTAGTTTATTTCAATTGCCCAATCAGTTTTTCCAAGGGTCGATTTTGGTGGGAAGTTTGGCGCGAGTTGTCCTTGGTTCGGCGTTGCAGTCATCCCTGGTAAGTGTTCATCCTTTAGTGGTGATTGGTTGGTTGGGGTTAGTAATTAACGCTTTGAACTTAATGCCAGCCGGACAACTCGATGGTGGGCGCATTGTTCAAGCGATTTATGGACGCAAAACCGCAGGACGAGCAACGGTAGCAACTTTAATTTTACTGGCGTTAGTGTCTCTCGGTAATACTCTGGCCATGTACTGGGCGATCGTGATTTTCTTTTTGCAACGGGATCAAGAACGCCCCAGCTTGAATGAAGTTACTGAACCTGATGATGCTAGAGCCGCTTTGGGGCTTTTGGCTCTATTCTTGATGATTACCACGCTTCTACCCCTAACTCCTGGCTTGGCTGGGCGTTTGGGAATAGGATAGTGCTTATGGAGCCTACACCCAAACAAGCAATATCCGCAATTCGGGTGTGCGCCCAACTTACCAGAGTTTATAAAAGAATAGACCTTGTAAGATTAGACGAGCGCACCAGAAATGTTTATATCTTGGCCAATAATTCAATTGAAGCTGAGGTAACACCAACTGGAGAAATTCTTTGGTTATGACAAAACCTAACTTTCAACAAATGCCTTTAGAGCAGCTAAGAACTTATATTTTGGAGCATCGCAACGACGATGAAGCATTCCATATCTACATCGACAGGAGACGTGCCCAATCTCCAAAACAGATGCCGATGACAATTGAGGAAGCGGAGGCTGATTTACAGAGACGGTTTGGACAGCAAGCTAGTTAAATTACCATGAAAGATTTTTAAGTATTTGTCTGTGAACCATCGCTTAAATTAAGCGATGTGTTCACAGACAGCTTGTGAGGAAAATTAACTGAAAGGTTTCCAACCTGCAAGCAAATTGGGGTAAGCCGTTGGTGTGGGGAAAATCTTCTGAAAGGCAGCTTGACGCTCTTGTGGTTTTTCTTTGCTCATGTTCCAGAGGGTTTCATAGAAAAAGAAAGAGACTCCGGCAAAATTGCGATCGCGTACTTTTTGCACTTGTGTTTGAATCTGCTGCATTGGTACAGATCGATTTTTCAACCCAGCCAGAATACCCACACTCACTGGAATATGGCTCTTTGCCGCTTTCACTTCTGGATATTCTAATTCGCTAACAAAAACATTCAAATCATCCCGATATATCTGCAAAACTAAGTCTTCAATGATTCCCATCCTTTCCCATTTCTGCCAGTCTGCTAAAAAGTACTCATAGGAAAAACGTTGAGGATTAGGAGCAACGGAAACGATGCAATTTTTTTTAGTAGCTTTGATGGCTGTGAATACCCGCTTCATAAACTCGGTAATTTTATTAGCTCTCCAGCGCACCCATTCTGGATCTTTAGAGTTTTTGGAGGGAGCTTTACCACGGTGTTCTTTTTTGTAAAGTGCCACTGTATAGGCATCGTACCCTAATTCTGATGGTAAGCCAAAATGGTCATCAAATTGAATACCATCAATATTGTAGTTTCTGACAATTTCAACGATTAAATCTTGAATAAATTGTTGTACTTCTGGGCGAAAGGGATTTAGCCAAACGCGATTATGTGTGCCTTCTTTAACAATCCGAGTCCCGTCGCTGCGACTGGTGAGCCATTGGGGGCGATTTTTAGCTAATAGAGAATCTGCTGGTGCCATGAAGCCAAATTCAAACCAGGGAATCACTGTTAACCCTTTTTGATGTCCCACATCGACAATTTCTTTAATGATATCTCGTCCTTTTAAACCCGGTGTAGGATCGAGCGATCGCCCAATAACTTTTTGTGCAACCTTGCTGGGATACAATGTATATCCCCAATTCCAAACCGCCGGATATATGGTGTTAAAATTAAGTTCATCAAGGCGTTGCAAAGATCCCTTAAGGCGATCGCGCTCAAATAACACATCACTATCAATATTTGTTAACCACACCCCTCTTAACTCAGATGCGGGCGTTTGCGGTAAATTTGTTTGAGCGTTCAAGGGAAACGACAGCATCACCGTACTTACCACACTCAAGATAAGCGTAACGCCAAACAAAAGAGACTTTTTGCTTTGGCGAATATTCCACCAAGAAACAAACCCAACACACCATCTTACAAAAATTTTCATCATTTGGCTACATACATCATCAAATTATGAACAATCAACATAAATAGCGATCGTTTCGATTGTAAGCGCTAAAACAATCGTCATGAACTGCAACATGAAAGAAGGACTGGAGATTAAGGAATAGCGGCTAGGTGCTAGAAAAATTTGAATTTCTAATTATTGTAGATTTAGTTAAAAAAACATTCCATCTCCGGCTAGTCCAGATGTGCGCCCTACAAATGTAAAAATAATTTGAGATAATTTATTTTTTCTCAGTCCATAAATTAACTTTATAAATCTAAAATTTTCGCAGATTTTAGTTATTACAGTAATAATACTGTAGAAAATAAAATAAGGTTTAGCTAAGATAAATTGCTTATCGATAACACTTGTAGAGATATTGAAATACAACGTCTCTACTACACACCAGAAAATCCCACCCATAACCTTAACCGAACCACATTGGTAGAAAATCTAGTATTTTTGGCCTAATTTTTGATTGCGTCATCATATTATTTTTCTGTTTTACTTCAACAAATAAGCTGTTACGCAATTACTCTCTAAAACTCTTATTCTTTTGCGTCCTTCTCCCTTGGTGCTAGCCTCTCTCTTTGGGAGAAGGAGAGACGCGAATGTGATAACCTACAGCAAGCTAATTTGCTTCTACTTTTTTCATTACTTTGCGAAATTTTTAAAGAAAAAGGTTCTAGCTGCCGATTAATTTAGGTATAGAAGCGAATGCTGAAACATACCACTCCTGTTTTTTCTATATTTTTCAAGCCATTATTTTAGAGTCAATAGTTCCTAGATTTCACTTTTAAAGTAACAACAATAATTATGCAAATGCTAAAAAGCAAAACTTATAAAATCCAAACTAATTTTGCTGAGGAATTGCAAGTGTCAAATCAAAATATCGCCTTTATTGATACCGCAGTGATAGACTACCAAAGTTTGATTACTGGGATAAAGCCAGGAATTAGTGTAGTAGTTATTAACTCCAATAAGGATGGAGTAGAACAAATCACTCAAGCTTTGCAAGGTGGTAAATACAAATCAGTTCACATTGTCTCCCACGGCAGTACCGGAAGCTTGCAACTGGGTTACACGCAATTAAATAGCAACAATTTAAACTACTACACCAATCAATTACAACAGTGGAGAAATTATTTAACTGATGATGCGGATATTTTACTTTATGGCTGTGATGTTGCAAATGGAGAAGGCACAGAATTTGTGGAGCAGATTAGCCAAATTACCGGGGCAAATGTTGCCGCCTCCATTGACAAAACAGGAAGTAGAGCTTTAGGTGGTAATTGGGATTTTGAGTTTAAAAGTGGAAAATTTGAGTCCGCCTTGGCATTTGAAACCCATGTAATACAAACTTACGACTACGTTTTAGCTGGCACTGGTGACGTAATTATTAATGAATTTTCTCAAGGTAGTGATGGAGCCAAAGAATGGGTTGAACTTTTAGTTGTTAGGGACAACGTAAATCTCCAAAATCACACATTAGTTGACGGTAATGGCTCCCTGAATATTACTTTGTCTGGCTCTGGCTTTAGTTCTTTGAAAGCTGGAACTTTAATAGTGCTGTATAACGGTGGTGATATCGATGCCACTATTACTCCAGACTTAACTTACGACCCGAAAATTGGAGACTATGTACTAAAAATATCATCTTTAAATACTAGTGGAGTATATGCAGTTACACGTAACAATGGCTGGGATACAACAACAGAGGCTTTTAATAACACCGACAATACAGATGTTCCCCAGTTGCTAAACTCTAGCAATACTCCCATATATACCTTTCCTCGAACCACAACTCCCACCACTAGTAAATTTAGTGCTTACACTAGTAACTCGGCTGTGGGTGCCACAAATACTAATAACTGGTCAAATGATGCTATATGTACAAGCGCTACTCCTGGTCTAGCTAATACTGAAAATAATACGACTTGGATTAACATTTTGCGTGGGGCTATTACAGTTTTAACTACCCCCTCTGTAACAATTAATAATCCATCACCTGCTGCTAATGAGCAATTTGGCTTTTCCTTAGCATCTAATAATACCAATATTTTAATTGGAGCACCTTTAGCTAATAGTAATAAAGGGGAAGTATATCAAGTAAATATCAATGGTGTACTCCAACAAACATTTACTAATCCTTCGAGTGGAATAGGAGAGTTATTTGGCTTTTCGGTGGCAATGAATGGCATCGATTACCTAATTGGCGCTCCTAAATTTGATGATGCAGTTGCAGATGTCGGACGAGCATACAAATTTAATACCAGTGGCTCACTCCAACAAACTTTCAATAATTCGGTTAATAACGACGATAGTGAATTTGGTAGTGCTGTAGCAATTCTCAGTAATGGTAACTACGTCATTGGCGCACCAGAGTAACATTTCGGTGCTATTTGGAGATGGCAAAGCTACTGGTGGCTTTGGGACTGCGATCAATTTTGCTCTGCCATCAGGATCATCTCCCGTATCCATCGCAGTGGGCGACTTTAACAAGGATGGAAAATCTGACATAGTAACAGCAAACAATGCCTCCCAAAATGTTTCAGTGCTGTTGGGAGATGGTAGTGGCGGCTTTGCAGTTGCCAAAAACTTTAAAGTTCCAAGCCGTCCGACTTCCGTCACTATCGGCGACTTTAACGGGGATGGAAAATCTGACCTAGCGGTGACGAGTTCTTACTTCAACAACGTCTCAATCCTATTAGGAAACGGTGATGGCACTTTTAACTCAGCCACCCAATTTGATGTAGGAACAAATCCTCATTCTGTCGTCGTAGGCGACTTCAATAAAGACGGTAAATCTGACTTGGCGGTGGCGAATTCAGACTCTAACAATGTTTCGGTGCTGTTGGGAAATGGTGATATTAATGGCACTTTTAAACCTGCCGCCAACTTTAATGTGGGGTTAAATCCTGTATCTATCACAGTGATTGACTTCAACGGGGATGGAAAATCTGATTTAGCAGTCGCAAATGCAGATTCAAACACGGTTTCAGTTCTGCTAGGAGATGGCACTGGCAGCTTTGGAAATGCCACGAACTTTGACGTAGGCACAACACCCTATGCTGTCACCGTAGGCGACTTCGACAAAGACGGTAAATCTGACTTGGCGGTGGCAAACAGTGAATCTAAAAATGTTTCGGTGCTATTTAATAATCCCGGTAATCCCAATACTCCTGTTGATCCCGTTCCCCCTCAGCCGATACTGATCAACGAAATTCTTTTTGATCCCCCAAGTACAGATAGCCCTAAAGAATATATCGAGCTGCGTGGTACTTCTGGTGCAACTCTAGCACCCGGAACTTATCTAATTGGGATCGAGGGTGATTCTGGCTCCTCCAATCCTGGCAAGGTTCAAGATATTTTTGATTTGTCTGGTAAGCAGTTTGGAAGCAATGGGTTGCTGGTTCTGTTACAAAAAGGCAATACTTATGCAGTCAACTCTGGTGCAAATGTCCTAACTAATACTGGAAGTGGAGCCGGATGGGGAAGCGGAGCCTCAAGTTCAATCGGTCACACGGGCGCAGCTGACATAGAAAATAACTCTGTTAGCTTTTTCCTGATTCAAAGTACTACTGCACCCATCCTTAGCAATGATATTGACTCAAATGATGATGGTATTGCTGATGGTAGTGTGTACTCAAATTGGACTGTATTGGATTCAGTTTCTGTTTTAGATGGCACATCTACTACGGACAGAGCATATAGCTCGATTGTATTTAGAAAAGGTTCTACTGGCGGTTCAGTTCCAGCTAATGCCACAGTTGTTGACACCTCGTTTGTCGCTGGATATGTAGGGCGTTCAGGTAACACTAGTGGTTCAACAGCCTCAGATTGGGTAGCAAGTTTAATCACTGGGACAGCGCCGAATTTGACATTAGGTACTGTTGCTAACACATCACCTGGAAACTTTGCCGAGCAACCATTGAATCATATTGGGAATACTAATTTTGCTCCTGGTGCTAATCTCAATTACGCCATTTCAACTGCTACCCCAACTGTGATTGAAGGTAATACTGGTAGCCAAATTGTCAGTTTCACCGTGACTCGCAGTGGTAATACTGCCATTGCCACTACTGTAAATTATGTCTTGGATGGCACGGCAACTTCTGGCAGCGACTACAATAACATTAAAGTTGGAACTGTAACAGGTACTTCATCTGGGACTTTAAAATTCGCTGTTGGGGAAACAACAAAGACCATTTCACTCAATGTTCTGGGTGAGAAGGTGACTGAAACTGACGAAACGATTAATCTTAACCTGAGTTACCCCAACCAAACAGTTGCGATCGCTCCTGGTACAATCACCATAGTTGATGATGACAACATTCCCACTATCTCCATCCTAGATAAAAGTGGTAGCGAAAGCGCTGGCAATTTTGTGTTTACCGTCAAACTCTCCAATGCCAGTAGTGAAATAGTCACAGTCGCTTACAACACTAGTAATGATACTGCGATCGCAGGCGTTGATTACACCGCAGTCACAGGCAGCCTGACTTTCAACCCTGGAGTTACCACTCAAACAATCACTGTACCGATTCTCAACGATTTCGTTGCTGAATCAAGCGAACGCTTTTTTGTCAATCTCATCAACCCCACTAACGCAAGCATAATTGATAACCAAGCTAGTGGTACAATTATCGACAATGATACAGCTGGTTTTACTATCTCTCCTGCAACTGGACTAATAACTACAGAGGCTGGTGGTACTGTGAACTTCAGTATCCAACTCACTAGCCAGCCTACTGCTAATGTCACCTTAAATTTGAGTAGTTCCAATGTCAATGAAGGCATTGTCCCAGTTTCTAGCGTTACATTTACGGCTGCTAACTGGAATACGCCCCAAGTAATCACAGTTACAGGTGTTAATGATGGTATTGCAGATGACAACATTGCTTATAAAATTATTACTGGCACAGTAGTTAGTAGTGATGCCAAATATAACAATTTCAACCCCGCCAATATTGCCGATATTGATGTCATCAACATTAAAAATGGCAACCAAGTCAATAGCATTATCACAGGTTCAGCCAAAGTTGATAATTTGCAGGGAACTAGCTCAGACGATTTGATTTTTGGCTTTGCTAGTAATGACGTAATTGTTGGCGGACTAGGAAACGATCAGATTTATGGCGGTTTAGGTGTCGATAATCTCACAGGCGGTGCAGGTAATGATATCTTTGTGCTTGCCAAAGGTGAAGGTAGAGATACTATTAAAGATTTCAAGACTGGTGAAGATTTGATTGCTTTATCAGGTGGTTTGCTCTACTCTGGTTTGTCTTTTACTCAAAGCGGCAGCGATACCTTAATTAAGGTTACTGCTAATAACGAAAGTCTTGCTCTGTTAACTGGAATTATGGCATCAACTTTAAACGCTAGCGACTTTATTACCATTGGTGTCAACTGAAGCTAAAATTCCCGATTGGGTAGCGAGTTTAATCACTGGAACCGCACCAAATTTTACATTAGGTACTGCTAGTAAAACATTACCTGGCAGACCAATTACTTAACAGGTTCTTATAGGAAGCTGTGAGCGATCGCAGGCTGTTGGTGGGTACGCGATCGCACATTTACTATGTGTTTTATAGTACATTACTAGCCAGTTGTAGAGAAGCGATGACCGAGCGCTGTGAGTTGGTTGCTGAGTTATTCTACAGCGTTAGGTCAACAACTGGCGATTTGTGGCTGTTCTGTTTTGTCGATATCTCATTTAAACGGCAATTCAGAGACAAGTTATGCCAAATTGCCAAAACCTTTGAACATAGCATCGTCACTTCAACTTTTTATTAAGGGAAAAGTGGAAAGCATTAATGGCAGTCTAGTCAAACACCTCCACCATTTCAAGAGACAAGTTTTAGCAAGCGATCGTTAAGCCAGTACAATAATAGTCGGTTGCTACACACACCAGTCTGATTGTTATTAGCCAGAATCGTCTGAAAGTGCCAAAACTTATAGAAATGAAAAATATTATCTCGATTGTTTGGAATAGCTGGTTAAAACCGCACAAAGAATCTGTTTTACTATTTGATTCAGCTGCTGCCGCTAGTGAGATTGCCCTGATGCTTAAAGGTCAGTGGGATGGCTGCAATGGTGTGATCGTGGCTTCTGGTGATGAAGTAGCTGTTAACACTGCTGCCAAGCTATTAGAAACCACATGGTGTTATCAAGGCGCATCAAAAGCTGTTTTAGGCAGAGTAACAACTGATGAAATTTTACGCCGTTATGCAATCGGAGAAAGAAATTTTGTTAATGCTAATTTGAGGTGTGCAGTACTTGCATCACTAAATCTGAGTGAAATTAACCTAAGTTATGCTCAGTTGAGTTGGGCAGACCTCAGTCAAGCCAATCTCAGTAAAGCTGATTTAACAGCAGCAAACCTAAGTCAAGCTAATTTAAGTGGAACTGACCTAAGTAAAGCATACCTGATGAGGACAAACCTAAGCGGGGCAGACCTACAACGAGCTTCTCTTCAGAGGGCTAACCTAAGTAGTGCTAACTTAAGTGAAGTTAACCTCACTGGTGCAGATTTAACAGGAGCTAATCTAGCACTAGCAGACCTGAGAGGGGCAAATTTTTACGAATGTAATTTGAGTGGGGTTAACCTGAAAGGTGCCAAATTCATTGAAAGTGACTTGGCTTTTGCTAAACAATAATTGCGCCTTCAAGCGATCGCTTCCTCACCACCCCAAATCCTGCTAAAATCCCTGTATTTAATACACCAACTATCATGTCTGGTAAAGGATTTGGGCAACACTAACCTACAAAAATCGATAAACTTGTTGAATCTGCGGTGGGTTATGCTTTTTGGTATCAGTCCAATCCAATAATGCCGTGGGAGTTTCGACGGCGGATTTCAACTCAACCAAAACCAGTAACAATACCACAACAGCAACAGCATAATTGTGATTCATTATATCCTGACTTCTGCATTCCTCTAAGTGCGCCAGACCTTGACTGCCGATTTAAAGTTGTTGGCAATGACCCTCATAATTTTGACGGGGACAGTGATGGCATTGGGTGCGAACGCTAGCAGATATGACTAAGTTCAAATTCGGGTATAAAATGAGGTGTATATATGGAGATTGTATTGCTGACTAAATTATTAGCTCCCTGCCTACCCTATTTGCTCAAACTAGGTGGGATAGCAGCCGAAAAAACAGCAGAAAAAGCCGGAGAAAAAATTGCTCCAGACATCTGGGAAAAAGCAAAAAAAATTTGGTCGAAACTAGGTTCAAAAGTCGAGTCAAAAGAGGAATTGAAGGTAGCAGCAGAGCAAGTAGCTGCAAAACCTGAAAGTGCAGCCCGTCAAGCCGTATTTCAGGAAGAACTAGAAACCCTGCTGAAAGAAAACCCAGATTTAGCTGAGGCGATCGCCAAAATATTGCAAGAAGGGCAGCCAACATCAACAGGAGTTCAAATCAATCAAACTGTCACCAATAATGAAGGACAGGCTATTGGACAAATGACCGATAGTAAGGCAATTGGCAGAATTGACGGCAATATTCAGGGTGGGGTGAATTTTTAACAATTCAAAAATAAATTAAGTGCGATCGCGCTATGCAAAATCATCCAGATGACCCGATTAATCAGATTCAGCAGGATATTGGCAGTAATTCAGGGCAAGCGATCGCCCAGATGATCGGTGGGATGGCAATCGGTCAACTTACGGTTTATCTCTCCCACGTCCAGACTCAATTAGAAACTGCTCAAACGCCTGCAAACAAGCTAAGTGCAAATCCCTATCAAGGGTTATTGGCATTTCGAGAAACGGATGGCGATCGCTTTTTTGGACGAGACAAGCAAATTGAGCAACTATGGCAGATATTTCGTAATCTCCATGAGCAGGAATCTGCGGTGCGGTTGCTACCTATATATGGCCCATCGGGGTCAGGAAAATCATCCTTGGCACTGGCAGGACTAATCCCCAAATTGGGGGCTAACCCTTTACCCGGTCGTAATCAGGCGCGATTGGTGGTACTTGTACCCGGAACCCACCCACTGGAAGCTCTTGCTGCTATGTTGGCGCGGATTGCAAATAATGATCCCACTCCTGTGAGTAAGACACGGGAGTTTGCCCAAGAACTTACCCAAAAAAACAATCATGGCGAATATGATGGACTGCGGCGCATTGCTGATGTCTTTCCAGACATTGCTTTCTCTCCTCTAATTATTTTGGTGGATCAGTTTGAGGAAGTTTACACGCTTTGTAAAGATAAAGCCGAACGCGACGCTTTTGTAGAAAACTTGCTGTGTGCGACAGCAGAACCTTCAAAACGAGTATCTGTAATTTTGACGTTACGGAGTGACTTTTTAGGCGAAACTCAACAACACCCACGCCTTAACAAACTCTTCTCAGAGCAAGGGTTTCTCGTGCCAATTATGCAGCCAGAAGATTTAGAAGCGGCTATTGCTAAACCAGCAGAACAAGCTGGATATCAGTTAAATAGTGCAATTGTCAAACTCCTAGTAGAACAAACCCAAGGACGAGAGGCGTTACCTTTATTACAGTTCGCCCTCACGCGGATTTGGGAGGGCTTGCAAAACGGTGTTGATCCAGCCAAAACCTTAGAAAATATTGGTGGCGTAGGTGGCGCACTGGCTGGGGAAGCGCAACGCCTGTATGAATCTTTGAATGCAGAAGATCAAGCGATCGCTCGACGGATTTTTCTCGCATTGGTGCAACTAGGAGAAGGTACAAAAAACACCCGTCGTCGTGCGGCTTTGTCAGAACTGATTGCTGATGAAAAGGAAGCCAAATCTGTTCGGGCTATTATTAATCGTTTTGCTGCACCTGGAGTACGTTTTTTAGCGACCTTTTCAGATGAGCAGTCTGGTGAAATGATTGAAGTCGCCCACGAAGCTATGATTCGTAATTGGGGACAACTGCAAGAATGGTTAACTGAATGCCAAGAAAATCTTCGCAAGAAACGCAAAATCGAGCAAGCCGCGGAAGACTGGATAGATCAGGGCAAATCTCAAGAATACGTTCTTCAAGGTCGTTCGCTGCGCGATGCGAGAGAGTTTATGCAAGCCCAAAAAGATTATCGGGAAACTGCACTTTCAAGTTTGGCAAAGGAATTTGTGAGAGCAAGTTTGCAGAAACAGAGAGGCGATCGTTGGAAAAGCACTGGATTTTTTCTCGCTTTTCCATTTATAGGCACGTTCATCATTTTGCATTTTCTAGTTATTTATAGAGCAGAACAAATACTGCATAGTAAGGAGTGTGAACCTAATTCTGAGATTCAATTTATGCTTCAGTATATGTTATGGACAGGTTACAATCAATTGCAAAAAAGAAATCTTTGTAATGAGACACTTAATGAAATTAACCTTAAGAATGCTAATCTTGAAGGTGTAGATTTTCGGGAAGCAAAACTTTACAAATCTCACCTTCAAGGGGCAAATCTTTCAGATGCTAATTTTTTTGATGCTATGCTCATAGATGCTCAGTTACAAAGAGACAAAAATAACACTAACCTTAAAGATGTCAAAATGGAGAAAGCAACCTTAGATGGTGCTAATCTTCAAGACGCTTATCTAGAAAATGCAAATTTCAAAGGAGCCTCTCTTAAGAACACAAATTTTTATGGGGCATATCTAACAAATGCTAGTTTTTATGATGCTATCATTGACGGCGCTATCCTTGACCATACAGATCTGACTAAAGCCGATCTCCAACACTCTATTAACCTTACAACAGCACAAATCACAAATGCAAAACTTTGTCTGACAAAGCTACCTCAATATCTTAAGAATATAGATGGCAATCGAGATTGCTCATAATAAAAATATATTTGATCGGCTAGGTCAGGGATATTGTTATCCCTTTCCCCTCTAAGAACCGAGCGTTCAAGTTTCTAAGCACTCGGCTCTTGTGGAGTATTGACCTAACGAAAGCAGGGTAAGAGCATCTCAATCAGGCTTGACGCAAGGAATCAGAAGAATCTAATATATTGTCAATCAAACAACAACTAAGAACCTGAATCATATAATTATTATCCATAGCAGTG
>NZ_JACJSI010000390.1 GCF_014698065.1 Nostoc flagelliforme FACHB-838
GCTCTAAACTATCAGTAACTATCTCAAAGCTTTATGATTACGTTTTCACGAAGATATCAAAGCTTGCTCTCAAAGCTTTGAACAGTCTGGCTTTGGAGTTTTCGGACAAGTCTAATCAACGGTACAAAAGCTTACACCGACGGCGATAGCTGCTAGACCACCCCAATGAGTAAAACCCAAACCTGACATTGCAAGCCTCCATCAATAGCAGCAGCCAACTTTAGTTAAGCATAAATCAAGTTACTAGCTATTAAATAGCCAATAATTAGGCTACTAAGTTTTCATCCGAAAACTCCGGTTTTTCGCAGGAACTTAAAAATTTTACAAACCTTTACAAACGTAGCCCTCAAACTATGACGAACGCTACTCATCCCACTTCACCAGTACCCCATCAACAACCGCAATACCCCACTGCGGAAACTTCACCAGCAACTTCTTGATCACAATCTGCAAAGCCGGATCATCATTCCAGCACTCTTGCAAGAAATCAAACCCCGGATTCTCGCCTGAATTCGCCGCTCGATTCAGTTTTTCCCTTCTTACAGGTCGCGCATTTGCCCTTGCAACAATCGCCTCATGCGACCATTTTTCAGTGACAAGCACGGCGGAACCTTCGCCTTCATGATCCGCTTTCATTTCTACACCTGAAACTGAATTTTCAGTCATCAATTCAGCAGAGGGGCAACTCGGTTCTATTTTCTGATCTGCGATCGCAGAAGTTGAAGATTTTTCAATTTGGGCAGGCGGCGCGGCGGAACCAGTACCTTCATGACAGTCTCTCGGCTCAACGCCACAGTCCTGATTTTCAGCCAACAACGAAGCGGATTCACCCTGTACAGCATCTACAAGCGCTAGCGTCGTACACTCCGTTACCGCAGGTAACTCTTCCTCCTTCTCTGACACGCCTTGAACAGTCTGAGGCGAAGCGCCCCCCAAGGGCGCGTGAGGCTGATTAAGAGAATTAGCTTTCTCCCAAAACTCCTTCATTCGGCTGCCATGTAAATTCTTCACCATCCAGACAACGGTTTCTCGGCTATCCTGAATCGACTTGTCCGGCTTGAAAATGAACAATCCACTTTCAGAAAGAATTTTCTTTGCAGAGATAAAAGTACTGTATCCCAAAGCAGAAGTCAAAGGCATCCACCGGGAACCATAGGGGTCAGCCGTCCAGCACTCCTGCCATAATTGCGTAATTGATGGTTTTTGCTGCGAAGCCCACAGCAAATCTTCTATGGGAATAATCACATGAAGTCTTTTGTATGGTGACTGTGGTTTAGTAGCAGCCTTTTTGGGTTTGGGACGGGTAATGGTTGCAGTCATTTTACAATCTCCTGTTTATGTTGACGCACGGAAATTTCCCTCACTGGGATGCGGGGCTTGTTACTTGTATTTAGTTGTCTAAAAGGTCATCAGTACATTGAAAGCCTATCCCTGTTTTGTCATTCTGGGAGAACCTAATCGCTGAAAGCCTTTGAGAGCTTTAATCTTCAGGTTTTGGCTACAAACTTTAGTTACTGTTAGAAAATAAAGGCTCAAAGCTTGATTAAATCAAAGTTTCAGAATCTTGCTTCGATTATTGTTTTCCGAGAGTGACTAAACAGGGCTATTCAGGCTGCCAGAATCTCAATTCGTCTCGGAAATACCTATCAGTTTTCTTGGGCTGGTTTCGCCAGTGATCCCAGGCAACCACCACTTCCTCGCCTAAATCTTGCATCACCTCACCCCTCTCGACATACAAAGTACGATATGGATCAGCATGGGCAACAATAGAGCCGATGCCAATAGTGTCCGGTTGAGAGGATGCTTTTTGGAGTGCAGTTATTAAATCTGTTTCCTCTGTGCTTAGTTCCGTCCAGTAGTCTGATTTAATCACCTCATACTCTTGCGCCACTGCCAAATAGTCCTGCCAAGTACACCCTGGTTTAGCCAGCACTGACCTAATATCACTAACAGCTTGGGGTAGCATTGACAATTGCTCGGCTCGATATGCGATCGCAGATGGTATAGGTTCACTCCCCAGAATTATCGCCGCAGCTTCGAACGCTTGGGTATTGTTCATAGCGGTGGCGAGATTCTTCAATGCCATACCCATCAGCCGTAAGCATTCCTGGGCATTTTCTTTGGGGGGTTCCTGCGCTAGCGATCGCAGATCAATTGTCTTCTCCAGAGCTTGCGGAACTTTCTTGTTTAACGCTTTAGCCCCTTGTTGAGTGTAAGTATTTCCCCAATCTTGTCCAGTCCGAGGCTCTTTAGAATTTTCTAAATCCTGAATGCGCTGCCTAAGCTGCTGGTTCTCAGTCTCCAGCTTTCTCAACCCCTCCATTTCATCCAGCCGTTGCTGTAACTGGATGTTTTGCTCTTTCTGTTGTTTGAACAGTTGTTGCAAGGATTGAATTTGCTCTTGTACCTGGGCTTCGGCTCTGGCTGTGGCCTCTGTTTGCAAACCAATCCTCATTTCTTGGGAAAGTCTCTCTAGTTCCTGTTTATGCTGTTCTTCGAGTGCTGTGATCGCTTCGGTATATTCTACGGGGTAAGTGCGTTCTCTGGGAAAGGGAACGCTTGGGGCATCCAAATCAGCATTGTTGACCAAAAGTCTTTCACCATCAGGAAAAGTCACAATCTGCTGCCAATGGTTTGGTGCGTCTGCCTCAATCACCCCCGAATCCCCATAACGAGGATGTGAAAGGGAAGAAACAGTGACAGAATTACACAATTGCGTTTTAGGGTTTTCGCTTTTTGCGGCGCGTTTAACTATTGGTGCAACCTGCTGCACTGCTTTGGCAAAATCGGCGGCAGTTGGGAAGGGTTTTTCTTTGGCTGCGATCGCAACAGCTTCTTGAAGCTTGTCAGGTGTTTTTACCAGACGGAGTAGGGATCGGGTTTGAGATGGTTTAGTGATCTTGCCCCTCAAATCTTCAGGTAAAGTTTCAACCACTCGCTTTGCTGCAAATAAATCTTTAACCTTGCGATATCCCCCGTGTTTGGTCAATTCGCTTTCGCAGTAGTCTTCAAAGCTAGTATATGTACCATCTCGGTAATATTTGTTATCTCGCATCAACCGCAGTTCATCCGATACCTGCCACTCAAATCGGCCTATGGCAGCGAAGGTTTCCTGAATGCTTATGTTGAGATTGCTGTAGCCAATGGCTGAGGTTGTTTCGGAACAGTCTAGTGTCAGCATTGTTTCACCTTTATATGCTGTATATACAGGCAAAAAACATAGTCAGCGTGTTTGGGATTATGACACTGTTGCACCAGAAGCACCGCCAACCATACTTGGCAATTAAATCCAGTCTTTTACGGCGTTTTTGACTTATTGTTAGCCGCTTATATAGGCGAACGGAATTTGCCCCCATTGTGGCCTGGGGATTTTGTATTGTTGAAACCATTTGGACTCCGAAAATAAGCCGGATTAGGATTAATGTATTAACATTAGCAAAACTGTTAATACAAATCAACCTATCAAAAAACAAACCAGCTAAGTTTCCCTAGCTGGTTTGTCGCTTATTGCCTTAGTAACTTGCTCTCGCCATTGCCTGAGAGTACTATTCTCTTCTCTCAGGCGGCGGATTCCCCCAACATTTCGTACTGCTGTTGTTGCCACTGCATAAACTGCTGCTTCATTTCGGCGACTTCTGATTTCAGCTTTACTAACTCTGGATCAAGCTCATTTACTGGCTTTTCAGCTAAATAAGAATCAATAAAATCCATTAACAACTTGGATACAGAGGTATTGCTAGCTTTGGCTTTATTCATAAAAGCCTCTTTTTTGTCTTCAGAGATCCTAATAATTATCTGTTTGTCTGCTGCCATCTCAATTCTCGTTGTTTATAACTTTCAACTTACACGCTATCAATAGCAAGTTGTATTAGCAAGTGTATAAACATAGCTTATCAACTTCCAGGACATACATCATCTACAAGTATTAACAATGTATTGATAAAAGTATTAACAAAATAGTATCTTAGATTTATGGGATAAGTAAAGCGGTTTCACAAATCAGCTTTTATTTGCTCAGATCAAAAGGTGATCACTCCCCGTCCAAAGTTTGTGATCACCCTCTGTAAAAACCTAACCCCGTGTAGAGGCAGGAGATCCTTATTATGACGCAATCCGTTTACACACAACAAGCACCCTCAAGTTTCAAACTCAATCAAACAATAATTGCAGATACTCCCTTCAAAGACGAGCAAGCGATAGCCCAAGCAGAACTCGACACCCACCTCGAAACCCAAGCCGAAGCTGTAGCCCCAACCCAAGACCCCTTGACTGCTCGTGACCGTCGCATCATTGGCGAGATTATTCAAGTCGAACCGGAATCTGTTCGGACGATCTGGATCGAAGGCGGAATCACGGTATGGGTGCAGTTCGTGAAAGGCGGACGACTCCCATTTGACCGAGACTGGTTCGCAAAAAGAGTTGCAGAGGTAAAAGCAACATTACAAGAAACACCGAGAGAACGCAACGAACGTTTAAGCGATGAATTGGAAAAAGCTTGCGCTGTTTTTGGTCTATATCACGGCGAAATTGATTGGTTGGGATTCAGCACCAAACTCTACCAAGACGGGCGTTTTGTCGGCTTCGTCGGGTGCAATCAAGAAGTTTGGTACGCAAGACCAAGACAGTACGGAGTCAATCGCGTAGCTGCTAGTGCAGAACTTGTGATTGCAGCCTTGGGAGTCCGAGCGACAGTAGCGGCGTAAGTTGCTGAAGGTAGAAAAGGCGATTGCTCCCCCAAGATAAGAGCAATCGCATGGAATACGCAATTACAGATAAGCGCAATCGTGACACAGAGTACAGCAAGTAACCTCTCGCTTGAAGTAGGTAACTGTCAAGAGAAAATTCTCCTACCTGCTACAGATGCGAATGCAGATGTGTAAGAAATCTATGAAGTGAAAAAGGCGATTGCATACCAAGAGAAATGCAATCGCCGTTCAACCGAAATTTAGACAATCGAAATCATCATGGCACATCAAAAAATATGATTAGCCCATTTTCTCTTCAAGAGGCTCAGTTGGATGATTTAACAGAAAAAATTCTCCTACCTCCGGCGTTGCATAATAGAGGGATGAATTGAGGTCATTTACTGTGCAATGTCCATACTGCGACTCTACTGAAATTAGAAAAAATGGTAAACGAAGAGGTAAACTTTCATCACATTTGCGTCAATTGTGGTCGTCAATTTATCGATGTTTACAGTCCACCAAAAGGATACTCAGATGAAATCAAGCAAGAATGTTTAAGGTCATACGTTAATGGCATGGGATTTCGAGCCATTGAGCGTGATAAAGGAGTTCACCATACAACCGTAATTTATTGGTTAAAACAAATAGGCGAAAAACTCCCCGACGTACCGCCTAACGA
>NZ_JACJSI010000391.1 GCF_014698065.1 Nostoc flagelliforme FACHB-838
TTTTTTTCAATTGGTTAATTGTAGAAATCCTAGATACGTTGTTACCCGAACGCGTTCACCGTACTAATCCCAGGGTTGTAAAAAGACCTGTATCAAAGTTTCGTTCTAAAAAACCAAAACACAGAGGTATTGGACAACGAGTCGAAGCTCCGAAATTTAACGTCACTCATAAGCTTTTGAGCCTTAACTGAACCGTATTGGTATTTGCTTTTGGAACCATAACCACTGAGCGATCGCGTTAGCTATCCTACCGCTAGCATCAAAGCCAAACTCACCATATTGGGGTTCTAGTAAATCGCCTTGTAGTTCCTGCTGTAACTGGGCTATGCGCTCGTTGAGTAACTCGATTTGTTCAAGGTAAGTTTGACGTTCTTGGGATATCGCCTCCCCAACCTCATCTAAATTTTCGTTGTAGCTGCTTGCCAAACTCTTGATAATTTCAGCTTTACTTTGATGACCGTGTGCTACTTTCTCCGACCATGATTGCAGCCTTCTGAATAACTGCATAGCTTCACTGGTTATCGAGTCATGCTCTAAGTAAATTTTCTCTAACTCCTGAGATTTAGCAACCTGAAAGCGTTTGTTAGCCTCCGCTTCTACTTGGGTTTTAAAGTTAAATTCCCATTGTTCAGTCTCACTTTCCAGATATTCAATGCGCTGGGCATCTTTTTGAGATTGGGTAGATAATTCACTTAACTTAGCTTGCAGTTGGGCGATTAAGCCCGTGTTTTCTAGTTTGCTGTGACCTAACGAGTTGATAGTACTTCGTGCTTCCTTGAGTTCATCTTTGACCGTTTCTAGTTGACTGTTAACAGTGGTTAGCCTTGACTTGCTCCTTTCAAATTCCCTGATAACTTTATGCAGCGTTTGACCTGCTTGCTCATTCTTACTTTCGGCATCATTTAGCAATCTTTGTGATTTAGTATCCGCAATAAAGTAAGTAATAAAGCTTGCTGGCAATGCTCCCACACCAAGCATAGACATTACTTTGCCTATATCGTTGGTGAACCCTCCAGAAGCGATCGCCAAGCCAGCGCATAAGCTAAAAGCACTTACCCCTAAACTGTGAGACAATCTCATGATTTCACCTCCAGATAATCGCCCAACTGTGCTTTAAAGCTTGCTAGATTCCCTTGTGACTCAACAGTTTTTAGCCTTAATTCCTCAGCTTTTATTTGTGCTTGTAATAGTTTTTGGTCTAGTTCATCTTTGCTATAAACTGAGATATTCGTATCAGCTATCGTCTTTACTTAGCTGACATCTAAAGCAACTGATTTTTGAGTAGTAACTTCTTTTTGATTAAGGTAATCCAAATAATTACCCTTAACTTTCTCAATCTCGGTAGCTGCTTGGATGCCAGCACCAAAGGCTTTTGAGTGCTTACCAATTACAGTGAATTTCTCGCGTGTCAGGTCAAGCGCTGCCCCCGTAAGTTTCAATGCTCGTGTAGAACCTTCATAAATTTTCATCCCCAAATCAAGCTGGCTTTGAGTTGCCTGTGGGAGCGTTTCAGGAGGATTAAGCGGATCTGAAATATGATACTGATTCGGCTGGAATGGTGGCATCATTCCCGGTATTAAATCCGGCGTGACGCTCAACAATCCAGGGATACGGCTATCTCTGGGGACAGTAGCAGGTGTGGAATTATTGGTGCTAGATGTGGAGTTTTGTTTGCGTCCTGCTAGCTTTTCTGCTACAGCTTGGGCTGCTGCTTTTGTAGCATCAATTTTTGCCATTGTTGAAAAATTTTCTAGTGTTGAGTAAGGATTGATATTTAATTTCTAGTTGCCTAAATGCTTTGTCGATTTCGCTAAATTCAAGCGCTAATTCCTCATCCAAATCGTATTTTTTCAGGACAAGATTTAGCTCTGTTTCATCCGTCTTTGCATCCTGAATTTGGCTGCTTAAGTCATCTTGCATGGTAGTATTGACGGGTATCTGATGCTTAAAAGCTCTCAAAACTATTGAGAGCATTAATTCTGGCTTTATCTGCTACCGACTGTGTTCTGTGGAGTTGGCAGCAACAATTATTCTGTAAAACCTTCAAACTTAGCTATCTCTGAGTCACTAGCAACAGCCCATTCGAGGTAGTTGAAATACTGCTTAACGTCACCAATAGCTACATCACAATCGAAGCGTAAGCCTTTAAACTGTGGATGTTGGCGGATTTGACCAAGTAACTCTTGGGCAAGAGAAACTAGTTCTGGTAAGGAATTAGCGCTTATGCTTGCCTCTGGTTCAGTGCCGGAAATTGTAAAAGTCATGGCGTTAGTACTCTTTCTAATAACCAGTTAATGAAATCAAGGGGAGATAACAGGATGTTGATCGCTCTCACACTATTAGCTTTTTTCCCAGTTCGGTGATGATGCCTTCAATTTCTTGGGTAAAGTCAGTTTCATCTGGGGTAACTTCTGGCTTTTGCTGTGCAAGTCCAGCCAAATCTCTAATCGCTCCCAAATATCCCTGCTTTTGATGTTGCCAGTGCTGATTGATACCCTCTACTAATTCCGCATTCCTTACAGCCAAATTATTTAGAATCAGTTGGTTCTTAACTTGGGCGATCGCGTCTACTGCTGTTATCTCCTCACTGGCTTGTTTTGCTAATTGCTCAACCAGAGATAAGCCAAGGGTAGACTTTGGGGATTGGGTAGAATTGGTTAACTGTTGCTGACTTACAGAAGGTACTATAGGGGTGTTTTGTGGGTGTTCTGTAGCTGCTGCTAATGCTTGCTGTGTAAGAGCTTCGTTGTTTTGGGGGATTGCTGGCAATTGTGGCTGGAAGTGGGAGGCTATCGCTTCTAAATCCGCTTCTGAAACTGCCTTTACAGTGTCAAAATCATCAGGGCGAACATGGCTTAAAGCCAGCCTTAAGCTCTGTTCTGTGGTCATGTATTTTAGGCAAGCATCATGAATGCTTACTGTATCTGCTGTCGGTGCTGTGGTTCTCTTCCGTGCTGCCATGATTTACGCTCCCTTCTGTATTTTTTAGATTTGCCCGAATGCTTGCTGATAGCGGTATCTAGAAAAATCGTTGGGGTTTTTGGCGATATAGCCTTTGACTCGTTCAGACCGTCGTAGCTGTGCCATTAATCGCCCTACTCGCCCTAAAATCCATGCTTGATAGGGTGATAAGGGTGATTCCCGGTCGTAACTGCCATCGTGGTTTTTGGGGTAGGCATCTCTGAAACTGGGGATTCTCCAAAAAGCTAAATTTTCCCAAGTGACCAAAGTAGAACGACTAACACCCAAGACCTCAGCTAAATATGTCTTGGTAGATGGGAAATCAAGGAATAAATCTAAATCTGTAGAATGTTTGCTCCGTCTAGGTTTCATCGGCTTACTACAGTAATCAATGTGAATTAGATATTAACTAACTAGCAATCAGAATAAGTACACATCAGGATGTAGCACCTAAACGCTAAACCCCTTACTTTGTAAGTCGTTGGGGTACTCGTAGGACGCTAATTAGTGGCTTGTTGCTGATTGATTGTTCTCGCTGATACGATAACAAGTGTTCATGTCCTCTTGTCAAGAAAAACTTTGCTACTCTCTGAGTTCATGCCAGTATAGATGTAATATCTATGCTGTTAAGTATTTATGGGCGACAACCTTCGAGGCAAGAGAGGTGATCCAAACTATCGATTGATCTCTGGCTATGTACCTAAAGACCTTGCATTATTGTTTAAAACGATCTGTGCTGCCACAGAAACAGACCAAAGCAAAGCACTTGAAGAGATGATTGCCAAATGGGCCAGGGAAAAACAATCAGTTCTTGACGGAATGAAACAGGAGAATGAAAAGCCAGCATGACCAACGCACTAGGAGCCAACGAAGCTGATAAGCCAGAGTCACCCCCAGAAGCATTAGAGATAGTAGAAAGCTTCACTACTGCACTAAATAACTTTAATTGGCGGGCTGACTATTTCAAATTTTGTGAAGTTTTAGGTTTTACACCAGATAGCTATGCTGAGGAGAAATACCAACAATTTCGAGAACTGGTCAGTTATTTAGACTGTTTTGACAAAGAGGCGATCGCCAAAATGATTGAGGCAGGGCGATGACAAATAACGGAACACCAAATAACAGATTAGATCGGCTTGAGGCAATGCTGACAAGTCATGCTGAAATGCTTAATCAGCTAGCTCCATTGATGGCACAAGTGGCCCAGATAGCCACTACAACATCAGAAACAGCTGCACAGCACGATAAAATACTTACCCGCATTGAACAACAGCAGGAATTAAATACTCAGGCGATCTCTGAGTTGACCGAGAATACTAATCGCGTGTTAGCTCGTAGCGCTGTTTTAGATGATGTGCTTTTGGAATTACGCGATAGCTTTGAGCAACACCAGCGTAATTTTGAAGAAAATCAGCAAACCACTAACGCGGCATTAAATCAGCTTGGCGCTATTTTGATACAACTAACACGCATTGATCCTCGAAATTAGTAGTAATCACAATGAGGGGAGTAAGTTATCAAACGAGTGTAGGATGGCAACTCATACAAGAGTTTTTCCACCTTTGGATGTCTTAGAAAATTATGAAAGCAAGCGATCGCATGACTTTGCTTGATATCATTACGCCAAAATTTGACAACCCATCAAAACCAACACCGGACTAAAACTACAGTACTAACGTATTCAGTGGTGGAAATTATGCGTACTAACTTACATGGGATCTCATAAGGTTTATATCTTTGCACTGAAAGGGTTTTACAAATTGATTTATTAGTTTTTGATTACTGGTAGGCGATCGCATCCCTTAAAATTAGCTGCTATTTTACTTCAGAGGTGAACACTTTCTGCAAAATATGACAATCTGGCATATTCTGGCACACGAAGAAAAAAAGATACTAAAGTATTAGAAGTTACTGTTAGCTCGTGTTACACGATATTGACGTAAATCTTCTTCCTATCTAGCGATCATCGAAAAATATGATTAGCTGGTATTGGAAAAATATCGATATTAGAGTATTTTTTCAAGCTACTAGCAATCATCGAAAAAATTATGATTAGCTAGGTATTAGGGCGGCTAGTCCGCGATCACCTCTTCACAAGAAAACGGGTAGTTCCCTAGTTTTTAGCTGATGACAACCTAGAACTTGCTAGCCTAATCACCGTGAACGAATTGCAATCGTTCACCAAAAACCGGAAACCACCACGCCCGGATTTCTCACAAGTGCGAAAAAATCATTGAGATGAGTAAAATTTAGGAAAGGATATTTTATACATCAGTGGATTAAATTCAGGAACCGAAGACAATCACGTATTATCCGAAGTTTTAAAGATAAATAAAATACGAATAAAACGAAAAGTACTGGAGTAATAACTATGATTAGCAATAATTAGG
>NZ_JACJSI010000392.1 GCF_014698065.1 Nostoc flagelliforme FACHB-838
GGCGAGCCGCTATGAATGATCAGTATATGCTTTCTGTGTTAGCCGCATCTCTCCCAAATTCAATCCTCTCCTAGAATCCCACTGTCAATAGGGTTTGAGACGCGCTAACCCTGAATTTAGTTGTAGCGAAGGCTATCTATAAAAGTCATGCCTGGGTGAGAGGATTGCTGATTTCTACACCTGATGTTGAAGAACCCTATTTTCACAATTATGAAATGGAGGCAATTCGTTTAGGAATCCAATTGCGGAAATACATCAAAGAAGATATTCCAGTAATTAATGACTCCAAAGATGCTGTCAGATATTTACACCGAAGATACGCCCTCATTGGCTGGCAACCAAGAAATTGTGTCACAGCAGCTCACAACCTAAAAATATCTCAAGCTACTAAAGTTTACAGTCAACTTCTCTGGGATCAAGATTGGGTAGATGAACAGGGCAAACGCATCTAAATTACTCTTGATCACAACGAAGGTTAAGAACCAACGAAAAAATCAGGATTTCGAGCTTGATTATTTTTTAAGCCCCAAAGCGATCGCCTAAAACTTTCGCAATAAGCAAAACTTAATGACATTGATTTTAAATCTATTCTCAATAAAGTATGCTTATTGACATGATGCGGCCGCCCTGGGTAGATGAAGAAGACGAAATTTATTAGTCAAGAACAAGAAACTTTACAACACTATAAAATATGCCCCCCATTACCGTTTAATGAAATTCAAAATTCTCTTAGGAAGAATAAGAATAATTTTGAATTAATTATCCTTCTCCTAACGGAGACGCACTCGCGTTCGAGTCAAAGCCCCCACTGAATTCTTTGAATCAGTGGTCTACAAGACGCTATCAGTGGCGGGTTTCAAGCTCCCACTGATAGCGCCGGCGGCAAGCAAGTCCACCATAGCGAAGCGTAAAGCCAACTCTTAGAGAGCCTGCGCCCTAAGCGTTGCTATGCCGCAGACTTTACGGCATGGCAACGCTTAAAGCGAGTCTTCGAGCGTCGCGTCTTGTCTAAAATGTTTGAAGTAATAATTTTGAATTTTGAATTCCCCGTTCGCGTAGTGTCTGTCTGGGACACGCTGCGCGAACGCAGAGAAGGGGTTGACTGGATAATAATAGAGTTACCCGGAAATAAGACCAGAAATCTTTGAAGAGCTTAAGAGCGATGGCGTAACCGCCATGAGTCGGTGGCGATCGCTCTAGTAATAACGTAGCGTGGGTGCGACTTACAGGCTCTTTCAAGCGATTTATGGACGGATGCTTGGAGCCGGGTAAAGCACTTAACAGAAATTGTTGAACTTTATTATTTATTGTTGAACTTTTTTATTCCCATACACTAAGGCAACCGCCTGAGCAACTTTTGTAAACTATCTTTACACCAAGTCAAAGTTATAGTTGCATTGTGCCTATAATAAGTTACGGCTAACTATAACTGGAAGTTAACACCGTGTAAATGGTTATCGCTTGAGCTAGGCATCAAAGGCGGTACCAAAGACAAGCAAAATTTATCGGCAACGCAATAGTTTCTATTCCTGTTGCCAATATGCACCCCGCGATCGCTGTCGGTTCGCAGACTAATTGAAAAAATTTCAACGAAATAATAAGGGTTTCAACTTATATTGTCGCAGACTAAGTGAAAATTTGTCGCGGACTAGATGAAAAATTCCTACCAAATTCGCGGACTAATTGAAATTTTCCGCCAAATGAGGATAAAAGGTTGCAATTCATTACAGTATAAGGCTTTGGAGAAATACTTCTCTAATTAGCGATCGCCATATAGTACGAGAGAATAAGGGTTACACAAGGTCATTTTCAATTTGTCCGCGAATATTTTCACATAGTCTGCGACAATTTTCACTTAGTCCGCGAACCGACATCGCATATTGGTGAAAGTGTTGTATCTGGGGGTTCGTGTATCTTTATCGTAGTTTATGCCGGATAAAAGATAAGGGTTCCCTTATTTTGTATTGTAGTGTTGTACTACGATGTAATCTAAAGCATAATGTGAGCAAACACCTTAGTTCAAGGTTGGAAACGTGGCAAAATTAACGATTCAGATCCCAGATGAACTAGCCGGGCGTTTAGAACCTTTGCAAAGTCGCTTACCCCAACTACTTTGGCTATTGTTGGATGCAGATGTGCAACAAACAAGCGAGCAGCCAAAAGTGAATGCACAAACTGTAGAGGTTTCCGAAGTGTATCAAGAAGTGCTGGATTTCTTGATTAAACGTCCAACGCCAGAAGAGATAATTGCTTTTAAAGTTTCATCACAAGTACAAATGCAGTTAGAAGCATTATTAGAGAAAAACCGTTCTGCTTCACTAACTCAAATGGAATTAGCTCAATTAGATGTTTACGAACAATTAGAACATCTAATGATTCTGCTAAAGGCCCGTGCTATGGAAAAGTCATGAAAATTTGATGGCCAGTACTTCAATTTCAACAGAACTTCGCAAGCTGGTAGTTAGCAGAGCGTCAGGACGCTGTGAATATTGTTTAATTCACCAAGATTTTTCAATATATACCCATGAAGTAGATCATATTCTCGCTATGAAACATGGGGGCGAAACTTTGGCGGAAAATTTAGCTCTTTCGTGTTTATCATGCAATCGTCATAAAGGTTCTGATTTTGCGACAATTGACTCGGCTACCGGAGAAATAGTGCTATTGTATAATCCTCGCCGTCAGATTTGGGATGAACATTTCTATTTTGAGAGTGTAAGAATTGAGGGAAAAACTCAAGTAGGGCAAGCAACTGCAAAGTTACTTCAGTTTAATCTTCCTAATCGATTACTACAAAGGCAAGTATTAATGAGTCAGCAAAAATATCCTTGAGTATGTAAAGTTAGTATCTTTATAATAACTAATGGTATGCAAGCTAATTAATAGTTTTATAAAAGTTATACGTACTAGAGAATAAATATAAACATTGAAATTATTTATTTAGTTTAAAGATGGATTATAGCGCAGATTCTTTACCTCCGATAAAACTAATACCATTGGATAGAAATCTATCTAGTGTGCAAACAACAAAACATAGAAGTTCTGTTAAAATTAGCACACCCACAGATATTCGATGGATAAAGGTGCTGGAATTTTTACGCAGCAACAATCTCGCACCCAACAGCCGCAAGCTTTACGAACGAGAACTCAAACGGTTTTTGGTTTGGAGTGAGCTGCACTATCATGAGCTACGCCCGCGTCACTTCGCACTCTATAAAGAGTATCTGCGAGATGAACTGCGAACTGATGCTGGTAAACCGCTTTCAAAAAGCAGCATAAATGCCTCAGTTGCTGCACTCAAAAGCTTTTTTAAATGGATGTGCTATACGTATCCTGACATAATTTCTACTAATCCCACGCTGGGCATTAAACTGGAAAAAGTGCCATTGCCACCAGCCCAGAGTTTAACTTCAGAACAGATGGAGCAGGTTTGGTCAGCGTTAGAATTGTTGGGAGAAACAAAGCAACGCGATACAGCACTGGTTCACATTCTCAGTCACGGGCTGCGCGCTGGAGAAGTTGTGCAGCTAAATGTTGGGTCATTTGATGGCAAGCTGCTGTTTTTACCAGATACCAAAACCAATGAACCACGCTTAGTTCCACTGCGAAAAGAGAGCCGGGAAGTTTTAGCAGAGTATTTGCAATTGCGCGAACAGCAGGGAGAGGTGTTAAACAGCCTTAGCCCACTGATGATTTCACACCACGCTTCGTACAAAGGTGAACGCTTGAGTTATCACGGCATTTACTTTGCTGTGGAAAAAATCGGTGAAATAGCTCATATTGAGGATTTGCACCCTCACTCCTTTCGCCACACCTATGCCACTGACTTATTACTATTGGGAGTTGACCCCAGCCATGCGCGAAAACTAACAGGACATCAAAGCGAGAAAGCGTTTCGGCGCTATACACTTCGCAGTGAGCAAGAAGCGGCGATCGCTGCTTATTATCGGGCAATCGGTGAGGAGGCAGAACAGTAGAGGATGTTCATCGGCTAGAAGAGTACGTTGAATTAAGGAAATACAAACTATGTCTAATTCTGAAAAAATTATTCACTTTGTACCACAATTAGGGCATGAGGAAGCTCATGTATTAAGTTTATGTGGTCAAACAATTAGTTGTTCAGATGCTTCCAATATGTTTACGAACTGTCCTATTTGTCAAGAAAAACTACGCAAGACAGTAGAAAAACGTATAGAACAATTTTATCCGCAACCAGATTTTAGTAGATACAACAAAAAGTGACATACTCGTATACCCCAGCCGCACTATAGGTGTGGAAGTATGTTACGGAGGAATCAATAGACTAAACTATGCCCAAGCCGTTAGATTCTAAATGTCAGCTATGCGCCAAACTACCCGCAGCTAAGGCTAAGGTGCTGCATGGCCCAGAAGGTGATGGCTGCTGGAATCCGAAGGTTTGTCACAATCGCCGTTCGTTTTACCGCAACAAAAGTAAAGATGATTCGGCGCAAATTGATGCAATCGCAGTCGAAGCACCAGCAACATATTTTGCAGTGTTGTATCTATATAAAGAACCGGGAGATAAACCATTACACGCTATGTCGGCAGAACTCTGGCTGGGGCAAAAACCTGTTTGTCGCTTAGAACCAATTCACTGTTTTGGGCTAACGGCAGGCAAGATCCGCGCCTATACAGATCAGGTGTTGCAGGCATTTGCGAAACAATATGGTGTTTCACTCTATCAATATAAAGATATGTTTGAGATTACCTTAACCTACTGCCCAGTACGACCCTGCCCGTTACATCCAGAATCCTAGAGATGACCATTTTTTGAATTCAAAATTCAAAATGCAAAATTCAAAATTATTTCTTTAATTTTGAATTGTTTAATAAGGATGCAGAGCAACTAAATTTATTTATGGAGAAAGAGAAATATGTATAACGAGTGGCATAGTGCAAGAAATACTACGCCCTTATTACAAGCCCCTAAATTTATTTATCGGGTTATAATTTTGAATTTTAAATTTTGAATTGGAGCGAAGCGAGTTGACCACATACCGCCAATTAACAATCTGGGATGTATTAGATGAGTTGTCCGAATCTCCACCAACTTCTTCCCTTGATGCGGTATGGGAGTGCTTGGATACAGAACTGCATGATTTACCTATTGAAACCCAATTATCAACCGCAGGTATTGCTTTCAATCAAATTGCGGATATTCTCAAGTCTCGTGCCGAAGTGCTGTTGCAAGATACCAGGGTTAGCGCGTCTCAAACCCTATTGACAGGGGGATTATGGCAGAGGTACTGAGTTTGAGAGAGCCGCAGCTAACACAGAGAGCATATAGCGATCGTTCATCGCTGCTCGTCGTGATTTTT
>NZ_JACJSI010000393.1 GCF_014698065.1 Nostoc flagelliforme FACHB-838
TTTGTTGCTATAAGCATTGACTGACAAGCCTTTTCGCTGCTTTCTTTCCCACTATCTACTTCTCTCTGGGCTGATTTTTCTCTTGTTCCTCGATTACTGAATCGGTGTTCTAGTAAGCCAAAGACTTTTGGTTTGTAAAGATTCAGGTAGCAAAGTATTGCATAAACAATATACTAGCTGTTTACAATACCTTTGCCCAAATAAGAGCTTAGAAAAATTTTGGCAAAGGTATTGAAACCTTAAAGGAATTTTTAGGACTTATCGTTTTTGCCAAACCTTACAGAACAGCGAGTTAATAGTGAAAGCCTCATCAACTCAGCCTCGTAAATTGGCGAAGGTATTGCCACTGGGACGATTGTTATCTTGTGGCTAAGTAGAACAATTGTCTACTTTTTCTGCCTTAAGAGTAACCAAACAATTCGCACTCTTGCTAACGCCCCGCTCCACTAACGCAGTGACGCTCCTACGTCGCTAACGCTGCGAAGAGAGCAATTGCGGACGTAATTGATAATTGATTCATTTAGGGTACAAGCCCCTCAATTTATTGATGAAACAATAAAACACGTAGTATAAATATTCAACGGAACGCAGTCATGCGTGGGGAAAGAAATTGCGAATTGCGAATTGCGAATTGCGAATTGGAGATGACGGGATGGGGGGCTATCACTACAATCATTAAAGCATTGTGACAAATATAATTTCATTATCAATCCCTGTGGTTAGGGATTAATGATGGCGATCGCTTATACGGAACTGCGATCGCTTCTCTACTGGATAAACTTGCCATCACTTCTATTTAGAAATCTAACTACATTTTACCTCGCAGAAAACCCACTAAACTTTTCAGAAAAGACTGACTAACGGCTGGTTTTTGAGAAATCTGCTGCACTACTTCTGCTGAGGCGACTGGGTGAGTATACTCTTCTAAAGCGAGTGTAGGGGAAGTAGCAACCATAAAATGTTCTTCTGTTAAACTGACTACGATTAGTCGAAAGGCAATTTGCTGCACAGTTTCTACAGGAATTCTCAGTTGACTAGCAATATTTTCTAAAGAAATGTTACCGTTGACAAATTCCCAAACTTGCCATTCTTGGTTTTTAAGCTGTATATGAGGCTTTGTAACTAAACTTGACAAACCTGAAGTACGATCTGGTAGCTTATCTGCCAAAGCTGTCCAGTCTTGTAAGGCTCGTAAACCCATCAGTATGACTTCAGCCGCTGTCATACTTAGACCTGTCATCTCTGCTAAGGGTAACTTTGCTGTCGGGTCAAATGAAAACAGAGCATCATTAATTTGAAATAAGGCACATATTTGCTGTAATACCTGAGTATTGAATAGCAGTTTTAGTTGTTCTGGTTGCAGTAGCCCTTGAGACTTTAAGCATAATCCCAATGGTGTGTTGACGGAACTGGGAGAAATCTGAACAACTCTAGAGATAGCACGCTCACTCATCCATCCACGTTGAGCAATCATTGACATCAAACCTTTTTCATCGAAGCGGTCGGCTGCGGCAATCACTCGACCTTGTTGCAGCCAGATGTAGTAAGCTTGCTTTGTGCTATTGTTAGCATTTCCATCTATAAACCCAATGTAAAGTAGTCCTGTCTTATGTCCTTGCTCTAAAAATTGAAGTAGTTCTGGCAAGGAAAAATCCGCAAAATTACCAGTAATAGCCATAATTTTCCTTATTTAATTGCTTCAAAGAACCGTTTAACTGTGTAAATTTATACTATTTGATATCTAATACCAATTTTGTATGAAGTTGCATAGAATCAAAAGGCTAGAAACTTTGCTTGGCAAGCATTCCAACTTTCTGTAGTTTCATGCAGCTTCACAATAATTTGGTATAAGTTTATTTAAATATTTTTAGTGCTTTCTTGAAATCAGTATTATTGCTATTTTATTATATTCTGTTTTAATTAATGCGAAAATTACTAATTTATTCAATTTAAAAACTGAGTTCTAAAATTACTAATTTGCAATACGATTCACTTACTGTCATTTTGCAACTAAATAAGTTATAGAACCTACCTTTTAAACCTAGATAAACTACTTTAAAGATGTTATTTATTGTATTTTACTCTTGTTATAAATTCTGCTCTAATTAAAATCTATGCATAAGCAACATCTGTCGATTTAAGCTCAATAAATTACTGTTGAATTTTAAAAGTATTGCAAACAAGCATAAATACTAAAAGTGTATTAAGCTACAGATTTTTGCATTAAGTGCTGTATTAGAATAATCACTGCCTCAGCTACAGAGTCTCTTTGGGTTGGGTTCACTTTGACAATGGCAGGTCGGTTATTCTCAGCCAGGAAACCAAGAGCGAGTAATACATCTTCCTCAGACCAAGCTCCAGAGCAATCGGTATGAGTAAGTCCAATAATCATGGGAATGTTTACCCTCTGGTTCATAAAGGCAAGAATTTTACGTGCTTGGCGAAATTCTCCAGGACGATGTGCCGCTACTAGCAAGATATAAGCCTCAGCCTTATGAATCAAAATATCCCACATAAAATCAAAGCGAGATTGACCAGGTGTGCCATATAGGTGCACCGCCATATCAGGGCTAAATTGCAGCCGACCGAAGTCAAGGGCGACAGTAGTCCTTGCTTTAAGCAAGGCTGTTTCATCAGTTGCACGTGTATCTGTGTCTACCACTTCTATTTCACTGATAGAACGAATGAACGTGGACTTACCAGCGCCTACCGTTCCTGTAACAATCAAGCGCATATTTTCCATACTTTATTCCCTAAATAATGACTAGCAATCTCGAAAGAAATGATTTTGATGGTTTTTAAGTGGTAATTTAAAAGCTCCCTAAAAAACTAAGATATGCTTATAAAAGAGCTTTTAATGTAATTGGCTTTGATGTCCAATTTAACCCAACTGCCAATTACGCCATAATCAGCTTTAGTTCTGCGAGGAGACGCTTGATTTCTAGCATCAATAATCCTTGTTTAGCAGTCTCACTAGCTAAAACGAGTAAAACAGCATCTTGCCCACAGCTAGTCAAAATACCCAAGCCTTTGTTTCCTTCAACATAGATGCGGTCAACACTGCCTCTAGATAATTCAATCCCAATACGTTCGCCTAAAGAAAGCATCGAAGCCGACATTGCTGATACTCTTTCTTCGTCCATTGCACCGGGTAAGCTAGCTGCTAAAGGTAGTCCATCGGGTGTGACAAGTGCTGCTCCCTGAACATCAATCGTCGCAGTCACAAAGTTTTGTAAGATACTGCTAAGTTTTTCTGTATTAATTGCCATTGAACTATTTTCTGTTGTTTTAATTTAGTAAGCTTTTAATGAGCTTTCAATTTGGAATTGCTTCAAGCCTAATTAGACTAATTTGATTGACTTATAGTGTTTCCTAAGCAAAGGAAATACACCAAGATATTTTTTATGGCTAACAATTAATACCTTTCAAAATCTACCTTACTAAGTCGGAAACCCTATATACATCTGTTACTACAAAGGAGTAAACTCAAATACATCGTGAGTACCACCCCGAAGTACCGATTCGGTATGTACCCCCTTCAAGCGTTTATTGGTTAGTTCCTCCAAAGCTCCCCAAACTGCACCCAATGTAAATGTACACTTCCGCTCTGAATTTGACACTTCACCCGCAGAGCATACGGTTTCACTAGTGTAAGCTTTAATTAGATCACCATCAGTAGTAATTTTATCAATTATGCACAATCGCGTGCCTTCCTTACCCAAAGCTTGCCCCAGTTTTATTACTGCATCCTCTAAGGGAATTGATGCTCCTGACAAACCCAATTCTTTGACTAGTTTTCTACCCCGTGTACGACCTGCCGACGTTAGGGCAATGGCTGTAGCCTTTTCTCCTAAGGCTTCTTCCATCCCTGTAATCACTGCCTTAAAACACACAACACTATTGAAATTGCCTAGTTCTTTTCGTAATAAATCTGACATATCTTTTGAAAAAGTAGAGTATGGTGAACAACCCTTAAGCCATAGGGGAACTAATTAACAGGTTGTTTTCAATCAACTTCTTGATTACGTCGATTATGCTTTGGGAAATATTCATACCAAACCGGATAATTACGGATATTTTTATTTTGACAAATATTAGAGTCAGTAAATTTCAGGAGATGAAGTGGTGACAAAGGGTGTGAAACCCCTATTATTCACCAATATTTTTTTCTGTTGATTCTTTATCGTTTAGATACTGCTGGAGTTTGGACTAAAGAGCTAGAGAAAAGCAGTCAGACTCCAAAAGGCTTAATAATTTTTCTTCCACAGCAGTCAGATAAGAGGCATTCAGTTTCCCCAAGCAATGCAACAGATTTTTAATTGTCTCCTTAAGTAAATCAAAATACACTCAACTGATGCGATTGCAAATCACCTGAACTTGCTGACACTCCAAAGGCAGGTAATCGATTTCACGTGCTTCAGTTTAATAAGGACATGATCTAGTTCGTAGACCATCTGAATAAAATATACTTAAAACTTATAACTATAGTTTAAAAAGCTCAGATTTTTACTCAAAATATATGTAATAGCATAGGTTTAATTATTTTAATGATTGATTCTGATAAGTAGAACGAGGTGAAAAAACCAAAGTATGTAAAGATAAGTAAATACGTAGAATTTTTCTATAAAGGTAATAGGGATATGGGCAGCCGTTTAAGGGTATTTCTGACTAGAGAGCAAGATAGAACTCTTTTTAACCTGAGAACAGCAGAAATCCTGTAATCTTGACCTTGTAGCGAAATAATGGTGCAAAAACTTGGCAAGAAAAAGTTTAAAACCAGAGGCAACATCGTTTGAAGTACTCGATTGTGTTCAAAAAAAATGCCCTTCGTGCGGTCAAGCAATGTGGAATGAATACAATAATCCTCGACATATAAGAACGCTAAATGGGGTAGTAGAACTACAGCTAAAAATTCGTCGATGTCAAAATTAGTCATGTCTGCGGTATAAAAAAGCATATCGACCAGAGCAAGAAGGGTCACTCGCTCTACCACAGAACGAATTTGGTTTGGATGTGATTTTATAAGGAGCATTACGCTATCAGGAACATAGAAGTGTTCCTCAAATACACACTCACCTTGAGTTAAAGGGTATATGTATCAATCAACGAGTTAAAGTCACCGTAGCTAAGATGGTGGAATGCCGCAGTTTCCCAGTAGGGGTATAATGTACGTAATCGGCTGGTTGCTAAATTATCGTTCAAATCACAGTCGCTACCACTACGAAAAGAGCAGTTGCGGACGTAATTAATAATTGATTCAAAAAGTATGCTTATCGTGTCGGATCGTCGCTGACTTGAACAATCAGCTTACCGAAGTTTTTCCCTTGTAGTA
>NZ_JACJSI010000394.1 GCF_014698065.1 Nostoc flagelliforme FACHB-838
TTCTGATTGCTTTATATGCTGCCCCATTTTCTCCACCAGTTGTTTGATGCTGGCTGGAGTCTTTTCCCAATCTGAGTCGGAAATTTCAATTCCGTAGGCGAGGCAGTTTTCATCCATGCCTCTTAATCTACCATCTCAGTAACCCATTTTTGACTGTAGCGTTTCTTATCCTGTGAACGGTTACATTTTACAAGACATAAATTACCTCAACTTAGTTCTATTTTTGTGGATATTTTTGGTACAACTAACTAGTTGCAAACTTTATCGGCGTTACAGCATGGCGTAAATAAACCACCTATTGTAAATGTCTAAACCCATGCCAAAAAGTGGCGTTGCAGAACAGTGGAATGAATTGGGGCAAGCAGGGGAGGCAGAGGAAGCAGGGGGAGAATTTTAGAACTTGCCAAATCATCCCGCAAATATGCAACACCCAAAAAATAATTACAAATTACGAATTACGAATTACGAATTGAGCCTTGCAGATAAAGCCTTCGCTAGTGCTGGAGCCTTTCTTTAAGTTGCGCTTCGTAGAGAGACGCTGGAGAAAGCTTGCCCTTTTCGTCTTCGCCTTCCACGTTTCCAATCGCACCTGAGAATTTGAACTTTTTCTGCACCTTACCTGTTGAAGACACCGCGTAATTCTGCGCCGTTGGTGGTTTTTGGACAATTATTGTGCCGTTGTAGTTCCAAATAGTGGAGTGTGCTGCCGACCAACCGTGACCACTGCCGAAATTGCCGCGATTAATCAAAGCGATGCTTCCAGTATCAGGGCTGTTCTCGTCGATGCTATCGAAGAGCATGGCTTGAGTCCAGAGTCGATGTCCTTCACTGTCGGAGTTATCTGCGGATTTAGAGCCTAAGCCTTTCGACTTGCATTTGTGGAAGACAATTCCAGAAGCGCTACTTGTACCGTTAGAAATAAAGTTATGGCGGCCGTTTGTTGCCTCACAGTTCTGGAATAAGATGAGTTGACTGTGCTTTTCGGTGTTGAAATTGTACATACGTCCGCCTGTGCGAATGGCAATTGGGTCGAACGCCTTGACATCTGTCACCGTAACCCTCAATGCTCCTTCTGTGTACACACCTGAGAATCCAAAGTGCAGGGCGGTGAGATTACGCACCCAGGCATCTTCTGCACCGATAACGCTAACTGCACTCCACAGGGATTTCTCGTCTTCGCCGCCTTTATCAATTTCGATGCGTAGATTCTCAAGCCCCACATTTGTCAAGACTTCACTGCTGTTAATCTTGCAGACGGTAGATTGTGACAACTTGCGATCGAGATGATTGTAAATCGGTGCGTCAAGGACGATCGTGTTTCCTTCCACGCGATTAACCCGTCGATAATACACAATGTCTATTTTGCCTGGTTTCCAAGGGTTCTTCTTAGGGTCATCAACCTCGCCCACTCCACCACCGTCAAGCGCATCAATCCACTTCTGCGTAGAGGGATGCTTAATGATGATGGCATCGCCAGTCTTAAATAGTGAAGCATTCTCGACATTGAAGCCCAGTGAGCCAACTTGAACGAAATCATCTGTAATCTTGGTTTCGTCTCCTGATTTCCAAGGCGCTGGATTATTAGTACCCAGAATTACAACTGATTTATCTGCTGGTCTGTCTTGTTTCCCTTCGACAATAGGGCGACTAACCACTTTGGCAGCTAGAATTGTGTCTTGAGTGCGATCGCTCCCATCACCAGAACCACGCAATACAACCCCACTTGCTTTAATTTGAATTGTACTGCGAAGTTCGTAAACTCCCGGCTTTAGTACCAAAGCACCACGAAATCCATTAGCATCAGGTTGGCGTGTCGCCACAGCATCCAGTGCTTTTTGAATGTGTGCAGTATTATCACCCGAAATTGGTGAGATGCTTGACACTTCTGGAACGTTGGGCAATTCAACTTCACCATAAAGATAACCTGCATAGCTATAGTCGGGAATCCGGTTTTGCTCTTTATCCGAGATGTAAGTTAGTTTACCATTACTGCCAAAAAAGACGCGCTTTGATTGCCACTCACCCGTCGGTGGCACAGAGCCATTAGGAATGCAGATTTCCTGACCCGTTTGCAAATTCTCAGCTTCCTTTTCTGTGAAGGGAATGCCGTTAGGATTCAAGATCTCACGCCAGCGATCGCCATCACCTAACTCCCGTTCGGCAATGATAAAAAGCGTATCACCTGATTTTATTTTGTATGAACTACCGATTTGACAAGTCATAAATTTACTTCTATTGAGTAGGGTTTTGTTGATAAAATTTGAGCTTGTATGCAAAATATTCTTCAGGCAGTAATCAACTCAGCAGTTAAGATAGTGAGTTAAATTGCAGCTACATCCAGGTATTAGATGTTTCCTTTAATTGCATACTTTTAGAGTAAATAGATTTGAGCAGATTTACATCGTCAAGGCTGGAAAGTATTTTTCCAATTTTGGAAAGTGAATTTATGAGCGTGATTGTTTATAAATCATTACCTTGCGCGTCATTTAAAACTTATCTTGATTTTGAGCAATTCTGCTTCCAAACAAGCTGCCCATCTTGAATAACACTAAGGTAAGCAGTTTTACGACTCCAGGAATCTTCTATTTCATACGTTGTATTGCTGTTGCTGAAACTATAAATCCAAGAGCTTCCACTATTACGTGAACTGCCATTCCTAAGAACTAAGTTGCCATTAATACTACTAGCACTGTAAGAATATTCATTTAAGGCGTACTCATTTAAAGTTACAGAGTAATTCCCACAGTAGTAAGTGTGCTTCCACCCAACATGGGCTTGGGCTGTTTTAGGAAAGATTGCCGCTATGATGGCGATTCCCATAGTCGTAGAAACGACAAAATTCTTCATTATCTTTTCTTCTTTAAAAAATATGTATGTGTTCATCAAATGTAAATTTGATGGTACTGATTTCTCTCTACACTATGAGAATATATGAATTGAATTAAGTACACATCGTCAAGGTAGGAAAATTGTTTTCCAAAATCGGAAAGCAATTTTTGAAACTTAGTAGCACTAAGCGTATGAACTAAAACCCCGGATTTCTCACTTGTAAGAAATCCGGGTATAGTGTTTCCAAAACTCGTCTGAAAATAGTGTTCGTTATGTTTGTTAGCTATCGAATCAAGATGCAGTATTTATCAACCTTTAGGTGAATCGTAGCTGTCAGGTAAAACAAAATATTTTCTCAAATTTTCTCGTTGCATAAACGCTAAGTATTGAGCGGTCATTTCTGGGGTCAGTAACTCTATCAACAATCTGTTTTCTACCCAGAACAAGATGAAATCAAAGCCGAAGCTAGCGTATTCCAGCAGCCAATCTTCACGTTGGGCAATTTGCTCAATTTGTTCGACGCTGGTAGGTACAGAGATCATCACATGGGTACCTGTAAACTTAGAAGCAGTTGGATTTTGTATATATGCTCGTTTCTACTGGCTGTCACCAGGTGTTATTTCAGTTACCAAAGGATAAACTTCAATTTCTGTACCATATTCATCAAAAGGGGAAAAACGATATGGTCGTCTGGGCTAAAGGGATGGGGTGTCGCTTGCCCTTGCAAGATTTCAGCGAGAACTTGGGCAACGTGCTGAGGGTTTTCAGCAGAAATAGAAAGGTGATGAATCATTCAATAACTTCCTTGATAACAACCACTAACATTAATCAAAGTTGAAAATATCGAGAAGTGCAGGTTTGAAAAATTAATATTACTCTTCGCTACATCTAAGCGATCGCTGTAAAAATATCAATAAATTACGCTTATCAAGTGTGCTATTCACTCTATTCTCCTTTTCCCTTGCCTTTTAACTTTTTCTCAGACCAAAGTATTGCCAACACCCTGACTCAGGATTAAAACTCCTCCTCTACCTTGGGCAACTATGAGGTGTCATTAGTTTGTTGATTGACTGTTGCCAGAGTAAAGAGTTATCTGACACGATATCAGGAGCTAACCCCAACTCCCAAGCATTCATCGGTATGAGGTCTTTCCAAGGCTGGCATTGTGAGTAAAATACACGATTCGACCATGCAATAGCAGTTGCAAAGAAAGCTGGAGCATTGCGGTGTAGGTTAAGATTATGACCTGCATTTTTAATAACCTTCACTTCAACGCTAGGACTAGATTTATAGTATGTCGGCTCAACTGGCGCTTCTAAACATTGAGATGGAGTACAAAAAATATTATCAAACTGTCCTATAACAATAAGAACCGGCACGCGAATGCTTTGCACATTATTAGGTGAAGTGACAATTGGTGCAAATGTATTTCCTTCACCTATTGTAAAAGTCTCTTTCGTTGACTCATCCAATGCAATGACATCGGGATCTGTATTAGGAATCGAATAAAAAATAGTTCGCTTACCAGGAAAGGTGGTGAGATAGCCGTATGGTAAGTTCTGTTCCTGAAAGCGAGGATCTTGTTGTGCCGGATAAAGAGATGTGCCAACATCGCCATATCCTGGGCCTTGGGCATGGAGAAAACTTGTAAGGATCAGTCCATCCACATCATTATACTGAGCCGCTAGTATTGCAACTCCCGACCCAAGTGAGTGACCAACAAGAATAATCTTAGAAAATTCCCCTAAACGACCATCTCGAAGGGCTTGAACAATTTGGTGAACTACAAATGCGTTTGCCTGCATTGTGACTTCACTCCCTATTGGGCGGTCACTTTTACCAATTCCAATTCGCTCTAGGTTTAATGTTGCATAACCTACATTTGTTAATGCTCGAACGTAAGAATATCGCTGCGGATGCAAAGGAAAATCCCAATAAACAGATCCATACGTAGCTCCAGAAATAAGTAGGTGAACAACGTTTTTGTGATTAGGTTTGTAACAAAGTTCTCCGACTACTTCATAATTAGGTGGCTGTCCTTCTATAAGCGAGACTACCTGTTTTATCTGCTTGCAAATTGTACGACGATCAGAGGCAGCAGCTGGAGTTGTGCTGACAAGTGAGACAGCTAGTAATTGAATTAAAGGAATGACGAGACTGGCAGTTGCAACTACAATCTTGGAATACCATTTGTTATTCATTTTTAACTTCTCCTTAAGAAATATAGATTGTCATTTTTACTTGTTAGACTAGGTAGCTATTTAGACAACTCTTGGCATAAAGCATTGCTCTAGTTTTTCAAAGTATTAAAAGCAGGTACAAATCGTAAACGTTCACAGGAGTTATCCTGCTACTGTAAAAAATAAGTACACGTAAATGGTAGATTAAGAGGCATGAATGAAAACTGCCTCGCCTACGGAATCGAAATTTCCGACTTAGATTGGGAAAAGACTCCAGCCATTGTCAAAGAACTGGTGGAGAAAATGGGGCAG
>NZ_JACJSI010000395.1 GCF_014698065.1 Nostoc flagelliforme FACHB-838
AAATGAAATCACTGCAATTCCAGCACTATTGGACATATTAGACATCTCTGGCTGCATCATTACCATTGATGCGATGGGTACACAGAAACTGATTGCCGAGAAAATTATTGCAGCTGATGCGGATTATATTCTCAGTCTGAAAGATAATCACCCAACACTCCATCAACAAGTAAAAAATTGGTTTGAGGCAGCACAATCCATTGGATTTAAAGATATTGATATCAGTATTAGTCAACGTATTGAAAAAGGACATTACCGCATCGAAAAACGTACAGTTTACACCGTACCTGTGTCACAGATTCCTGGACTTTATCAACTAGATTTATGGGGAGGACTAAAAACAATAGTCATGGTAGTACGTTCGATTCAGCATTGGAATAAAACTACACACGAAGTGCAATTTTACATTACTAGCCTTATTAATGATGCAAACAAGATTGCTAGTGCAATTCGACAGCATTGGGGAATAGAAAATTCTGTTCATTGGACATTGGATGTTACTTTCCACTCTTGATGAATGCCGAATTCGTTCTTTACACAGTCCACAAAACTTTGCTTTACTACGTCGCATTGCTCTTAATGCATTGGAGCGAGAATCGTCTTTTCGTCGCAGTATTCGCCAAAAATCACGACGAGCAGCGATGAACGATCGCTATATGCTCTCTGTGTTAGCTGCGGCTCTCTCAAACTCAGTACCTCTGCCATAATCCCCCTGTCAATAGGGTTTGAGACGCGCTAACCCTGCGAGATATCTTACCCTCCAGTTTATTAGAACAAGTCTCAAATAATGAAAGTGATTTACTATTTGTTCAAGAAGTGTTAACTAATTTCAGGTTATTAGTTGATAGCCTAGAACAGCCAATATATAGACCTTCTGACCAAAAAGAGCAACAAGAATATTTTTCTGGAAAGAAAAGACAACATACTTTAAAAAGTCAAGTAATTGGGCTACCAGAAGCTAAAGATATTGTCGAAGTAGAAGTAGGCGCTCGTGGCCCAACAGCAGATATAAAAATGTTCCGTAAATCTCAGGAAAAATTTGATAAATCTCAGCCATTCTCAGGAGATAAGGCGTATCAAGGTGGTGAGAATATTACTACCCCTCACAAAAGAAAACCGAAACAAGAATTAACCCAACAGCAGAAAGATGAAAACAAAGCTTTATCTAGTAATCGGATATTTATTGAGCATTTAATTCGGTTGCTGAAAATATTTCGCATAGCCTCACAAAGATTTCGCTTAAGGATTGATACTTATGAACAGATTATCTTAACAGTTTGTGGGTTAGTTAGGCTAAGAATTGGCAGTTTAGTTTTACCAAATTAATTACTATTAATAGTAATGCTAACTTAGATAACTAAGGAGTATTATTTATGGTTCTAAACTATAAGTAACTATCTCAAAGCCTTATGATTACGTTTTCACGGAGATATCAAAGCTTGCTCTCAAAGCTTTGAACAGTCTGGCTTTGGAGTTTTCGGACAAGTCTATTAATCTTTCTTCAATTTTTCAGGTTTAGTATGCGATTAATTCCACTTCTATGAAGAGAAGTGACTAGCCTGCATAACTAATCTAGTTATCCTTAAACAATTTTTAACTAGTTTAGTTTTTCTTAGTTCCATTTTTTCCAAGAAAAGCAACTTCTACATAGTACATTGTTAATTTAAAATGGCTCTTCCGTAGGTGTTATGCTGAAATTGAAGTAATAATTCGAGATTTACCTTTAATAGCAAGGCTTTTGGGTAGTTTTAACCTTAATTTTATTCCAAAGGCTCAAAATCCAAGCTTAAAAGCTATCTTTCTTGCCCTGTAAGGAATCTGAGCTATTTTATAAGCGTTTTTAGCATAACAAGTAATGAAGAGCCTTTAAAATAAAATTAAGTTACTGTTAATTCCACCTCCCCCTTTGATTACCAAAAGTTCTACTGAGGTGGACTATTGGAGTCATGATTGGGAAGTTAGCGGGAAATTTTGGGTCAAGATTCGTTTTACAAATTATCTAGGCTGATCCACCACTAAGACAGTTAGGTTAAATTGCAGATGAAATCATATCCCTGCCTAATTCCGCGATTTAGCTTTAAATCCAGGCTAAGACTGCGGATTTTGCCGAATCCCTAACAAATTTCCGTCAATATCCTTGAAAGTGGATAATTGCACTCCATGACCAACATCTGTAATTGGTCCAACTGAGACTCCCTTTTCAGTCAGGCTTTGACGAGCAGTAACTATATCATTAACAACAAAGGTACTAACAGTATTACCTGTTTCAACTGAGTCACTCAAGTTCAATCCGATTGCAAAGCGTGGAATATCAGGAAAACTAAACTGTCTCCAGCTAGGTGTGTCATATTTTTCTTCAGGAACTAACCCAAGCTTGGACTTGTACCACTCGGCACTAGCTTCAAGATTAGTAACGTCTAATTTAGTGACAAAACTATATTCACCAAAAGTATTTTTCAATGTCATATTTTACTGTGCTAATCCAGAACTTTTGTAATATGGCTATTATAAACTTTTTAGCGCAATATACTGCAAACTTACCGATTAATAGTAGTTTAGTTTTGCTTGTGTACTTTTACTCTAAAAGCAGCGCTTTTACTAAAACACAATACAATGCAACCTTGAGGTGTAGCCCCGGTCAAATAAGAAACTCATCCAGCCGGGCTGACACCTGCTTGGAAAGCCAAAGCAGTTGCTGATCTTTGATTCCAACTTTCATTAATCCGTTAACAGTTTGCATCAGGTAATCAGCGCAAGAACCAAGCTCACCAGATGCTGTGGCAATACTGTTAATTATTGTTTCTTTTGAAATCTTGCCAGTATAAGCACGATGCTGACGGTTGATGACAAAGGTAATCGCTGGTAATTGTTGAACACCATCAAAAACTTTCACCCAATGAGGGATATAACAACCGACTACCATTTCTCGTCGCCAAAGCAGTGGTAGTTCTGATGATACATCCGCAGCAGCTATTCGGTAGGCAATACCTCGACAGCTACCACCACTATCTAAACCTAATACTAATCCTCGATTGGATGGTGTTCCACGACCTTGAGGAACCCACAGGCAAAAACTACGATGCCAGCCGTAAACTTTACCAATACGCTGTTCTGCAAATTTAAAGATCGGGTTCCAAATGAGTGAGCCATAGGCAAACAACCAAACATCAGAATTTGCCTTTTGTTGACCAAGTGTTTGGTTAAGCGATTCTTGTAACTGAGCTTCAGTTAAGATTACACCAGTGCCAGACTGTAGGATAGTCTGCTGCAAGCGTCTAGATTCGAGATCAGAACGTCTTAATGACAATATTATATAGTCCCTTGACCGTACTCAAACCTCAATCATCATACTGGAATTGGACTTGTAGTTGGCTTCTTATAGATAAAATGCCAATCAATCAGTTCCATCTGCTGTTCGTGTGTCCAGCGTTACTGGGGTTGCAATATTAATTTGCCATTGTAGTAGCTTGCCCCTTGTAGTTGCCATAGTTCCTTTGCTTGGGGGTATTCTCGAAAGTCCAAACAATTATTCCCCTGTGTGGAGTCTTGGGTGAACGGCACAGACTATGTGAGGATCATGTGAGTAGAGGAGACAGCAATCGTACTCTAGAATTTTTGGCATAGTACCAGTTTACTGCCTGTTCCAAGCGATCGCTTCCTTAATCGCCTTAATCTCTAACAAGAGTGCTGTAGCTTTGGCTACTGTGTATATCAAAATGCTGCCAATGCTTTTTTAAGAAACGATAAAAACTTACTTGACTGGAGTACCTATTTTGTCTGAAAGTATTTTATACTTTCTTGATAGTGTCTTAATAATTATTGTTCTTAATGGGCTGGAACTTCATACCCTAAAATAGACTTTACGTTCTCACTATTATTTAAAAAAATATATTACTTTGCTTCATCATCTCTTAAATTAAAAATCATTATTGATACCCATGTAGTAACAGATTAAGTGATTGATATTAGAGAAGTAGTTGCGAAATCTAACTTTTCTAATATTATGAATAAAAAATGGGCTGTTAAACGGCTTACAATCAATCTTACCTCCAGTGAAGCAGAGAAGCTGGAAAAATACTGTTCAAATACTGGCAGACCAGCAACTGATGTGATCCGGGAATTAATTCGTTCTCTTCCCACTAAAGATGAAGAATAAAAAACTAAAATCAAAGAAAAGTAGACTCGATAATATTTTCTACTTTAAAACATAAGACTAATTTGTGAATTAACTAGCGATCGCTTGGCTGAAATTGGGAATCCTAAAGGAAGTTTAGAGTGATTTTTAGTACAAATGGTTTTTAAAGTTCGCTTGATTGGCGTTGGCGCTTTGCTTTTAGCTCAAATGTCGTTACCCGTATTTGCCAACAACCTTACCGCTACAGTTGTAAGCGTGGGTGACGGTGACACTATACGGGTGAGAACTGGTAACAAAACTGTGACTGTTCGCCTGGCTTGCATTGATGCACCAGAGATGAAACAAAGCCCTTGGGGGCAGCAATCATCAGCAAGACTTAAACAATTGCTGCCAGTGGGACATCACCCTACGTGCTGTAGAAACTGATAAATACAAGCGCTTAGTTGCAGAGGTATTTGTTGGTAATCGCAGTGTCAATGTGAATATGGTGCAAGAAGGACAAGCTATGGTCTATCGTCAGTATCTCAAAAGCTGTCGGGAGTCTAGAGATACTTTGTTGCAGGGTGAAAACACCGCCAAACAAAAGCGTTTAGCGTTTTGGAGCCAGCCCAATCCCGTAATGCCTTGGGACTTCCGCCACAGAGCTACCCAAAAGACAACATCAGTGCCGATTCAACCGCAGCAACAGAATAATTGTGATCCCTCTTATCCAGATTTTTGTCTGACCAAAAATTCACCCGATTTAAATTGCCGAGATATCACCCAAAGAAGGTTTAGAGTCTTGCCACCTGACCCTCATGGTTTTGACAAAGATGGAGATGGAATTGGGTGCGAAAAATAAAAAGCTTTGACTAGTGCAAGTCTAATCGGAACTCTTTACGGTCGGTTCGCTGATTTAAAAAGCTAGAAGAGGAATTAATGCACTGTAAAGCTTATGGAGCTTAATTAGATAGGATTCTGGTAAGCACTTATCCAGGTACAAGGTAAGGGAAAGTGTAAAGTGACTGCGGTATTCCCATCAGAGTTAAAATTTGTTGTTGAAGTTCACCGAGTTGAGTCATTTCGTAGCTGCCGTCTCGATGAAAATACATTGTTATACCATTGAAAGCATTCAACAACTTTTCTGCTGTTGGTTTGGTTGTGTGGCGCTTGGGATTACCATCATACAGACCAGCCAA
>NZ_JACJSI010000396.1 GCF_014698065.1 Nostoc flagelliforme FACHB-838
TAAGATTAACGCTTCATCTTTGAGTTCGTCAAAACGAACCAGCTTCTGCCTAGCTAGTCGATGAGATGTTGGCAAAATAAGTACTAATTTTTCATCAAACAGAAGCTCTGCCTCTAGAAAAGGAGAGGTAGGGGGTATGAAGCTAATTCCCAAATGCAATTTTCCTTGTTCAATTCTAGACTCTATCTCGTCAGCAGATAGCTCCTGAATGCGGAGTGAAATCCTTGGGTAAGCAGTGGTAAAGCGAGCTACTAAGTCTGGAATCATATAAGCGTTTACCGTCTGCACGACTCCAACAGCTAGCTCTCCTCCTTGTAATCCCTCTAATTCTTGAATGGCTTGTTGTACTTGCTCTAGTTCGGTAAATATTCGTTGTGCATGAGCTTGAAGAATCTCACCCGCCTCCGTGAGCATGACACGCTTGCCGATGCGGTCAAATAGGGTTGTACCCAAGTCTGCTTCTAACTGCTTGATTTGTTGTGACAGTGTCGGTTGAGAAACATAGATGGCTTCGGCAGCACGGGTAAAATGAGCAGCTTCTGCTACAGCTAAGAAATATCGAAGGTGACGTAATTCAATCAAAATCTGCATCAAGCGTTATAGGTTACACCTATCATATCTATCAAAAATAAGTCTTGCACCAATCAAAACGGCATGTAGATAATTAAGGTAGTTCGTTGAGCAAACAACAAACTAACTAATCAGGAGTTAAACCTGACTACAGAAACAAACGGAGAACCAAGAATATGGATACAGTTAAATTTCACTCAGCAGATTTTGATAAAACTCCGCCAACCGTCCAAGTTCAGATACCAAAGCGGTTAATTCATCAAGGTGTTGAGTCAGGTACTATCCAAAACGCCTACTCCCAAGCTCGCAAACACCCAGTTTTCTTCATCGATCTGCCGTCGATTGCAATTAGCATGACCATCGGTGGGCTAACTCCAAATGGGCGTTCCAATCGACACCGCCATACTTATGAAACAATTCTCTTTGTTCTAGAAGGGCAAGGTTACAGCATGATTGAAGATCAAAAAGTGGAATGGAAAGCAGGAGATGCCGTTTATATTCCAGTATGGGCATGGCATCATCATGTCAATCTAGATCCAGACAAGCCTGCCAAGTACTTAGCTTGTGAGAATGCACCAATGCTTCAAAACATGGGGAATTTAGCTTTGCGTGAAGAAGCTAATTAGACTTGTCGCTTTATAAAAAATTAGTGGCTGAAACCCTTGCTTTGCCTGGCTCGAAAAATTCAAAACCTTTATTAGGCGACAAGTCTATTAATTAGGAGAACAAAAAAATGCCAAATTTAAATTTGCACGGCATCATTGCCTATCCTGTTACCCCATTCAAGGACGGTGGCGAAACGATTGATACAGATACATTATCTCAATTGATTGAGCAACTGATCGAAAATGGCTCTCACGCAATTGCCCCTTTAGGTAGTACTGGCGAAAGCGCTTACCTCTCAGATGCTGAATGGGAGGAAGTAGCGTTCGTTTCGATTCATCAAGTAGCTAAACGAGTCCCTACTGTTGTTGGCATTTCAGAACTCACTACACACAATGCAATCCGGCGTGCCAAGTTTGCCCAGCAAGTCGGATCTGACGCAGTTATGGTGCTGCCGATTTCCTATTGGAAACTTTCCGAGCGTGAAATTTTTCAGCATTATGCTGCAATTGCCCAAGCAATTAGTATTCCAATCATGGTTTACAACAATCCTGCTACAAGTGGGATTGACTTATCACCAGAGCTGATTGCTCGGATGGTGAAGGAGATTGATAACGTTACTATGGTGAAAGAGAGTACAGGCGACATCCAGCGGATGCACCGTTTATACGAGCTTTCTGATGGCACCATTCCCTTCTACAATGGCTCCAACCCGCTGGCACTAGAGGCTTTTGCTGCTGGAGCAAGTGGCTGGTGTACTGCGGCTCACAATTTAATTCCAGAATTTACTACTGCACTTTATGAGTTCGCCCTCAAGGGAGATTTCTTTGAGGCTCGACGGATTTTTTACCAACAATTGCCGTTACTGAAATTTATCCTCAAAGGAGGGCTACCTACTACGATTAAAGCCGGTTTACAACTTTTAGGAATTAAAGCTGGAACTCCCCGTCTGCCTATGCTGCCACTAGATGAAACTGAAGTGAGACAGCTAGATAGCATGCATATTAACACGACTCGGCAAAGGACAGTTAGCCACTTCACTAAGCAAATAGGCTGAGGTAGAGGACTGCTCCATTTAGGTTGCTTTACCTAAATAGCTTTGAAGGGTGTTGGAATTAGAAGAAATTCTCTAATCCCATTACTACTGAGTGCTAGCTTATAGGAGAAGAAAAAATGGAGTTGACAATTTTGCAGTTTTTAAGTGTACAGGCAGTTACTGGAGAAGATGTCTGTCGAATACTAGGCTTTGAATCAAAAGCCTTTAGGCTAATCACACACGAACTTTGGAAAAACGAATTAATTCAGGGAGAAGTTGCGGACGGTTGCTGTTGTGCTCCTTGTGGCAGTATGTGCGTTAGTGCAATGAAAATAAATAGGGTTTGGCGATTATCCACCAAGGGCCAACTACTCCTCAAAATAGCTTCTTTAGAGAACAAAGCTTTTGACGCAGCTTAATCTACCACCACTGCATTTTTAGATTGATTCATCCTTTTGAGCGGCTTGAATTAGGTCGAAAGCAGCTGAATTTACTTGAAATTGAATTGCTTAAATACCCATGAAAAATGCTATTGCCATTCGACATGTTGCTTTTGAAGATTTAGGTAGTTTAGCTCCAATTCTTTTGCAACAAGATTACGCTATCACCTACTTAGAGGCTGGTTTTGATTCCCTTGCTGAAATTAATCTGCTGGCTCCAGAACTCCTGATTATTCTAGGTGGGCCAATTGGCGCTTACGAGGAACAAGATTATCCCTTTTTACTGGATGAACTGCGTTTACTAGACCAGCGATTAGCAACTGATTTACCTACTTTAGGTATCTGCTTGGGGTCTCAACTGATAGCACGAGTTTTAGGTGCTAAGGTATACCCTGGTATGTGTAAAGAAATTGGTTGGGCACCTATCCAACTTAGTGAGGCAGGTCAACAATCGCTTTTAAGCCATTTGGTAATAGAAAACACGTCAGTTATGCACTGGCACGGGGATACTTTTGACTTACCACAGGGCGCTACTCACCTTGCATCTAGCTCATTGTATTGCAATCAAGCTTTTTCCTACGGGAAGCATTGCCTGGCACTACAATTTCACCCTGAAGTGACAGCAACAGGATTGGAACGGTGGTTTATTGGTCATGCGTGTGAGATTGTTACCACTCCTGAATTAAGCCTTAATAAGTTACGAGTAGATACTGCTCGTAATATCAACTCGTTGGAAGTTCAAGCTGCTCGGTTCTGGCAGAAGTGGCTAGGCTCTCTTCAGTCTGATGAAACTAGTAGAAAGTAAAGATTGAATCAACTAGAACAGTTTCTAAACAGCGGGTAGAGTGGGCAAAACTCTGATGAGTTATTCAATCTGCAACATGAAAAGGAGAAACCATGACAACAACGTATGGTCAGAGCAATACTTTGTTCAAATATCTCGCAGCACTGCTTACAGGACAGCTTTTTCTGCCTGAGGACGCTGCCTATGAATCGGTGCGCCAACTCTGGAATGGCAAGGTGAAGACTCGACCATCAGCGATCATTCGTTGTTTGAGTATCCAAGATGTCATTCATACGGTTCGCTGGACACATAAGCATGGGCTGGCACTCTCGGTTCGGGGGGGAGGACACGATTTTGCTGGACGAGCTTTGTCTGAGAATGGCGTGGTGATCGATCTTTCCCAGATGAGAGCCGTCACCATAGATCCAGTTAATCGCACAGCCCATGTTCAAGGTGGAGCAACGGCTGGCGACCTCATCCAGTCAGCGCAGAAATATGGGTTGGCGACAGCCACAGGAACCATCTCCAGCGTTGGGATGGCTGGATTTACCTTGGGAGGAGGATATGGTCCTCTGACGGGTGCTTATGGACTGGGTGCCGATAACCTGCTGTCAGCACAAGTGGTAACTGCCAACGGACAGCTTGTGACCGCAAATGCCGAGGAATATGCAGATTTGCTTTGGGGATTGCGCGGAGGCGGGGGCAACTTTGGCGTTGTCGTTTCCCTGGAGTATCGCCTGCATCCGCTCATCACGGTGCTCTCTGGTATGCTGCTGTATCCTCTGGATCAAGCCAGAGCGGTGTTACGCCGCCTTAATGAGTTTATCGCAACAGCACCCGATGAATTGACGATTGCGTCTGGATTCTTCCAGATGCCAGATGGTTCAACAGTTCTCTTTCTCTCACCCACCTATTGTGGTCCGATCGAAGCAGGTGAACAGGTGCTCGCACCTCTGCGTACCTTTGGCTCTCCGCTGGTTGATCAAGTGCAACCCATCACATATAACGCACTGATTCATGAGTTGGATGCTATTGCCCCGAAAGGTCGTCACTACTATATTCAAACGCAGTCGCTCAGTGGTCTCCAGGCTGAGACCATTGAGGTGCTGATCGAACAGGGACTGCCATTCTCTTCCTCCTTTTCGCTCATCGAACTCCATAACTTTCATGGAGCCGCAAGCCGTGTGGGTGTGTCCGAGACTGCTTTTGCGCTGCGTCAGGATCATCTGATGGTTCAGGCGATCGCAGCTTGGGAGCCACAGTCTCCAGACGACGAGCAACGGCATATCCAATGGGCACAGAACATTTCACAGGTACTTGCACCCTATGCTTTCAAATGGGGGTACATCAATGCCCTGGATGAGCAGGAGCAGGAGCGCGTTCGGCTTGCCTTCGGATCGAACTATGAGCGGTTGCTCGATCTCAAACGAACCTACGATCCGGATGATGTCTTTCGTTCGACGATCGGACATGTCGAACCATAATCATTAGGAGCAATTTCATGACGCAATCTTTCTGTTTTTTTGGTTCTCACCTCACTATCCTTGCCAATCACACCACAACCGCTAGAGCATTTCGTCAAAATCTACACTTGCAAGGACTGAGTTGCAAAATTTAAGTTAGCACAAAACCAATCGTGAGCACCACAGTCACATTAATATCAGAGGTCGAATTATGAAACACTCAGCAGATTTCTTCGTTCGTAGCGCGGTCACGGAAACCACCCGATCCTACATGGGCAGTCTCATGTCTTTTCTCGTGACATCGGTCGAGACCGAAAACCGCTTCTTCCTTCTGGAGCTTCGGATGAAACCGGGAAATGAACCGCCGCCCCATCTCCACTATGACCAGGATGAGGTGTATTACATT
>NZ_JACJSI010000397.1 GCF_014698065.1 Nostoc flagelliforme FACHB-838
GGTCATGGTTGAAGAGTCGAATTCGTCAACAACTTATTCAATTTGACTGTATCAGGGATGCTATGGAATATGTACTTCGCCTAGCGTCCTAACCGCCTTGTCTGTTGCTATAACCTCTGCAACAGCGCGTTTGAATGGCTCTTTGTGATATCGAGCATAGCCGTGGGTCATTTTTACCCACACAATATCATCGCTGTTGATCCAGATAGTCATTACATCTTCGGGCTGGCAGTTTTTGGAGTAGTCCGACTGATTGGCGATGGTTGCAATGATTTCGCGATCGCATGTGGTCAACGGATCTTTTGTTGGCGTAGGGGCTGAAGTTTGTGTCATCATTATAAATTGCCTCTTCTTTAGATGGTTGGGGCATAGGGGCGATCGCTAAGTTTTCCCGACGGAGCGATCGTCCTATTTTTATTGGTCAGTTTGTTGTGCTTTCAGCACAACACTCTCACTCTAGAATTGGCGAAGCCTCATTTTTCTTGCTCCTAACCAGTAGTTAGAGCTACTAAGCAAAAGACATAGTGCGTCACGCGACCGACGGCTTCAATAGTATTATTTGCCAGCCACTGCACTTAGGCGATTGCTTCTGCTTTTAATAAAAGGCTTGCTCAAAATGGCTGTGTGTCCGTTGATTGCTTCTCCAGGCTTCTTTACCTACTCAATAGAGCTTGTGCTATACCCCGGTGATCATGTCTCTAAACTATGTTTCGACTTGGAACGTTAACTCGATTTGGTTTGTAATGGTTGACTTGCGAACCCTTCGCGTTACGGGTGCTGGCAGTTCGCTGTAAATTAGAGCTATAAATCAAAATAATTAGCTCAGGTAAACGGCTATAGCAATCCTAAATGATTTATGAGAAAACACCATACTCACGAAGTTTGGAGAAGTCAAAAACTTGACAATGAATCGATAGCTCAAATAACGCCTTGACTACGGTAAAAGAATGACAGAAAAAATAAAACTCTCTAATTAATCGTTTTGCTTGCAGCCAAATATCTTCTACAGGATTCTGTTGTGGTGCATTTGGGGCAAATCTCAAGCAAGTGAGCAACCATTGTTCTTTGTCAAGTTCACTATTTAAGGTTGGGCATCCACCGCACGACGGGCTAGTAGTCCTGTGGTTGCAGCGAAAACTCAGTCTTTGCGTGCTGCTAAGTTTCGCAATATGAACTGATGAGAAAGCGATTGTCTTCTGATCCTATGAGGCGATCGCTCTTTCTTTCAGTAATTGAGAGCAACCAATTAACATAGTTAATAAGGCGAAGAAACATGACGACAGACTTAGTTACTTATTACGGGCAGACTCCAATCATTGACCAACTGGTTGATAAATATGGTATGTATTTGGAGAAGTTAGACAGAGAAGATAAACTCTTACTTCGGATGGCGCTGGCTAATTATGTCTTCATGCAAGAACATAGTCCAGATAAATATACTGTAGAAATGGCATTAGAAGATGTACTGTCAGATCCCGGCTTTATCAAAGAGAATTGGTGTAATATCTGCTCTGTTTTAAATGGACTAACAACTCTGGAAGCAGAAACGATACTTGAAGCTTTACAGCATCAAATTCGATGGGGCAATGCCCAGAAGTTAGCGAGTTGACAGGGTAAGAAACATGGAAACCTATTTAGTCTTTGTTGATGCTATCCAGAACAGCAATAAATTTTGGTCTGCCAAAGTCGAAGATGGTAATTTAACAGTGCAGTGGGGCAGAGTCGGCTATCAAGCACAGACTAAAGTCCACACATTAGGCAATCATCAGAGAGCGGTAAGTAAATTCAACAATCTGGTAGCCGAAAAGATGATGAAAGGCTACAGAAGAAGTCAGTCACAAATCGATAGTAATTGTGAAGTTTTTGAAATCAAGCGATCGTTACTATTACGATCCAAATTATGATATTGCTCAATGTAGGGTTCAGTTTGGCTTACAAGCAGATATTCACAAAAGCGATAATTGTTAGAGTCAGCCAGTAGTGCTTGTGCAAAAAAAATTAATTCCCTTCCCAAATACCTGCTTATTAAATCTGGGTTTGTCCCTTGTGTATTGCTATAGTTTTCCTGTTTTTAGCACGATGATGCCCTTAGCTACTATGAACTTTACGCCGTAGTAAACTGATCATAATCATACAAGATATACAAGCTAAAAAACTTGATGGCTCAGGAACAGTTTTTATTCTTTGTGTCTCTAAGAAATTGGACATATCTTCACCAATAATCTGATGTACACGACGAGTGGGATGAATCTCGTCAAAGTAATAATAATTATCAGGGGTTGAACAACCAGGCTCTAACCCCCCAGTAGTGTATAAAAGTTCGCAGGCATCATTTATATTGGTAAAACCAAATGCCGATGGGGTAGAGCGAATTTTGTTGCTAATTGCAACATGGTCATATAGTGCAACTTCAACACCTAATTGCTTATTCAGGGTATCGAGTTGACCGGGAAGACTTTTATTGATAACATCTCTAAACTTAGCTGCCTCTTGTGAGTATTGCTCAAAAAGCGGTAATGCAGCTAAATCTGTAGAATTTACGACAAAAAACTGTTCTGCCCCTAGCCCTGTAAGTTGTGATATTCCAGAAGCAATATTGTTAACAGCAGTATCAGCTAAGGCATCAACCGAACCAGTCTGATTATTAAAAAACCTTTCTAATAAGTCATTTGTAGATATAAAAATGAAGTATAACCCCTTAGAATCTGCCACGCGATTAACTTCTGCTTTATATTCTTCAATTTGACCAAAGAAACCTGTATCTTGATATTTATCAAGCCAAGTACTTAAATTGCCATTGCCGCTTTTTGCACCACCTACTGCATAATCTGTTAACTGTAAATTTTCTTGTTTTGCTAGTACCTCAACTGATGTTAATCCCGGATTATTTGTCCATCGACCGTCAGAGTCATACACGTCCACTCGTGGGAATATAAACGCTCCAGGTACCCCAGAGTTAACTGCTGCTGTTGTAATCCGAAGTGCTGCCCCATTATCTGAATAGCTATCACCAAAAGCATAAATACGAGAAATCGAATTGAAAGAAGCTGCATAAGCATTATTAACACTTACACACAAAAAAGCCGCACTACTTACTGCGGTAGTAGTAAATATTTTCAAAGGAATATTTCTTAGCATATTGACTTTTTCATGAGGTCTTCAGCTTGTTTCTTAACGGCGATCGCACAAAACTATCCGCCCATGCTCGTAACTAAGGTTTATTTGCTTGTAATTACGCACATGAAAAAATATATACTTTCTAGCTTGATTAAGCAAGATGTATTAAGGGAAATTACTTAATCATTTGCAAAAATCATACTTTGCGCCAATGGATGGAGTATGTGGCGTTAGGGAGTAGGGTTATGAATCGAGAGAACCAAGCAGCCAATAGCGAGGAGAATCGAGTGAGTCGTCAAAGTAATAGGCGCGGATGGCTTCGAGCAGGTCATGGGTGGTAATGAAGCCATCTTCGTCCTTGTCAAGGTGCCGGAATGCTTCGCGGGCATCTTGTTCGGATAGCTGCATCATAGCCCCAGTCCATCGGATCTCATCAGTGACGGTCAGCCGACCGTCACTATCCTGGTCAACGATATCCATAATTGATTCAAGGAAGGGCATATAGGCTTGGTCAAATGCTTCGGGGGTTTCTAGCAGTCCTAACGCGAACGCTCTTTTGTACTCAGCCTCACTGATGCGCTCATCAGTATTTGTATCGGCTACTTGCAACAAGTGCTGCCACAAGCCTAAGCAAACATCAAGCAGCCGTTGTCGAGCGGAGGATTCTTCATCATGACCGAACTCTTCTGCCAGACGCGCAACTGACATCTCGAAGTCGCTCTGCTCAATAAAGCCATTGTGATCGTCATCGAAGGTGCGGAAGCGTTTAGAGAGTTTGCGATCCAGGAAATCTTTCATGGTGTTTTTACGACATCGCGTATCCACTCCATAATAAGGCCAATACCTGAAATAAAATGCTGCGTGCAATCGCATCCTTCACCCGTATAATGCTTATCACAAGCGTTAGCAATGTACTCAAATTAAGGTGGACAAAGTTTTGCGTAGGCGCAGCCCGTCGTAGACATCGCTACTTGTTTCCACATCAACACTTCCCACCCTAAATGCTAAATTTTATTTAGCCACCCAGCAGGAGTTTTCTTTTTCTTATGTGGTTCTGGTCTATCGATTCAGTAGAACAAGAATTATTTGATTTGTACGCTCCAGCCCTGCGAGCGCTCGGCGTAAATTTTAATGACGAGCAACTCCAAGAAGCTCTAGAAGCAGCAAGCTATTGTTTAGAAGATGCTTTCAGGAGCGCGATTGTTTATATACTCTGGCTCGAAGAAAACCTGAAGCCGATCTACCCGACTGCGATATTAATTGAGGCACTGGCAAATCAATGGCGCACCAAGTACTGGAAGCCGGAGTATCTAGAACTTGAACAGTTACTCTCCCCCGGAAAACGCTGGTGGAAGGCAGCAGTGGATAAGTGGGGTTACGACGAGCGTAATCAACTGGTTGCAGACATATTTTACAATCACGGGCAGGAATTTATTAAGTTCCGAAATGGGAAAGAAATTCTGGTTGATACTGCCTATAAGTGGGGATGGCAGCGAGTCGCAGATTATGCGTCCCCTTTTTCAGAAAATAATTGGTCGCTTGGCAGTATTAATGCAAGGGAATCTTGATCCACATTTTCTGTATTATTATGTAGATAAGCACCGTCAAGCAGCAATCGCTTTAGCCAACGGTAAAGAAATATTGGTAGAAACGGCGTGGCACTTTTAATGGGAACGAGTGCTGCAATATATGCCAGTAGTTGAGAGCGCTACTTCTGCGAAGTCTTCATTGTGAAAGCTTGCCCAAGAAATGCGATCGCTGAACACACAAACTTCAACAGAAATCTTGTGTTACAGTTCGTAAAAGCTGATATTGAAGCTGTATGTAACATAAACCCTCGCTTTTACAAGCCTAGCCATGCCCCAAGACTTCTCCGGTCAAAATCTCAGAGGTCGTTCATTCAAAGGTCAAGACTTGGCTGGTGCAAACTTTAGCTATGCTGATATCTGCTCTTGCGATTTCAGAGCGGCTAATTTAACTGAGGCTAACTTTAGTCATGCTGAGGCTGGGTTACAACCTCAATGGATATTTAGATTAATACTATAGGAATCATATTTGATTTCTGAAAAAGGCTATGAGATAATACGGAGGTGTATATCTGTCTAACAGCGAACAATGATAAACCAGCATTTACAAGCGGCGATCGCAGAACTACAAGAA
>NZ_JACJSI010000398.1 GCF_014698065.1 Nostoc flagelliforme FACHB-838
TACTATAATCATCTTTTACCAGTATTCAGCTTATATTTTAGTAACTATTTATACCTATATACAAATACTGCAAATCTTGCCGAAAGCGATCGCATAAAGCACTGTATGAGGGCGTGCGATTCGTTGCTTAGTAAATCTTGGTATCCAGTCCATAAATAACTAAGCCAGTGAAACTTAACGTAAGTTAAGCACTGAACTTTCAGAATGATGTAGGTGAAAGCCCTATCCGCTAGATTCGAGCGTGACTCCTTATCTGTCCACACCGAACAAGCTCAATTCTTGTAGAGTGAAGCTGGAAACAGGGCACAATCAGACGATTGTTAAGAATCGACACTGGTGCTAATAGGAAGTTCCCACGGTGAAATTGAACCTAGAAAAATGACTCATGCAGAAGCGGGGCTTAACAACCACACCCCCCGACTCCATCAGAGATAAAACCCGCCGCATCAGTCCTCAATAGCGGTAAGAATCTAGGGTTTCTGATAGTCAAATTGGTTACACCTAACGGAACGTATCAATCATCTGAAGGAACGAATAAAAACGACTTGAGAGTCTAGGGAAAGTCGAATCCCTGGTAGGTGAGATGAGACACGGAACTCTCTCAAGTCGGGTAGGATGCGGCGTAATTGCTGCAAGGTATTCAGAAAACACTTAATGGAGCAGAGCATGATTAGGCACAGTGATTACACTAGTGAATCTTGGAAGAATCTACCCTGGAAGAAATTTCGTCAGGATTTATTCCGCCTACAAAAGAGAGTGTTCAAAGCGGTCCAAGCAGGAAACAAGCGGAAAGCTCAGTCTTTGCAAAAACTTATTCTGAAATCCCGTGCGGCTAGATTTTTGTCAATCCGACAAGTATCACAGCTAAATGCTGGTAAGAAGACAGCAGGTATTGATGGTGTAAAGTCCCTCGATTTTATAGGACGTTTCGAGTTAGAAATTCTACTGAGAAAATCGGCTGGAGACTGGAAGCATCAAGGACTAAGGGAAATCTCAATCCCAAAAAAGGACGGGACTACTAGAATGCTGAAAATCCCAACTATCGGCGATCGCGCTTGGCAATGTCTAGCAAAATACGCCCTAGAACCAGCTTGCGCGTTGCAACTTTCCATGCTAGAAGTTACGGTTTCAGAGTAGGACGCTCAGCACACGATGCCCAAGCACTTCTATTCTCAAACTTAAACAGCAACGCCAACGAAATAGATAAAAGAGTTATCGAACTCGATATCGAAAAATGCTTCGATAGGATTTCACACTCCACCATAATGGACAACCTGATAGCCCCTAAGAATATCAAAAATGGTATTTTTAGATGCCTGAAAGCCGGAGTCAATCCCGAATTTCCAGAACAAGGAACCCCTCAAGGCGGAGTAGTAAGCCCCCTACTAGCCAACATCGCACTAAACGGAATTGAAAGTATCCACAGAACCCACATAACGGGTCGTAAGATAACCGACAAAACCGCAGAAGGTCAAATACTATATCCATCCGTCCGCTACGCCGACGACATGGTAATAGTGTTAAAACCTCAAGACGATGCAGAACTGATACTAAGAAACATTGACGAATTCCTAGCCAAAAGAGGAATGAAAGTAAGTGCTAAGAAAACCAAAATAACCGCCGCGACAAATGGCTTTGACTTTCTAGGTTGGCACTTCAAAGTGAGAAACGACGGAAGAATATTAATAACTCCCTCAGTGGATAACTTTAAGAAATTCCGGGAGAAAGTCAAGAAAATCGTTAACTGCTGGAACTATGGTTCCAAGGTAAAAGCCGAAAAGCTAGCACCGATTGTAAGGGGTTGGAGAAACTACCATAGGTACTGTGATATGTCAGGGTCAAGGTTTTCACTCTGGTTCATGAATCACAAAACCCACACGGTATTTAATAAGGAAACTAGGAACACCAGAGAGTCAAGTACTGCACTTGTAAAGAAAGCGTTCCCATCAGTTCCTTACTCCCTCGGCTCACACGTCATAGTTAAAGGAGACAAATCCCCCTATGACGGAGACTTAATTTACTGGAGTCAACGCAACAGGAAATTATACGATGGGATGACATCCATTGCCTTACATAAACAGAACCATTCATGTGGTCGATGTGGAATGAAATTGACAAGCGAAGAGCATGTACATTTACACCACATAGATGGAAATCATAATAACTGTAAACCTAAGAATCTTACAGCAATCCATGAATCCTGTCACGACTATTTACACATGAACAAAAGGGTCACTCCCTAAGAATATCGGGAGCCGTGTACACGGAAACGGGTACGCACGGTTCTAACTGAGAGGGACGGGGAATAATATCCCCTCTCGACTCAACCAATCACTCCTTAACCTCAGCCTCATGAAAAAGTGCATTTTGGGTTCACAGACTATTAGTGGCGGATTCTACCGTGCCTATAGTGATATTTAAAAATTACTTTAGCTAGATAGTGTTGCTAACTCATGTTTTTGAAATTTTTAGTCATATCATAAAAATTAGAACAGCTAAAGAGTTTAGCTGTTCTAGGATTAGTGTGTTCCTTTATTGACAGCTTAATAGATGCTTATTATGATGTCCTCAGTTTGCAGAAGTATAAAATCCATCTATCTTAATACTGTTGCCAAGCATAGTAATTCAAAACAGTGGTCAGATTTACCCGAAGCTGACAAATGCTTAAAAAATCAAAGCCTCATTTTGGCTCAACTCCTGCCCGAAACTTGATTTCCCGTCATGATTTTGATTACTGAATCATTGTTCTAGTCATATTTTGGGAACAAATTGGACACATTGGCCCTTCAGCATGAATGCACCATCACCTCAAGGTGATCAATCGTCGGCTGTGGAGGCGCGGTTGTAACGAGGGCAGGGATGAGGCGGGGGCGGCGAGAAGCTCTCGCTTAAGTCTTCTCCAAAGGATACGAAGACAGCTTCAAGCGATCGCAGATGTAATGATCGGAACTCTAGGGCATGTTTTAAAACTATAGCCATAGAATAATAGAAGCGAATGTCAGCATTGCAAGGTAGTTATCAGCTTTCTTTTCATAGCGTGTAGCAATCTGACGAAATTGCTTCAAACGGTTGAAACATCGTTCTACACGATTTCTTTGGCGATAAATAGATTTATCAAACTTATCGCGTCTGCGTTCGAACGAATACCGAAATCAACCACAAAGTATATGCTCTACTCTCAATCATCTAAATGGAAATTACCCGATTTTTGGATCAATGCCAAAAAAGTGATCGCGCTAGATCAATGTAATAGATCAAAGGTGTAATGCTGCATGAATCATGAGCCAAAACGATAAGCCAACTATAAAATTTACGAACTTTAGAAAGATGTTATGTGGAAAAATTCTATATAATAAGCTTACTTGAGGTAGTTATACGGAAAAATCCCTTATAATACCCGAATATGAATGTTTAATAGAAAAATTCTGTATAATCACCCGATTTGGTTAAGCTACTTTGCCACGCGAAATAATTTATTTGCCTGAACTCGCCTGTTATGTCCAAGACTGGAGCAGTGATGGTGATTGTGGCTTCATGGTTATTGATCCCCTGACAGGTATGAATCTATAAATTTTGCTATGACAATTACGGAAAATTCGGCTATGCTTACTCTAAGTATTACCGCAATCTCATTACTTACAGGAATTTTCTATCAAACAGTGAGTGAAGCCTTGGATCGACGCAGACATCCTCCACAGGGTGAACTTGTTGATATTGGGGGATTTCGTCTACATCTCAACTGTATTGGGCAGGGTACACCAACAGTTGTTATGGATGCTGGTGGTGCTGCTCCCTCAATTACATGGGGCTTGGTTCCATCTGAAATTGCTAAATTTACCCGAGTTTGCACTTATGATCGAGCGGGGTTGGGTTGGAGCGATCCCAATCTCAGGATCTCCCGCACCAGTCAGCAGAGCGTTGATGAATTACATTCACTTTTGACTAAGGCTGGAATTAATCCTCCCTACATTTTAGTTGGACACTCATTAGGTGGAGTCAATATGCGGCTGTATGCAAGTCAATATCCAGAAGATGTGGTCGGATTGTTGTTAGTCGATTCTTCCCATGAAAATCAAATGACATCCGAAATGTGGAGGCGCATAAAAATGCAGTCTTGGCTTTATCAGGTCTTGAGGGTTGCCAGTCAAGTTGGAGTGCTGCGATTAATCGGGGAGATGAATCTGTTACCAATTCTTGAGGACATTAAGCGACAAATTCAAAAATATCCCCTCAAGGTACAAACCTTATTTGATACCTATAAATCCTTCTGTTACCGTCCCGACTATTGGGCAACCGCATCCAGTGAACTTGCCAATATAAAAAAGAGCTTTGAGGAACTTCAATCAGTTACATCACTGGGCAGCCTGCCTTTGATTGTGTTGAGCCAAGGTTCTAAAGATTCAAAGATGAGTGATGAAAGATTCCAGAAATGGGCATCGCTTCAGTTAGACTTGACTAAACTATCGTCAAATAGCCAACGTATCATTGCAGAAAATAGTGGGCATCTTGTGCAACTGGATCAACCTGAGTTGGTTATTAGTGCAGTCCAACGGTTGATTGAGAGCGTTTAAAGTTATGAGTCTTCGATTAAGGCACGGCATAACTTTCCTAGTAGTCTGCCAGTCAAAAAATCCGCTTGTGAGGACTGGGAAAAGGGTAAAGGATTTAAACCCTTTCCTTTTACCCCACCAAGTTTACTTGGCGAACTACTAGTGCAACGGACGGTATCAAGCCTTTGGGGTATTGCAGCAAAGTTTGGTCGCCGCCGCTGCAATAGGTTTGTTAGCCTTCCTCTCAAAAATGTGATGCAAGGCGAAAATTATGGTTTGGATTATTCAAGCACTTAAAGATGAGGATGAGCCGTTTCTATGGGAGATGTTGTATCAGGCTTTGTATCTCCCTGAAGGTCAAGCTCCTTTGCCACGCGAAGTAATTTATTTGCCTGAACTCGCCCGTTATGTCCAAGACTGGGGCAGTGATGGCGATTGTGGCTTCATGGTTATTGATTCCCTGACAGAGAAACCTGTTGGCGCAGTTTGGTTGCGGTTACTAACGAGAAATAATAAAGGTTATGGCTATGTAGATGATGATACACCGGAATTAGGGATTGCGGTTTTTCCTGAATATCGCGGTCAAGGCATTGGCACCCAGTTACTCATACCAATTTAATATGAAGCTGCATAGAATAAAGCTTCTAGAATAAAGTTGTAAGAAGAGACAGAAATTACCTGCTCAAAAGTAAGTTGGTCGAATATTTCTTGGATGCGCTC
>NZ_JACJSI010000399.1 GCF_014698065.1 Nostoc flagelliforme FACHB-838
CCCCCTTTAGAAGTTTTCCTGTTGGAGAAAGTCTACGTCACTACCACCAAATCTTTTGGTTACTGTTGCGGTATAGAGTGGTCAGCTAAAGGCTGGAGTTATGAGATTGTCTCCGGCAACGATAATCTAACTGTTTTAGGACGTGAAATCATTGGTACAGGCAACTTACAATTAGTTATCAAAGAAAAGCCTGTGTTTCGCCTGGGTGAAACCGTCGAGTTCCGATTTCATGGCAATGGGCTACCAGTAAGGATTGTCCAGGGCATCCAACTGATTTGCGATTCCTGGTTCTACTGCATCGAATGGATGTCCCCAGGAATATCTGAAAACGGTGACGAGCTTTTTACTTTCAGAGATGCGATCGCCCTTGGCGGGACTTCGCCCATCGCACGGGTGACTGACTACGATTTGGAGAGAGTCCGATTATGACGGTGTACACCTCATATTACAGTGGTGAAATCCGAGGCGAGGGTGTTTCAATTTCGCTGTACCCTCCCAAAATTGGAAAGGTAAACACCTTGCTCTGTTCGCGCCAACTCCCGAACTGCTGAAGTGGTAGAAGGCATCAGCCCAGGATACCGCCGCACAGGAAGAATGCACCAGGGAGTTCAGGAAGACTCTGGATTCTCGTCAGCAACTAATTCAATTATGGGTGAAAAAACAGAAAGAAAATCCGCAAGATATAACCCTATGCTGCTTTGAAAAGACTGGGGATTTCTGTCATTGATATCAAGTTGGTGAGGAGATACTGCAAGAGCTTTGGGGCGGGGAAGTTGGGGCTGATCAAACCCTTGTCCAAGGCAAGACAAATCACCCTATTACATATCCACCTTTGATATTGTGGCTGATCGAGAAATGTCACGCACTGGGTTATCCTGTGAAGTGCGATCGCTCTCAGAGTATGACAACCTTTATAGGTAGGTTGTCACCCTCTGAGACAACTTGGACTATTTGTTAGCGTGGAACTGTAAACGCATTGTTAATGCTTAAATCCAAAAAAAACTAGCTTAAATGAGTCTTATCTAGTTTATAAACTTAGTGAGGCTGTCAAATTCTTGCTTTGGAACTTATCCTTATTTATCACCCTAACGGGGGTTTTTACTGAAAGTAAATTTAAATAGTTTCGCTAATTTTTCCAATACAGTCTTTTAGTTAAGGAATATGTTCTACAAATAACATATTCCCTATTTCGTTAAACTTAACTTTAGGTTAAACTTTAACCTTTTTGTCTAATGTTAACTTTTTCTTCATGAGCCAGCCAATGGTACAAGCAATGAAACTGCCACCTAAGATGGTAGGCTCAGGAACTTGCCTATAAGTAACTTTACCTGAGCCAATTTGGATATTATTGGCAGAGGTAATTGCAAAATCATATCCATTAATGTCGTATGTGATAGAGCTTGAAGGATTGGCTTTATCGGAGAAGATATATTGCAATCCAACAGATTCAATACCTGTTAAGAATGTGGTTGGAAATACAATGGGATATCCTGGATATTCAGTATCATCCTTTTCGGTGTAAATATTAAGGTCGTTGTCGAATTGAAAATTTAGTGAGTTAACTATTGCTACCGGAATATTATCCTCACTAAAAGTTGAGTCATCGTAGCTAAAGAAACCTTCTCCTTTAGTTATAGAACTATCGACCGTGAAAGCGTAATTAATCAGTGCGGCAGATACTGATTTAGCTCCCACAATAGTAAAAATTAAGGCACAACTAGTAGCAAGCGTTAATTGCAAGACTAATTTCATATCAATTTCTCTCAAGATAAATTTCTGCAAGTAATTCTCACGAAAACGATGTAAATAGGCTTGATATAATTCCTAATTCTCCATGCTCTCCTAGCTCCTTTTTCAAGGAGCTAGGGAAAATCAAGCCTGAATTTGATTAGTTTGCTTGAGCAGAGAGGTTATCTGTACTCAAACTCAATTTACCAAGTAGCTGCGCGCGATTTTGGCGAAGGTCGGCATGGCTGCGCTCTGTCGGATAAGGCACATTGTTGCCTTTGATGCCAGCCCAAACCACGTTATTGAATTTCTCAGGATCTACCTTATCTTCAACTTCAAAGTTGAAGCCTTTGGTTGCTTGCACCCACCACTGTTGGTTACGCAGAGAGGGGATAGCTGCTGTCTTTTCTACATTCTTGTCTTGGCAAGCTGGCACTAGTTTGGGGTCTACAGGTTTACCACACAAGTTACCAGGCACGACAGCTTTATAAGCAGTAAAATCTGGTTCTCTAGTGAATGCATCTGACATCGGTTTGGCATTGGCATCAGTGATTCCTAAATAACCAATGTTCAGTAAATCTTCCATTGTCCGCACTAGGCTAACAGTGTTGTAGTTAGTGCTGACTACGACCTTTCGCTTAGTGTAAGGCGAAATAATATAGACTACTGAGCGATGACTATCAACATGGTCAGGGCCGTCTTGGGAATCATCTTCTACAATAACGATCGCAGTGTCTTTCCACAGAGGAGACTTGGAGATTTTTTCCACTAGCAAGCCAACAGCATAATCATTATCAGCCATTTGCAGTGGGACAGTATTCAAACCAGCTACGGCGTTACCGAAATCACCAAAGTGGTCGTGAGGTAAACGTACTAGTGACAAGTTAGGCAATTCATTCCTTGCCAGATAGCTATCAATGTCCCGCGCCCATTCATTGTATAGATAGATGTCAGCATTCTTCTGGTCGTATCCCCGGAAATAGTTGTCAGTTTTATCCAACAATACACGTTTAGCAGCTACAGCTTGGGGAATATTATCAGCAGTAGGATTTGGAGAGATGGGGATGTAAAGCGGGTTGGTAGGATCTGGTTCTGTGGGATCTGCTTGGGTAGTACTGTAGCTGCCATCAAGGACGAAGAAACCGTAATTGCGTACAGTCTTACCAGCACGCAATGCTGCATCCCAAAGATAGCCGCCGATAGCGTTTGAATTCAGTTCACCATCGCCTGCGGGGGCATTTACATCTCGAGTTCCAGGCAAAATAGAAGATTTCCCAGAGGGATCTAACACTCCCGTTACTCGTGTATTAAATTGGGAGGGATTAGAAGAAGTTTGCGGTAGGGCAAGGTTGATTCTACGGTTAGTACCTTCGTAGTCGTAGGTCAAACCGTTAAACTCAGCGTTGCCATAAAGTACTGATTGAGTTTTTTCAGTGTAATCAGTTGTCCTTGCATAAGTAGACCAGTTCCAGCCCACACCGCTTGACTCACCAGAATCATAGAAGTTATCAAAAGTCACAAAGTCAAGGGCTAACTTGTGATGGTTGGGTGAAATTGGTTGTGGGAATAAAGTTAATGCTGGGTCGCCGTTGCCAACAGGTAAATCGCCGAGTATTTGGTCGTAGGTACGATTTTCTTTAACTACGTAGATAACGTGCTTAATCTTGTTCTGGAGAAACTTCATCGTCCGGTCAGGACGGCGATTGTAGAAACCGTTGTTTCTGTCTACCTGTTCGGAAAGCGTAGCTAAAGTGCCACCTTTCGGAACTGGAATAACTGAGATCCCAGCTTTTTCTAAAGCCCAAGTATACTCATTTCTAAAAGTTGTGTTGCGTGCTAGTCCGCTTGGTGTTGTTTCGCCATTTGAAGGGTTGGGGCCAGAATTGCTCTTGGCATTGACAACGTATAGGTTTTGACCATCCTTACTAACGCTTACAGAATTGGGATACCAGCCAGTTGGGATACGTCCAATCACCCGACCAGATTGCAAATCCACAACAGCAACAGCGTTCTCACCTCCGAGAGTCACGTAAAGCTGACGTTCATCTGAACTCAGCGCCACAGAGTTGGGATTTGCTCCTTTGTACTGATCGCTAGGTCTAGACAGATTGATAGTTTGGACAACGCTATTGGTATTTGTGTCGATGACTGAAACCGAATCACTATTACCGTTAGCTACATACAGTCGCTTTTGGTCGGTCGAGAGCGTTACTTTGTTTGGTTGGCTACCTACAGGTATACGGGTAACTTGCCCGGAAGCAATGCTAACAGCAACCACCTCGTTGTCGCGCTGGCTGGTAACAAAGACTTTAGCTGCTGCACCGTTTTCTGCACTCTTGATGGCTACATCAAAAGGGAATTCTCCTGTTGGTATTCGATCGCCTGGTCTAAAGAACTTAATTTCTCTGAGTACTTTACGGTTAGTAGTATCAACAATTGATATTGAGTCGTTCTCAAAATTAGCAGCTACTAAAGTTTTGCCATCTTTGCTGAGATCAAGACCCGCTACAACTGCTCCTGTTGTTACAGTTTGAGCTGGCGCTACAACTGCTCCTGTTGCCACAGTTTCAGCTGGTGTGTTCTTCAACAAACCACCATCGTAGATAGGGAAGGGCGCAGTTTGTTCGGAATTGTGACCTAGCAAAATAAAGGGAGCATCTGGCAAGTACTGGTTGCCATTCGAGGCATAAGCATAAACGCGATCGTCAATGCCACCTGATACATAAAAGCGTGTGCCGTCTTTTGCCCAAGCTAGTCCATTATATGTGTTGGGAATGTTAATCTGCTGCTGCTTAACCAACTTACCGCTGCTGACATCAAAGACAAAAACCCATTCAGCTTTTGAAGTTCTCGTAGCACTTGGTTTGCCAGTTAATGGGTCTAAGACTGGATAAGTGAGATCAGCACCATTTTGACTCCTGAAGTTGTTGTTATAGCCACTGGTAAGCACCAGTAGAGTTTTACCATCGGGGCTGAGGGCTGTGGTTACAGCTTCGGCAGCATCAGCATTATTATCTGTACGCAAACCAGTTGCCAAACGTGTAAACGTCGAGCCTGGGGCAGCTGCGGGTGTAATCACTTGACCTGTGGGTAGTAATGCTCCACCTTCAGGTAGATCACCAACACGGCTAGTAGCAAGCTGGGCTGTAACTATTTGTATACTGCTTACTACTATCACCACTGCGACCAGCAGGCTAAGTAGGAGATATCGCTTACGCTTGAAATTGAACATTTGCTGTTTCACACATCAAAATTTCTTGCCTACGCAGCCAATATTCTTATTTACTAGTTAAGAACAGGATAAGATAAGGTTACTTTCAAAGTAATTGGGATTGACGAAATGTTAAAAATTTAGTACTTACTTAACCGATCGCTTCCTCTGGTTTTTGTAAACTAACTTGCCAGCGCCAAATTGCCGAGGCGATCGCCATACCCACACCCCAAGCTAAAGGCAACCAAATAATTGCCCAGTGACCACCAGGCCATTTCACATCCAATCCTGCACCCAGCCAGTAAACACCAAATCCCAT